>JASHOS010000149.1 GCA_030040995.1 Terriglobia bacterium | reverse complement strand
CCAAGATATCGTGAGATCGCGGCGAACTCAGTTAAACAGCGATTCTCGTCTGGGATTCGAACAAGCGCCATAAAAACCTCCTCATTCTTCTCGCAAGCCCCGAAAGGGGCTGGACGGTGAATAGCCGTAGGTGCAACCTACGGAAACTTGGCGATCAACGAAGAACAACCCCGGAGGGGTTGACCTTGGCACGACTGTTTTTCGTCCGTCATCTTTGCCATGACCACGTGGTTAGTCAACCCCACCAGGGTTGGTTTACTTCTGCGCCTGATTGTCCGTAGGTTATACCTACGGCTATTCACGGTATTGCCCTTCGGGCAAGCTTTGCTTATCCGAAGCGGTGAGTTAGCGATTACGATCCGCCCGACTACGTCCAATTACCTCTAACAGGAATTCGAATATCTCCACGTGCCGCTTGGCTTCCGTCAGACTCTTGCCCCAAGTGTAGAGGCCATGCCGGCGCAGCAGAAATCCGTGCGAATCCGGGCACTGCTCGAGCGTCGCTTCCACGGTGCGGGCCAGTGACGGGATATCTGGAGAATTGTCGATGACCGGCAGCCATTCGGTGTGTTGGTGGCTGCAAACGCCCTCAAGGCCTTTAAGCATCTCGTAACCTTCTATCACCAGTCCACCCTCGCCGGCATACGCTTCTGAAACCATCGTGCTCCAAATCGAGTGTGTGTGCAATACTGCGCCCGCGCGGCGAGCGCGGATGATCCCAAGATGCAACAACATCTCATCAGATGGGAGACCGGAACCTCGCGTGACCTTGCCGGCGGCGTCCACTTCCACCATCTGCTGCGCCGTCAGCATGGCTTTATCCACGCCGGTAGGAGTGATGGCCATCCGGAAAGGAGCGCGGCTAACGACGGCGCTGAAGTTTCCGCTCGTGCCAAACGCCCATCCATGGTCGTAGAACTGCCTGCCGGCTTGGCAAAGAGACCGTACGATACGTTCGCGTTCTGACCCCCGATCAGCGCCTCGCTTCGCCCGTCCGGCCATTCGAACGCCCATCTCTTCCTGACCTATTCGGCAGCGGGTCAGTTTGAATTTGTAGCGGCGAGTTTACCTCGCCATGTGGCGGCGTAAAGCCGCCTCTACATCAAACTGACCCTCTACCACCTATTCGTGGAGCTTGATTCCACCACTTTATTATGGTAACTCTGATATCCCGTAGCGCCGACCCCGCTCGGCGGGCCGGCACGTGCCGGGCTAAAGCCCGGCGCTACAAACCACGTGGGCGCCCGCCCAGGAGGGATAAGACTCATGTCCACGAAGACACATCTCGGCAGGTTTATTCTCGTAACTCTGTTTTGCGCCGCTGCCGCTTTAGCTCAACAGAACAGTCCGTCGGCCCAGGCTAGCAACGGAAAGATTTACCTAGACGTGGTTGTCTCCCGGAAGTCGGGGCCTCCCATTGCCGGTCTCGAACAGCAAGACTTCACGGTGCTCGATAACAAAACGCCTCGAACCATCACCTCTTTCAAAGCCGTCAGTGGGCGCGAGGCTCAGCTTGAGGCCATCGTGGTCATCGACGAGGTGAACATCGATTACACCGTACTCGCGTATACACGTAACGAGGTCAGCCAGTTCCTTCGTGCCGACGCAGGCCGCCTCGCCTATCCTACCGTTCTGACGGTCCTCACCGACAAGGGGCTCCAGCTTGTAGGCAACGCATCGACCGACGGAAACGCGCTCAGCGCCTCGCTGAACCAGGACCGAGCCGGTCTTCGCGTTATCCCCCGCTCTGCGGGCTACTACGGTGCGGGCGAACGCTTGCAGGTTTCCGTCGGCAGCCTGCACCAGCTTGTTGGGAGCGCGGCTCGGATGCCGGGACGCAAGATCATTCTCTGGGTCTCTCCCGGCTGGCCTCTGATGTCCGGCGTGCGCACTCAGCTCGACTCGAAGCAGCAAAAGCAACTCTTCGCCAATATTGTAGACCTCTCGACCGAGCTCCGGCTGGACCGCGAGACGCTCTACGCCGTCGATCCTCTCAGCGCCGCCGAGTCTGTCGCCCGCGATTCGTATTATCAGGCGTTTCTGAAAGGTGTCAGCAAGCCGAGCCAGGTTCAGCTCGGGGACCTAGGGCTTCAGGTGGTCGCTGAGCAGAGCGGCGGTCTTACTCTTCACCTCAGCAGCCACCTCTCCGGCCTCTTGGAACAGGCCCTGGCGGATAGCGCGCCGTACTACGAGATCTCCTTTGATGCGCCCCAAGGTGCCCGGCCCAACGAATATCACCGCCTCGTAGTCAAGGTTGCTAAGCCCGGCCTGACCGCGCGCACTCGTCAGGGCTATTACGCGCAACCTTAGCGCCGCATTCAAAAGGGAAACAGCCCTCTCGCTTGGAAGAGGGGGGGAAAGCGAAGCGGCCGGGTGAGGAGCAGGCCTAAAGTCGTGCCATGCTCCGAAAAGTTCGGCCCGGTACCCCCTCACCCGGCGCTGCGCGCCGCCCTCTCCCCCAAGGGGGCGAGGGCAGGGGTCCTTTTCGTGCTTCGCGGGTGTCGCGAAGCGACATGACGACTAATACATGGCCGCACGAAGGCCATAGCATTTTCGACCGTGCGGCTTTTGCTTCGGGATTCGCGGACAAGGCTCAGAGTTTTGAGAAACAGGAAACCCTGAGCTACCTCTCTATTCCCGGATTCGTGGCACCTGCGACCCCGCGTCCATTCGGCGTTTGACTTCTTCCACCAACTGCCTTACATTCACCGGTCTCCGAAGGATCCGCTCAATTTGTAATTCCTGGAGATCCCGTTCAACCTCGAAGGTGTGAGCGAGAATGATCCAGGAAGGGATGAGTTTCGCCCACCGCGAGAGCAAGTCGATTTCAGCTTCGGGGTTTGGACTCTGACTCAGGTCCGCGAGAATCAGCAGTGGTAAATCCACGAGGCAGCTTAACGAATTAAATGCTGCGAGGGGGCTTTCGTATGCTTCAACGTCAACGCCTTCCTCAAGGAGCTGCGCCCGCACTAGCGCCCTGGATTGCCAATCCCTTCCGATTAGAAACATACGCGCCATCGATTTACTTCCCTGATTCTTGACAGAACCCAAGCGCAATGGCAACATAAAAAACCCGGATCGCCGACCCGCTTGTGGCCGCGTTCCGCTCTTCATCGCGTTCAGCTCACCCCCCTGCCGAAGTGGCGAAATTGGCAGACGCGCTACATTCAGGGTGTAGTACCCGCAAGGGTGTGGAGGTTCGAGTCCTCTCTTCGGCACCAGTTGCTCTCTTTTTTATTTGATCCATTGTAGGATGCTTACCTCGGAAAGCGAACATTCGACCGACGCAACAAAGTAAAAAGCGGCGAGTACCCGAACGCCAGCGAAGTCGTGCGTCACGCGGTGCAGCGCATGCAAGAGGCGGAGACGGCCAGGAGGAAACGGACGCTCGCCGAATTCGAGTTGGATCTTACCGAGAGCCAGCGCGAAGAGATCCGTCTGGGAATCGAAGAGGGAATCAGGGACGTTGAAAACCGCCGCTACGAGGCGTACGATGCGCGGGGTCTCAAGAACCTCGGCAATGATCGACTTGACGCCTCAGCAAAGAAGGTCGTCGGTCCGGCGAAGGCAAGGCGAACTGTTGGGTTCAGGCAATTTCAACTTCCTGGCCGCGGCGCTCGGCCGAAAGATATGCGCTGTAGAGAACGGCAATGGTGTCACGCGCCAGTTCGCCGCCCGAGAGCGGCTCACGACCGGTGTTGACGCACTCCATAAAATCCTGGAACTCCTGCGGATAACCGTTCATCCAGGGCTCGTCGGGCGCTGGATGGCTCCAACCCTGCTTCGTGCCCAGTTTCTCCGTAAGGTAAACGTCCTTAAGAAACTCTTCCTTGGGGTTGTAGGTCTCCAGTGCGTCAATTTGACTTAAATTGCATCGCGTGCGGTGATTATTGGCAAAGACTTCCAGCCAGTTGTGAACGCCGCCTAACACCAGCTCTGAAGCAAAAATATCCGCCACGGTTCCGTCCTCGAAAGCAATATGCACTTGCGCGTAATCTTCAATATCATCATAGGTTGTGCGGATGAACCCGGTGTCGCGAAAGCGCTTGAGCCGTGTGATCTCGTGAGTGCGCGCCGAAACGGATGCGGGCCGGATGGGCTTGGCGTCTCGCGCTTCACCTTCCGCGCGCTTGAGATAGAGAGCGGCGCTTAGCGGATGACAGCCCTTGCCTACGAGGGATCCTCCTCCCGAAAACTTCCAAATCCCGTAGTACGGCGAATGCGAGCCGCTGTGGGACTCATCGCCAATCATCCAGAGGATTTGGCCGCCGCTCTTGACCAGAATTTCGCGTTCCTTCTGCACAGCCGGGCTGTAGATCCAATTCTCGGCGTAGCAGATGCGCTTGCCTGCCCCGCGAGCCGCGCTGAGAAGCCGGTCGCAGCTCTCCATTGCTTCGCGTAACATCGTCTCCTTGGGAAAAATGTTTCCGCGAAACGCGCTGTTGCCGGGACCGTAATAGCCTGTGAAAGGCTTCTCGATCACCACGTGCTTACCGCGGCGCAGCGCCTCGACGGCCAGCGGCTCGTGAGTGCAGCCGGGCGTGCAGAGGTCAATAACCTCCGAGGCATCGCACAACTCTTCGAATGAGCTGAATGCCGTAATCCCGCGCTTGCGCGCGAACGCTTCGCGCGACCCGGCGGACGTCGATGTGACGCCCACGATTTGCACAGGAACGCCGTAAACACGCTGGTATCCCTCCCAATGAAACTGCGCGGCAAAGCGCGCGCCAACGATTCCTACGCGGATAGGTTCTGCCATGAATCACTCCTGAGGGCCTCGGCGAGCGACTGAACCTGCTTCCTCTTGCCTCGCGCGGCCACACACTAGTGTGCCGCCCCGCTTAATTCTTTACAATAGCGCGGCACGCATAAGGCGGTAGCTGGCGCTACCACACTCCAGGGTGCTTCGCGCTTCAGCATCTTCGGCAGTGTAGCTGCCGCCTTCCCAGACCTTGCCTTGACAATGCCCAAATCGGCTTCCTATAATTCGGTAGTCGAAGCCTAGGGAATTGAGTGGCTTGCGAGCGGGAATAACTCAGTGGTAGAGTGCGACCTTGCCAAGGTCGAAGTCGCGGGTTCGAATCCCGTTTCCCGCTCCAAATTCCCCGTTGGTCACACCTCAGTACCGGGCGCGGTACCCAAGTGGTAAGGGAGAGGTCTGCAAAACCTTTATGCGTCGGTTCGATTCCGACCCGCGCCTCCAGGAGATCTCTCCGTTTCAGACTATAATTGCATCATGGCGCGCATTTCCGGACGCTGGCAGGGGATCGCTCGCGGCGGTGACGGTTCGAGCGCCGCGACAGGTCCGCCGGGCAGGGATCCACGGGCCGAACAGGGAGTTGGCCGGAGCGGGAAGACGGCGTGGCTGCGAAGGGCGGTGGCCTATGCCCTTGCTGCCGCCATTATCGCCTTCCTTGCCCGCGGTATTTCCGCGGGACAGTTTATACGGGTACTGAGGGCAGTGAACCCGTGGTTGTTTTTGCTCGCCTGTCTCGGCTCGTTCCTCATCTGGTTCCTGGGCGACACGGTGAGCCTGGCCCGCCTCTTCACCTACTTTCATGTAAACACCAGCTTTCGTGAAATGCTGCCTGCCAACACCGCGCAGTATTTCTTGCAGACCATTAACCACGTGGCGGGGGGAACTGCGCTTGCCATTTTCATGCGGCGGAGCAAGGGAGTGCCGATCGTTTCCGCAGGCTTTTCCATGATGTTTCTGGGGCTGATTGACTTCCTGGTGATGGGTGTGAGCGGACTTGCAGCAGCGATGCTCGTTCCCACTTCCTGGCTCGCCTCAAAATGGTATTACCCCGCAGCCGTGACAGCGGCTATTGGCTCGTTTGTATGGTTTTGGATGCGAGGCCGCCCCCGGTGGAAAATGGCTCGCCGGATCTACGAATGGCCTTGTTTTGAGAGCTTTCGTAACGCCCGCGTCTCTCATTATTTGCGGCTGATGCTGATCCGCGCGCTGGTCTTCGCGGGGGAGGCCATCATGCTGTTCTTCCAATTGCGCAGTTTCGGCGTCCATGTTCCCCTCCTTCAAGTGCTCGCTTTCGAGCCGGCCGAACTATTCCTCACTGCGCTTCCCATCACGCCCGCAGGCCTAGGCGTCATACCGGCGGTGCTCATCATCGGCTTTCACGGCTACGGATCGCGAGCTACCCTTCTGGCGCTCGGCCTCGCGATCAGCACGATGGGCATCGCGCTTCGCCTGCCGCTTGGATTCGGAGCTGCCGGGTCGTTCGCCCGTGAAGTGAAGCGGGTTCAAAGAGCGGAGGCGTTGGGCGCCGCAGCGGATTGATGATTGTTGCTTGCCGATTGACGATTGTCGATTGAACATAGCCACGGCGGCGCTCACATCACTTCTTCCATTTCGCCGCTGGCAAGAAGGCGCAGTTTTCGCCCACGCCATTCCACCTCGTCTCCCGCCAGGCTCGCCACCCAGACGGCTTGCATGATCAAGTCCTTTAGAGGAATCAAAGCAAGATCAACGAAGCGCAACGGAAGCCGCAAAACACGGCGCACGGTCCAGACCGACATTCCGAGCCTTGCCCCCACCACCGCCCCGGCAATCGCTATTGAGGGCCAACCAAAACCGCAAGCAAGGAGAAACGCTAACGCCCAGAAAGGGCCGTTAATGCCGAGGCGGGCCAAGCTGATAGGGCGGATCTTCCGGTCCACACGCGCCCAGCGCATCTGATGTTCCCAAAACTCCCGAAAGCTCATCCGGCCAATCGCCATGGTCACAACCGAGCTGGAGAGCTTAATGCGACGCCCAAGCGCGGACACCCTGCGAGCGAGCGCAAAGTCATCCCCAAATGAGTTCTTCACGGTCTCGAGGCCCCCCGCTTCCTCGAGGGTGCTGGTCCGGATGGCAACCGTGGCAGCGAAGGCGTGGCGCATCGGCTCCAGGTAATACGAGAGAATCGCCGTGGGCGTAAAATCCGTATTGACAAACGACGCCTCAAGCTTGGCGCCCAGGCTCCCATGAAGAACTATTCCACCATACGTGCAGGTCACAATGCCCGTCCGTTCTTCGGCCGCAAGCTCGGCAGCAATGCGGCGAAGATAATCAGGCTGGACGCGTACGTCGGCGTCGCTCATGACCAGCACATCCGCCTGAGGTGGCTGGCGAAGCATCCGCATCAGCTTGCCGACTTTGCGGTTCACGGACGGCTCATCCCCGACGGTCTGGATGATGGACGCCGAAGGATACCGCCGCTTGATTTCGTTGAGCGCATCGAGCGCCGGGTCGCTCCCGGTGGAGACGCCGAAGACGTACCTTTTGTCAGGATAATCCTGGTCGAGAAAGCTATCGAGGTTCCCGAGCAGGTCTTCGTCATGACCGTGAAGCGGCTTGAGCAGCGCCATAGAGGGCGGGCTGGGGGGCAGCGGGCAAGGCCTCGCCGCGTGCCGGGCGAACCGCATGGCCGCCGCAGCCGCGAGGAAATAGTATGCCATCGAGGCGCACACCAGAACGAAACAGACCAGTCGAATTGCTGGCAGCACAATGCCCATACCGCAACCATCAGACGCGAAACTAAATTATAGCGAACAAATCGTGACGGATGACGGGCTCTCAGGCACAGTTGCGCGGTACCCTGAGCAGCGCGCGTGTTGTATAATCGCCCTCCGGGAAGCTTAAGAACCTCATTCCAAGCGCCGAAAGGACGATTATGTTCAAGATGCGAGCTCGCCTTTTGCTGTTTCTATTTGCCTGCTTCGCTGCCTCAGCCCTGCCCCTCCGGCCTCAATCCTCCGAACAGCAACCAACCCGCAGGCTCCCGTCTCGGCCTCTTCCCCAACGTCGGCGGATTAGCTCGCCGCAAGTGAATGCCGACCGTACCGTAACCTTCCGGTTTCGTGATCCGGATGCCGGGAGGGTCCTGCTTGACCTCGAAGGCGTCGCGCAGCCGCTGGTGATGCAAAAGGGAGACGATGGTGTTTGGACCGCCACGAGCGATCCTCTGGCGCCCAATCTTTACGGCTATTCGTTTGTCGCGGATAGCGTGGGCTTGATCGATCCTTCCAATTCCCTGATCAAGCCCAATCTTCTTGGTCCGCAAAGCATGGTGCTGGTGCCTGGCGCAAGCCCCGAGCCCTGGGAGATTACGGACGTACCCCACGGCGTCGTTCACCATATCTTCTATCACTCCGCGGTAGTGGGCGATAACCGGGACTTCTATGTCTATACGCCGCCCGGGTATAACCCTCGCGCCAGAACCAAATATCCTGTGCTCTATCTCCTTCACGGATATAGCGACGATGCAAGCGCCTGGACCGCGGCAGGCCGCGCAAACATCATTCTCGACAGCCTTATCGCCCAAGGAAAAGCCAAAGCGATGATTGTGGTGATGCCGCTTGGCTACGGCGCTCCTCAGATTCTTGGCCGGCTTGGACCGGGGCCGCGCACTCAGGATCTGGTTACACAGAACATTGTGAAATTCCGCGAGTCGCTGACCACGGAAGTTATGCCGCAGGTGGAGCATGATTTCCAAGTGAGCGCGAAGCGTGCTGACCGTGCCATTGCTGGCCTCAGTATGGGTGGCGGCGAATCTCTCTACGTGGGTCTGAACGACCTTGACCGCTTTGCCTGGGTTGGCGCTTTTAGCGCCGGTCTCGCCGAGCGGAGTCTCAACGCGGAGTTTCCGGTTCCCGCCGCTCAGGTGAATTCTCAACTGCGGCTTCTGTGGATTGCGTGTGGCGAGCAGGATCCGGTGGTTGGCCGCTTCAATCGCACCCTGCGCGCCTGGCTCGACGGCAAGGGAATTCACTACGTCAATATCCAGACGCCCGGCATGCACACGTGGATGGTTTGGCGCAACAACCTGGTTGCTTTTGCCCCGCTGCTTTTCCGGA
>JASHOS010000148.1 GCA_030040995.1 Terriglobia bacterium | reverse complement strand
TCCCTCGGCACGGCTTCAGCCGTGCCCTGATACAAGGCCCCTCAGCAACCCGCTGCGTAGTAGCGACTTCATGTCCACCCCCCGTGTCCAGCCGGAGATGTGGGTAAAGATCAGCCCGAAGGAAAGGGTGGACCGCGGCCGGCGCTTTCTCCAGCCGGCGCGAGCCGAGCCTAAGCCCACCGAAGGTCGCTAACGCTCCAGAGCTTCAGCGACGGAGCGGCTCCTGCCCGCAGGCGGGTGAGGGGTAAACCCGCGGCTACCGATTCGTGGTGGCGGTGTATTTTTCGAAAAGGGCTCGTTCCTTTGCGGCTTGATCGGTTTTCCCCATCCGAAGATACACTT
Source organism: Terriglobia bacterium (assembly GCA_030040995.1). Classification (GTDB taxonomy): domain Bacteria; phylum Acidobacteriota; class Terriglobia; order UBA7540; family UBA7540; genus JASHON01. Next base: position 10,973 of record JASHOS010000148.1, on the reverse strand, counting down.
GCATCAGGAGGCGATAATTCGAGGGCTCGCGCGGGTTCGCGCGAACCGCCAGCTTGAGAGCGGCCTCGGCGTTGGTAATGTTTCCTTGAGAGAGGTCCGCGAGACCAAGGAAGTGATAGACTTCGCCAGGGCTTTGAGTGTGAACTGCCATGGCGGCATTGAAGTAACTGATCGCCTGCGCCGGATCGCCCTTGGCAACCCAATATTCTCCCAGCCGGCGATTCGATTCTTCATCCAAGGGATCAAGGCGCAGCTCAGCTTGAAATTCCTTCGCGGCAAGAGCGAACTGCCGCTGCTGCCAATAAATCTCGCCCATGGCGCCATGCACGCCCTCCAAATCCGGCTTCAGATTGAGCGCCTTCTGATATTGAAGCAGCGCCCCAACGGTTGTGCCTTCCCATGCCAGCTCCTGTCCCTTCAGCTCGTCAACCCGGTAAGAATTCGGGCTAAGTTTTGCAATGCGGTCGTAATAACTCTCTGCGGCCTGGCGGCAAGCCTGCACCAACAGCGAATCCGCCTGAGCGCCAACTCGCGCGTCGGTGGAAGCGCGCTGCAAGTAGGGAACGGCAGATTCCGGCTCGTGCTCAGCCAGGAGCGCCGAGCCGAGCCATAGGTTTGCCTCTGGCAGATCGGGCTTAAGCTTTAGGGCGCGCTGTAACGGGCCTAAGGCGTCGCTAAAGCGGCCAGTTCGATAATAAGAGATGCCCAAGAAGAGGTTGGAACCCCACAGCGAGGAATCAAGCTTGACGGCTTTAGCGAGGACGGGGATCGCGCCGCCGAACCGGCCTGAAAGATAATAGTCCAAGCCGAGGCGCTGGAGGATTTCCGGCTGGTCGGGATGTGACCGCAAGTATTTCTGATACAGTTCCGCTGCGGCCGGGAAATCGTGGGTGAGTTCGGCCTGTTTCGCCTGAAGCAGCAGCCCATCCGTGGCCGGCTGCGCGGGAGTTGAGGCTTGGCCGAACGCCAAGGCTGCAGAGATTGCGGCAACCGCCAGCGCCACCGCGAGGTAGCGCAGCGCGGCCTTGCGGCCGCAACCAAAGTCGAAATATACCCAGCCCTCGCCCCCTTGGGGGAGAGGGTGGACTGCGGCCGGCGCTTTCTCCAGCCGGCGCGGGCCGGGTGAGGGGATTCGCCGAAAAACCTTGCTAAAAAAACAAGATTTTACAGTATTGCAATGCAGACTCTCGCGTCTCAGAGAGTCTGCGGCTTTTCCCGAGTTCCGGGGATAAAAGCCGCAGACCTGCAAAAAACGCGGGTCTGCGCTACCTCTCTTGAATCTGAGACAATACACTACTCGCATTCTTCTGCCTGCCTGTCGCCTAGGACTGCTTCCGCTACAATAATCCTGGCTTTCATCCGCCCGATCTGAACAGTCACCAGAGCGGGGTCTTATCCGACAGGAGGCGAGCGTGAAGGAGCTGCTAACGGACAGTGCCGCTCGTGGTCAGCCGTGCTCCAGAGCCCACGCTCACCGAAGTCGCAACGTGGCTGCCGGTTTGGTTATATTCCAACGAAGGTACGTAAAGTCCTCTCATGTAGCCGCGTTCATGCGAACCCTAAGTTCTCATACCACTTGACGTTGGCGGTTGATGAACCAACCGCAACAATGTCTGGGCGGCCATCTTCGTTGACATCTGCAATCACCACACAGGAAGCTGCCATGTCCGTATCGAGCGTTTCGCGTTCCCAACTGATCCCCCGTTCATCGGTGCTGCGGTAAATAAACAGCGAAGTTCCGGGCCCGCGGTATCCAGCAACAATTTCGTCATTGCCGTCGCCGTCCAGGTCGGCGCAGACAAGGGCGTGCCCGTTGTTGAAGCTCGCGTCAATCACGTGCCGCTCGGAAAATCCGCCCGTCCCGCGCGTATAAACCACCACCTTGTTTCCATGCCAGGGCTCAATCGTGGCAAGGAACCTGTGCCCTTGAACTTTCCCCACACCAATTTCGCTTGCGCCGTGATAGCGGTCGGAGCTCTGATCGCATGGGGTGAGGAGAGTTTTGTTCCACTGAAGGCCTGCTCCCTGCCCTTTCGATTCGAATAGGTTCACTCCCTGAGTGCTTGCAGTGAGGACCTCGTCGCGGCCGTCGCCGTTCCAATCCATGACCAAAACACCGTGAACGATGTTGAGCGACTCATCGATCAGATGCGGAATCCAGTTGTTCGATTGCTGCCCAGCGCTCGCAGTACGGCCCGTCAGAAGTCTCTCTGGCATCTCGAACCAGGTGATCGGCGCCGGAACTGAGTAATCGGGCGGCCGGGATCCAGCACCCACAATAGGCACATCCACCAGTTCCAGCCGGCCGTCGCCATCAAGGTTGGCCCAGCGCAATCGATGCGATGCCGGAATTCGGCCGATCCTCGTGAGAGACCATTCAGCATCGAGCGAAGCTCTCGGCTGCGCCCACCAAAGGTCTCCGCCCTGCTCAGGATGGTCCAGATGGAAACCGCTGGCAAGCGCCATCCCTTGCGCACGATACCCTCGGCGAAACAACGGCGCCAAGCTGATGTTGGCCTCTGTGGAAGTCGTCACGAACCGGGTACGCCACGTGGGATTCTGGTACCAGTCAACAATGTTCTTCTGAGAACTGAGGGCCAGAATGTCGAGGCGGCCGCCGCCATTCACATCGGCCACGGCAACCTGGTAGCCTTCGGGAATCCTCGCCACCGTGTGGCTTTGCCAACGAGGCAGGCTTTTCGTGCTCCAGCCGGAGCCGGCAATCGAGAAACTGGCAAGCGCACTGCCCGCGTCCAGAGCAGACTTGAGGAAAGTCCGCCGCGAAGCCGGCCCTTCTTCGGGGACGGAAGCCTGATCCCGCGTGTGCCGAGCCATACGGTTCAATTCTAACAGGAGGTTTAAAAATCAGTGGTCGGGGTCTGAGGCACAATGGAGCAGAGAAACCCCTCTAGCCCGTCACCGGGACCTACGCGTTACGAGAGCGGCATGCCGACATAACCGGCAGGTGGGATTGTAGGTAAACCCTGCACCGTTCCTCGCGGGGCAGCGGTGATGGCCGGTCCTTCTACTGGTTTTCGACGCGCCTCAGATTTCCCCGCGCCGCATTTGCTGGATCAGGTAGTCGCAGGAGCGCACGCACAAGGTCATGATGGTAAGGGTGACGTTCTGGCAGCCGGAGGACGGGAAAGCCGAGCCGTCCATGACGAAAAGGTTCTTGATGTCGTGGGACTGCTCGAATTGGTTGAGGACGGACGTTTTGGGGTCATTGCCCATGCGCGCCACCCCCACCTCATGGATAGCCCAGCCGGGACTGGAGGGTCTGGCATAAGTCCGAATGTTTTTCGCGCCCGCCGCTTCCATCATTTCCGCCATAGAATTGGCCGCGTCCTCAACCATCGCGAACTCGTTGTCGCCGTACTTCACATGGAAACGGAGCACGGGAATGCCGAAGGTGTCCACAACATTGGGATCAATGTAAACGTAGTTTTCGTAGCGGGCGAGTGACTCGCCGAAGCAGCCAAAGCCGATCGTTACCTTGGGATCGAAGACAGACTTCTGGAAATAGCCGCCGAAGCCGCGATGTTTCCAGTTAAAGTCCGGGCCACCGCCGCCTTCGTACCCGTAACCGCGAATGAACGACTTGACGCGAGTGGAAGGATCGAACGCCAGGTTGCGAAAGCGGACGACGTACATTCCCACGGGGCGGTGCGGCCCGTTGATGGAAGGCTTGCCCGCCACGTCGTCGAATTCACCCGCCGCGCCGCCGCCCATGATGTTGTCCATAAAGTAATGGCCGAGCACGCCACTAGAATTGGCCAACCCATTCGGGTATTCGCGCGTGGAAGAGTTCAGCAGCATTTGGACCGACGCCTGTGCCTGGGCACAAAGCACCACGCATCGCCCTTCGACGGTCTTGGCTTCCCGCGTGATCCGGTCAATGTAGAGCACGCCGCGGGCGCGATTCCGCTGGGAGTCCATCAGCACTTTGTAACCCTGCGCGTTGGGGATCAGCGTGCAGCGGCCGGTCGCGAAGGCGTCGGCGAGGGTCGTGAAGACGGAGTTAAAATACGAGTGCGTCGCGCACCCGCGGTAACACGGCCCGCAATAATGGCAGGGGGCCCGGCCATTGATGCTGCGGGTGAGGTTGGCACTTGGCGACAGCATCATCGTGCGGCCTAGTTTTTGCTTGACCCGCGTCCGAAACCGCCATTCCGCGCACGTCAGCTCCATCGGCGGCTGATACTTGCCCGCCGGCAATTGCGGCAGGTCGTTCCACGTCATCCCAGTGATACCGACGTATTCCTCCACCAGGTCGTAATAGGGTTCGAGGTCCTTGTAGCTTAGCGGCCAATCGACGCCGTAGCCGTCGTGCGACGCTGCCTTGAAATCGTATTCGCTCATTCTCAGGCTCACGCGCCCCCAGCAGTTCATCCGGCCGCCTGTCACGCGAATCCGCCCCTGCCAACTGAACGGGTATCCCGGATCGTGCGTATAGGGCTCATCGAGGTCGTTGCAGAACCACGAATGCGTGTACTCGTCGCAGGACCCGCCCGATTGAATTTGGACCGGCTGGGTTTTCTCCAGCAAATATGTCGCCGAGTTGTGGTACTTCAGCTCGAAGGCCGGCTGGTGTTCGCAGAAGTTGGCGTCTGATTGCCTTCGCCCGTTATCCACCAGCGCCACCTTCAGTCCGGCTTCCGAGAGCCGCTTGCAGGCCCAGCCGCCCGCAGCTCCCGAGCCGACCACAATCACGTCATAGATTTCGCTCGCCACGCATCTTCCTCCCTACAAAGATGGCTTCCTCTGTTCCCGCACCGCACGTCCCGGGTTGAGCCTCCCACAAAAGGCGAACTGACGCCCCGTCTCTCAACCTGAGCGTGTCCCACATTTTCTACTGGACACCGGGGTGTATCAGGGCACGGCTTCAGCCGTGCCGACCGAAAGCCAACAGAATGCCGGCTTTAGCCGCTGCGGCTGGTGGTCAGGGGCTAAAGCCCCGCCCCAAGACTCAGCTTCCCTCGGCACGGCTAAACAGGCTGCGGAAAAACTCCCCTAAGAGTCCCAGATGGCGCTCGTCAAGATTTGTAAGTTATTGATTCTCCGTTCGAGCGACCGCCATTTTCGGCCGATTTTGGCTCCGAAAAGCCGTTTTTCCGCGACCTGTAAAGCCGTGCCCTGATACGAGGCCCTCCGCACCCGCTGCATAGTAGCGACTTCATGTTGACCCCCGATGTCCAGCCGGAGATATGGGCAAAGACCCGTCTCTCAACGGAGGATCAGGAAGCCCTGCTGGTTTTGGTGAAGAAGTTTGCCGGGGAGCAGCGGCCGTTTCCCGCGGCTCAAGCGTTGCGCTCGGAACTTGGGCAGCCCGGAAAGCTCGGGAAATACAGCTCACCATTCCAGCCTAATGCGCGAGTGCCCGCCTCGCTCGAGTAGTAGGCGCCTATGATCCAGTTTTTCAGGTCATCAAAGCGGTCGTGCAGGGTGACCGGCTTCTCGGTGGGAAGAAGCTGAGGAATTTTCGGACTCGTCGTTGTCGCTTGAGCCGGCGCCTCGGCCGCGTCGTTGAGAATCGCCAACTGCTGAGCTTCCGGCAGATCTTTGAAGGGCGCCCCAAAACGCTTCCGCGCCTCCCCATCGAACACCCCTAGCGCGTCGAGGAGCCGTTGCCGCGCCGGCGCGCGAACTTCTACAGTGAATCCCGGGTTGTTGTCACCCGTCAGAAAGCCCTGGGGTGCATCCGCGGGCAGCACGCTCAATAGCAGGTCAATGAACCGGTTCACTTGGGCCTTGGACGACCCTGGAGCGATCCGCTCCGCCAGAACGATTAACGTCGCGTTCTGGTGCTCGTCCAGAAACACTGGCTGCCACGCTTCGGAAGCCTTCGAAGCGACCTTTGCTTCGGACCCGCTGACGCCGTCCGCAGCAGGGCCGCCGCCGAGCGGATTGGAAGCCGCCGCGGGCAGCGCGATTCCTGCGCCCGCGCCCGCCAACAAGCCGCGCATCACTTGGCGCCTTGTCAGCCGGCTACCATCGCCTGCCTTTGACTCGCTCCGCACTTTCGACCTATGCCGTTTCGCCGTGTATCCTTCCTCCTCCGTTAGCTTATCAAGCCTGGACCGCCCTTTCAAGGGGCTGCGAGTTCCAGAGGAATTTTACACCTCACCTCCCGCCCCTCTCCCCAGGTGGCGCGGAGCGCCGGGTGAGGAGGATAATGGTGGGGCTGTCGCCTGACACAATGCTTGACCTTGCCATCAGAATTGCCGATGCCCAGGCCGCCGCGGATCTATGCTCTGATCTGAAACGACCAAAGCGAGCAACCATGACAGCCCCGTCTTCTGACCAAGTCAGAACGCAACTTCGTAGGGTCCTCGTCAGCGGCGGTTTTGCGAACGCTGACCGGATGCGGCGCTTCTTGGAATTTGTGGTCGAGCACACCCTATCCTCCCCGGATAAGCCTCTGAAAGAAATGACCATCGGCATCGAACTCTACGCCGCGGATTTCGATCCACGAATCAGCGCGGTGGTCCGGGTGGACGCTGCGCGTTTGCGAGCAAAGCTTCGGGAATACTACGGATCCGAGGGCACTGCGGACCAGTTAGTCATCGAGCTTCCGAAGGGCGGTTACACGCCTGTCTTTCGCGAAAGTTCGAATCGCTCCGGTTCATCCGCGCCTTCGCGCCGCCGTCCAACATGCCGGCGTTTGCCCGAGCTTTCGGATGCAAGCCAGGAGACAAGATGGTCCGGCCGACCAAAGATCGCTGCCAGCTCTGGTAGGCTGGCGTCCCGCTGCATTGGCCACATAGGTCTCGGCACAATGCGGGCGCTGGGAGTCAGCTCTTGAGGCTGCAGCGACCAAAGCCGTCATCCGGCAGACTGATTTCAGCACGGCAAGCCGTATGTTGATACGCCGCAACTCGCCTGGTGAGGTCCAGCTGCTTTGGTCTCATTACTTTTTTCTCGTGAGTTTAAGCCGGGCGAAGGGAGCCAACTTGCCGTTTTCTTCACCATCCATGATCCACTGCCACGTGCCGGATGACTTGTCGTAGGCAAAGGTCGTATGGAAATTTCCTTCGTGGCTCTTGAAGAGAAACGCGATTTGATTTCCGGAGAGTTTTCCGCGGCCGATGGCAGGCGAGTTGAGGCCGGCGCCAGAGGTCGTGTCGAGCCAGAGCAAGGTGTATTCGTGCGCGGCAGCATCCCAGCCGACGAAGACGATGGCTTCGTAGGCAGGAGAGCCATTGGGAGATCTTTCGCGCGAGATTTCGTGAAGGCGCAGATACTCGCGATTGAGAACCCAATCGACGTCCACATCGTGTACGGTCGGCTGCCCGGCGACTACGCCCCTCGCGACCCAATGGCCCGTCATATGGTCGAGGAGAGACCCCTTGCGGACGGGAGAGGGCGATTGTTGCGCCTGCAGAGCGACGGGCGGAACAGAGAAAGCAAAGAGCAGAGCGGCGAGAATGAATTTCACGAAGTCATCTCCAGGTGTCCGCCTCCATAGGTCAGGATCGGGAAGATCCGCAGAACCAGCAACACGCTTACTCCAAGACTCGCGAGCGACCGCGGTACCAAAAGCACCCGCCGGTAACGGATCTGGGCGCGATTCCTGCGAAATGCCAGGGTGAGAAGTCCGGCCAGAATCGCGAACACAATTGATTGCCAGAGATGGTTGATCACCGCGTCCATCATTTGGGCTGCTCGGTCCTTTGCGCTCGTTCTTGCGCCTCGAGCTGCTGAGTGTATCACGCGCCACCCGAAAGTTTGTCGGCGGACCGGCTTGCAGCAAGGACTTCCCGGAGCGCCCAAGGCGATGTGTCCCGACCTGCAGCGAGCTACGATCTCCCAAATTCTTGCCCCGTGCGACGGTTTCTTAAAGCCAAATTCTGATGCCTTTCACTCGGAATCTTGAATCTCGAATCTGCCTTTGGTTGCGGCCGATAGGCCGTCATATGGCACAATCAGAAAGACATCAATAATACTGGGAGGTAGACTGAAAACCAGCATGATAACTTACGTGCGCTCCCTAGCCCTTCGCGCGCTTCCTCTCCTGCTCGCCTCAGGGTTGTTTTTGACTCATGGTAGTGGTGCTGCGCAACAGCAGCCTTCACATGGGCCGCAGTCGCAGTCGCATTATCCCAGTCTGCCGAGCGAGATTCCGGAAAATTTCAAGCCGGTGCCCCGGGGACTGAACTACACCCGCACGGTCGTCCAGATCCCAATGCGTGACGGCATCACGCTCAACACCGTAATCGTGATACCGAAAGATGTGAAGCACGCCGGAATCATTCTGGAGCGTACGCCCTATAATGCGGACCGTTTCAGGGCCCGGGACTGGGCGCTCAAGGCCGGTTACATCGATGTGTCTCAGGATGTACGCGGCAAGTACGGATCCGAGGGTGACTACATCATGAACCGCTACGTCCGCGGTCCACTGAATCCCACGCCCGTCTCCGACGCTACCGATGCTTCGGACACCATCAGCTGGCTCGTCAAAAACGTGCCACAGAGCAATGGACGCGTTGCCATCATGGGGATATCTTACGACGGCTTCGAAGCGCTGATGGGTCTGGTGCATCCCAATCCTGCTCTCAAGGCGGCAGTGCCGGAAAATCCCATGGTGGATGGCTGGATGGGTGACGACTGGTTCCACTATGGCGCCTTCCGCGAACAGATGATGCCCTACATCTACTCGCAGGAAGCGACACGTGAGGGAACCGAAAAATGGTGGAGCGATTATCACGACGACTACACGATGTACCTCAACGCCGCTAACCCCAGCGTGCTCGCAGCCGAGCACGGCATGGGGCAGCTCGGATTTTGGAACAAGATCGTTAACCACCCCTCGTATGACGAATTCTGGCAGGATCAAGCGGTCGACAAAATACTCGCCCGGGAGCCCCTAACGGTGCCCACTCTTTTGGTTGCCGGCGAATGGGACCAGGAAGATATTTACGGAGCACTGGCGGTATACCGCGCGCTCTATGCTGAGGCTTCGAATCGCGAGAACCTGTATCTGGCTTTGGGACCCTGGTTCCACGGCCAGGAGGCCACACAGGGGACGCACCTGGGCGTAATCAAGTTTGGCTCGGACACTTCGAGGTATTTCGTCCATCACATTCTGCTTCCCTTCCTGGCCCAACATCTTCAGGAGCAGGGACCGGACGCGCGCCTTGCGCACGTCAATGCTTATCTCACCGGCGCTAATGAGTGGGAACAACTTCCGGCCTGGCCGTCCTGCCCCGGCAACTGCAGCATCGAGCGGAAGCCGCTCTATCTCGAAGCCGGCCATGGGCTGGGCTTCGAGCCGCCGCAGTCATCGAGCGGCGACGGTTACGACCAGTATGTTTCGAGTCCGGCTACGCCCGTACCCTACCGCCCGCTCCCGGTCCCGCCCGCTGAAACGAGTACCTGGCCCGAGTGGCTGGTAGGTGATCAGCGCCCCGCTTCTGCACGCCCCGATGTTGAGACCTACGAGACTCCGGTGCTGAAAAGTGCGGTAAAGGTAAGCGGTCGTCCCCAGGTGCACCTGGTTGCCTCTACCAGCGGCACCGATTCTGATTGGGTCGTCAAGGTGATCGACGTCTACCCGCAACGGGACGCCGAGGAGCCAGGCATGGGCGGCTACGAACTGGCCGTCTCCATGGACATCTTCCGCGGCCGGTATCGCGAGAGCCTGTCGCACCCTTCACCGCTGACCCCGAACAAGCCCCTGCAGTACAACTTCTTTTTACCCGCGGCCGATCACGTCTTTCTCCCGGGTCACCAGATTATGGTGCAAATCCAATCTAGCTGGTTTCCGCTCTACGATCGCAACCCGCAGACGTTTGTCGCGAATATCTTCAAGGCCACGGCCGCCGACTATGAAGAGGCCATACAGCGCATCTATCACGCCCCCGGTCACGCGACGTATATCAGCTTGCCGGTGGCGCAACGAGAGTAGCGGCGCAAGAATGGCGCAACTTGTGAGGTCCACCCACAATCCCACACGTCCGGCTATGCCGGCATGCCGCCCTCGAAGGGCGGGTTAGCCGTTCATCGTCAAAGTGCTGGGTGCGACGGTCGCCGGAGATTCGTAAACAGCAGCCGAGAAGGCGCTTGTGATGCGCCGAACATGCACTCTCTGATTTTGAACCTCCTGTTAGAATTGAACCGTATGGCTCGGCACACGCAGGATGAAACTTCCGCCCATCGTCGCGAGGAAGGGCCGGCCTCGCGGCGAACTTTCCTCAAGTCTGCGCTGGGCGCGGGCACTGCGCTTGCCACTTTCTCGATTGCCGGCTCCGGCAATCGAACAACTGGATTCCGCATCTGATCGATGAGTCGCTCAACATCGTTCACGGTGTTTTGGTCATGGATTGGAACGGCGACGGCCGCGATGAGGTTCTTACAGCAAGCACGCAGGGAGTGAACCTGTTCGAATCGAAAGGGCGGGGAGCAGACCTTCAGTGGACCAAAACTCTCCTCACCCCATGCGATCAGATCTCCGACCGCTATCACGGCGCAAGCGAAATTGGTGTGGGGAAAGTTCAAGGGCACAGGTTCCTTGCCACGATTGAGCCCTGGCATGGAAACAAGGTGGTGGTTTATACGCGCAGGACGGGCGGATTCTCCGAGCGGCACGTGATTGACGCAAGTTTCAACAACGGGCACGCCCTTGTCTGCGCCGACCTGGACGGTGACGGCAATGACGAAATTGTTGCTGGATACCGCGGGCCCGGAACTTCGCTCTTTATTTACCACAGCACCGATGAACGCGTGACCAGGTGGGAACGCGAAACGCTCGACAAGGAATCGGATCTCGACGCGGTTTACGTGGCCACGCCCGATCACTGGCACGCGGCGATCTCGATGGCCGCCATGCGCAAACAGAAGCATGTTCTGTGTCAAAAGCCTATGACGCACACCATCGGGGACGCGCGCCGCGTGGCACAGATGTCGCGGGAGATGCATGTGACGGCTTCGCTGCCCGTCAACAACCCGTCCACGGAATCCACGCGCCTGATCTC
>JASHOS010000147.1 GCA_030040995.1 Terriglobia bacterium | reverse complement strand
TCGTCAAGACCGTTCATCTTGCCGTACTTTAAATCTTCGTAGAGTTTTTGCAGTGTTTCGTGGACGCGCGCGCCGGTGAAGGCCTCGGCACTGACCGCTTCCGGCTTCGGGATCTTGTCCAAATACTGGAAGCGATAACGCAAAGGGCACTGCTCAAAGGTTGCGAGTTGGGTGTGAGAATAAACTGGCATAAGATTCACCTCGGTTCAACACTACACACAACGACATAAGTCCGCGACGGCTATTTTGTTGTAGCGCCTCTCTATGAACGGCGAAATTCGCCGGTCGCAGACCGGCGTTACAGCGATCGAGCGTCGCGGACTTATGTCGCCCAGTATAACGAAGCACCATTCGCATTTCCGTCGCTTGGCTGAAATCGGCCAACGCATGGTTTAATTGGACCAAGCAGTCACCGAACTACATTTGTGCCAACGGCATCAGCCACTCAAGCCGCTGATTCTAGAGCATTAAATCTGTGGTCAGACCCCTCCAGCATTTGGAATATAGCGTGCTAAAGTCAGGTTTGAATAGTTAGACGCCTTGCCACGAATCGGCAGGCGGAGGTGCTTTATGAACAAACAATTTTGGATCGTGACGCTCGCCGTGGTTATGGGGCTATTCACAGTGCCGGGCTTAAGAGCCCAGCAAAACGCGCCATCCGGTCCCGCGAACACGTCGCCGGGAGTTGCGCGCATCAGCTACATCAACGGCGAAGTCTCAACCCTGCGGGGCGCAGCGGGAACTTGGGTAGCTGCCATCCTCAACGCTCCACTGGTTGTAGGCGATAAGGTTTCGACCGGGGATAATTCCCGTGCGGAAGTTGAGTTGAACTATGCCAACGTTCTGCGGCTGGGGGGACGAACCGAAGCTTCAATCGCCAACCTTTCCAACCAGCAAATCCAGGTGCAGGTAGCGCAAGGCCTCGTAGATTACTGGGTCTCGAAGGATAACCAAGCGAACTTGGAAATTGACACGCCCAACGTGGCCGTGCACCCGCTCAATCCCGGGCTGTACCGCATTGAAGTCGATTCAGCATCGTACACCAAAGTGACGGTCCGCAAAGGGCGCGCCCAGGTTTCGACGCCGCAAGGAAGCGCCGATCTGAAAGAGCACGAAATGATGGAAGTGCAGGGGACCGAAAACCCGCAATATCAGGTGGTCGATGCTCCTGGCCAGGACAGTTGGGATCAGTGGAACGACCAACGTGATAACCTGATCGCCAACGCTCAAAGCTGGCAATACGACAATCAATATTACACCGGTACGGAAGATCTGGATGCGTACGGTCACTGGGAATACGTCCCCGGCTACGACTGGTGCTGGACCCCGTATATTGACGACGGATGGGTTCCTTATAGCGCTGGGGAATGGACCTATGAGCCCTTCTACGGATGGACTTGGGTTTCGTATGAGCCTTGGGGCTGGGCGCCTTACCACTATGGCCGCTGGTTCTTTTACAACAGCGCCTGGATGTGGTGGCCAGGACCCATCAGCACGTTCTACCATCCCATTTGGGCTCCGGCCTATGTTTCCTTCTTCGGATTCGGCGGCGGCTTTGGCTTTGGTCTCGGCTTTGGATTTGGCTTCGGTTTTGGCCGGATTGGATGGCTCCCCATTGGTCCTGCCGATCCGTTCTTTCCATGGTACGGCGCCGGAAGGTTTGGTTATCGCATGACCAATTTCGCCGATATTGCTAACTTCCGGTACGGTAACATGCCTTATTTCCGGCCGCTCGCCGGAGGCGGGCGCCCTGCTTTCTCGAACTTCCGCGCCGCCTTGACCAACGCCCGCGTTCGGCAGGGCTTCGTCAACATGCCCGCCAACGAGTTTGGGCGTGGAGCGGTGGGCCAGTTTGGGAGAGCCGGCGCGAGCGAAGCCGAATTCCGGCAAGCCTCGTTTGTCTCCGGTCACGTGCCGATAGCTCCATCGCGCGACAGCTTGAATTTCGCAAATCGGGCGGTGAGCCGGGCGTCGCTGCCTTCAGCGTCGGTCAATAATCGCCAAATGTTTTCCGTCCAACGTCCGGCGGCGGCGCAGCGGTCGTTCTCGGAGCAGGCGGCGAATATGCGGCAGATGATCCAGAACAACCGGTCCACTTCCACTCAAGCAGGCAGTCGCAGTTCCGAGCGCGGAGGCCAATCCTATTCGCAGGGCGCGCGCGGCTTCTCCAATGGAGCTTCCAACCGCGGGCAGGCCCAATCCGGCGCAAGCTGGCGGAGGTTTAGCAGCACCCCCCAGGAACGGAGCCAGGATCGCAGCTCGTTCAGCAGCCGGTCTGCCGGTTCGTCCGGCAACTCCGGCTCTCGCGACGGCTGGAGTGGCTTCGGGTCTTCACGTTCGGGCGGCACCCCATCTTCTGGAAGGTGGCAGGGATCCTCGCAGGGTTCAAACCGCGCTTCTGGGCAGTCCGGACAGAGCTGGAGCCGCTTTTCACCCCAGGCTCGTGAGTCTTTCGATAGGTCGAGCGGCGGCTTTTCGAGTGGCGAGAAGCCGTCGTTAGATATCAACCGGCCCATCGTTTCGGGCCGCTCCGGCGGTGGAAGTAATTACCGCGGATCCTGGAGCAACGGCTACTACCGGCCGAGCACCAAAAGCTCCAGCAGCGGCTCTCAGCGCGGCTCTTCCCGTCCGAGCGGAGGGTATGGAGGCGGCGGATCCGCTCACGGTGGCGGCGGGGGCGGCGGCCATGCGTCCGGCGGCGGGCATGGAGGAGGGCACGGAGGAGGCGGGAGGCGCTGAGCAACGGCTCTACCTCCAGCCGGGAAATACCGGGGGCACAGAGCGAACCAACCTCTGTGTCTCCGGGTTTCCGGGTTTCCGGCTTTCCAACCGGCAATGGATCGCAGCACGCGGCGGCGGCTGTTAGTGCAATCTCATCATATGGACCAAGCCGTTGACGATCCCGTTCTCGGCGCAGCCGGGCGCGAAACCAGTGACCGCCACTTCGTAGCTGACTTGGCCGTATTGGGCGTCGGCGGGAATATAGCCGCTCATCCCGTTCGCGTGGGTAATCATGATTGTGTTATTGAACGGAGACTCCTTCTCCAGACGCCAGAAGATCGGCGTCAGCACTTCGCCCGAAACGCCCGTTAGAGCAAGGTCGTTCAGCATCAGCAGACTCAGCCGGATGTGCGCCGGCTTCGCTCCGCCGAACTTCTGCTCTCCACTCGGAGCTGGCCCGTGCGGCCCTGATACCTGCCTGCGGCCGGGGCAAGTGAGGACTTGCTCGCGAGCGCTCCGAATGGTTACGTTCGAGGTCGTGCTTGTAATTCTATTTGCCACGCGGACGCTCTCTTCTCCCAAGATCCGCCCCAGCGCATTAACCATAGTGAAGTCTTCGCCGCTGTCCTCTACGATCGGATTCTGGTCGCCCGCCGGACCGCTCGTCCAGAGCGCCACTACCTGACCTCTGTCTTCCGTTTTCAGCCGCATCTCCCATCCGGCATCGTCGCGAATCTTGAGCTTTCCTTTGTAATACTGTTCGACGTATCTCGAGGTGGCGCCTGGCAGATCACCGCTGACTTCGAGGTTTTGTGGTCCCATGACAACACCATGAACACTATAGTTAATGAACAGAGCGATGGGCTTGCCTGAAAGGCTTTCGAATTTTAGTACCCAGACCGTCTTATCGGAGGGCCCGTCGGGGTTATATCCGAGCCACCATCCGCCGTTCGGGAATTGCTCGCGGCGGTTGATGTTTATGTACGCTCTGCCCGTTCCGTAGCCGAACCGCGCTGGCCGAAGGTTCTCTTGGGCCTCACGCACTGCCTCGAATGCGTAATCTTCCAGCTTCGCTGTGTAGGCGATGGTTGCAGGAGAGCCCTTAACATAGGCGCCAGCCACCGACGGCGCGCTGTGCACGTGTTCGGCCGCAAGGATGAGGTTGTTCGCCGGAATACCCAACTGTGTCGAGATCCGTTGCGATAGATCCCGCCATACCTGGTTGGGCATTCCGATCAGTTCCCATGCCAGAATGGCGGCGTCATGGGTTCCGTCTCTCAGCACGATTGCGCGCACGTAAATGTGGTCGTGAATTGACTCAAATCCCTGCTTGCGTCCCTCGTAGCCGCTCATAGGAAGCGCAGCGTCGGCGGGAGGCGTAATGTCCACTCTTGCAGCGCCCACCGCTAGCGTTCCTCGCTGGGCCGCGAGAGATACCAAGGCAAACGCCCGGGTAAAAACGGCTATACCGCTCCACATAAGAATGGAAAGCAACTTACGCACAATGATCTCCCCGAACCGTTACAGGATGAACTGCGGTCCTTAACTTTAACATTCTCGACTGTTCGTTGGCTTGCCGCGCGCAATCGCGACCGGGCCGCAGGGAGAAGACGCCACCTGCTTTAGGCGCATGCCGGAACCGCCAATAAGAACAAACATGAAATAAGACAGATCGGTCTCCCCCTGTGAGCTGCCTTGTTCCCTCGGGGCTCAAGCCGTGCACCCCACGTGTCCAGCCGAAGATATGAGTAAAGCTCAGCCCGGATTTGTGGAGGGACGTCACTGCGTTTGCATCAGTTTCGGGCGCGTAGAGGCGGCTTTATGCCGCCATTCCGTTGGCGGGATAAACCCGCCGCTACAATTGCTCCCGAAACTTATGCATTAAGTGATTTGATTCCAGTTATTTAGCAGGAATATCGAGTCAAGTTACTTGTTTTCAGCAATATAACGGGTTCGGCCATTTTTCTAATCTTCGTGCCTTTGTTTTCAATAACATAACAGCTTCGTTCGGTAATTTTAATCTTTTCTGTTCGTTCGGGTGGCAGAGCAGGGAGGATTTCCTGGTTGGCAATGGAGTTTGATAGGGGACTGTCGAAGCGTGGTTCCTGAATACTGGCTGGAGATCATCGCTGATGGCAACCGCGGAAGATCCTTCGGAATGAATTTGCAGGCTCGGGCACAGGCATCGGCGTGGACGGCAGGAGGGATAAGTCGCAAGGGGGAGCCGGAGTTGCCGAGTGCTTGCAGGGAGGCCGGACTTTCCAGCATGATAACTAAATGATAAACAATCGGACAGACGCTTGTCAACAGTAAGAATTCGAATGCAGGGTTAGGCCACGCACTCAGGGTCCCGGGGAAGGGACTCAGATCGCGAACTCGAGTTTTCAGTTTTTCAGCTCGATCTGACGGAGAATATTTTCGGCACGCACTTGAGCCAGGTGCAGATAGCGGGGATCATTGATAATCTGTTGGAGGGCCGCAACCATCAGTTGGGGATCTGCAAGTGCGTGATCGTTCAAGTCATCCTGAATTAAGTCCAGTTGACGCGGCAGGCCGAGACGGTCGTATCTCATCGCGTAATCAAGCGCGAGGATGTGACGCTCTACCGTGCCAATACTTTCAAAGAGGTCCGTCAGCGCTTGAGCCGTACGGTTCAATGAGTAGTTGAATTCCACGCGATAGACTTGTGACCCGTTTTGGTACTCGAAGGTCTTCTGACCTAGGTCCGCCACGCGCTTACGGCTCTCAAGACTAAGGCCCTGAAAATCGTGGAGTCTTGCGGCCAAGGCGAACAGCTTCTGGGTAATCAGGGGATTAAGTTTGAAGGACTGGGGGTTGGGAGAATCGGTGAGCGCCCTGCCATCATACGCTCCCGTGCCGCTGGAGCTGACGGCGATCTTTTCATAAGCCGGGTTGCTCCCCTTCAGAATCTTCGTGTATATCAGCCGCTCTTGCGCGGCGCCCCCGCCACTCGAAAAACCCGGTGATGCTGAGATCACCACGGCCACCGAGACCGCACCGGCAAGCACAAGCAGCCCCGCGCGTCTCAGGCGCAGCCATGGAAAGTGATGGGCTGAAAGACCCCAAGGTAACAATTTAACGGTCGCTGCAGCTTCGGATGGTGACGCGGTAGCGCTTTTCAGCAGTGAACGCCCAGACCACAGTTTGGCGTCCGCGCCCACGTAAAACGATACTGCAGAGTTTGTTTGCTTTAGAAACTCTGCGGCCATTCGTCAATTGGCCTCCGCCAATTCGTGAAGTTCTGATTCCGCAATGTCGAAATTAGCGAAAACGTGCTGGACGTCTTCGTGGTCCTCAAGCTCTTCGCTCAATCGGAGCATCTGCTGAGCGCCTTTGCCGCTAAGCTTTATATAAGATTGCGGAACCATGGAAACCTCCGCCAGGGCTGGCGTAATCTGCTCTGCCTTCAGGCGGTCCACGACCTGCTGCATCGAATTTGGGGTGGTAAAGATTTCCCAATTGCTTCCGTCATCGGTCAAATCATCTGCACCGGCGTCCATGACAAGGTTCAACAATTTTTCCTCATCTGCTTTATCTTTCTCGATGACCACGTACCCCCGCTTGTTAAACATCCAGGCAACACAGCCGCTCTCGCCGAGGTTTCCGCCGTGCTTGGCGAAGATGTGACGAATCTCGGAGACAGTCCGGTTCTTGTTATCGGTGGCGATTTCGACCATCATGGCGACTCCCCCCGGCCCGTAGCCCTCGTATACTGCTTCCTCGTAGGTAGCGCCCGGAAGCTCACCCGTCCCTTTCTGAACGGCGCGTTTGATGTTATCGGCGGGCATATTCTCAGTTTTGGCAGCCGCAATCGCCGCCCGGAGGCGGGGATTTCCGTCTGGGTCGCCGCCTCCGATGCGCGCGGCCACCGTGATTTCCTTGATCAGCTTCGTGAATACCTTGCCCCGGCGGGCGTCGGCGGCACCCTTCTTGTGTTTGATCGTCGCCCATTTTGAATGGCCAGACATAAGTTTTCCTCACAACTCACTAAAGCTCTTGAAGCTTTTGTCTTCGAGGGTAAGCCAGAACCTGCACAAACACTCCCACCGCTCGTTTGATGCTATCACACTCACAACTCCCGCGTCACCTTGACAGGAACTGCGGTCCAGGGCTACGCCAAAGTTGGGCTTATTACGGTTTGGAGCGCGTTTTTGTAGCGCAGGGCTCGCTTTTCCGCCCTGCGGCCTGCGATTGAACGGAAAAGCCGCAGCGTTACAAGGCAAACTCTGCGCTACAACCGCCCCACGTGACCGGGCGCTATCGCCGCCGCAGCGCGCGGTCCAAACTGAGCGGGCCGCCTCCGGCAAAAATGAGATAGAGGAACACAAAGCAGTAAACGACGGCGAGCTCCCCTCCGTTGCGGAGAGGGAAATGACCGCGCGGGGCGTGCACTGTAAAGTACGCCACGGCCATTTCGCCGCACGTGATGAACGCCACGGGGCTGGTGAAGAGGCCGAGCAGCAGCAGCACTCCTCCAACGGTTTCGATGATCGCAGCAATCCATAGCACCGTCAGAGCGTGCACCGTCGCGCCGTGGCCATTCAGCCCTCCAAACGCGCCAAACAGCTTTTGCGCTCCATGGCATGAAAACGTGAACCCGATCACGATTCGCATCACCGAGCGCGCAAAAGGCTCGATGCCGGGAAGGGTCGCTTTGGTTGGCATAAGGGCTCCGTAAACTTACACTAAGTTGGCCACAAAAAAAATAGAGGTAGCGCAGAGTTTCCCGTCTTTGGAAACTCCGCGACCTATCCTGAATCCCTTAGAAAAGCCGCAGACTCACCGGGGCGAGTCTGCATTGCAAGTTCGTGAAATCCCGCTTTTTGGGCAGCGTTTTAGGGCCCCCTCACCCGCCTGCGGGCAGGAGCCGCTCCGTCGCTGAAGCTCTGGAGCGTAAGCGACCTTCGGTGGGCGCAGGCCCGGCCCGTGCCGGCTGGAGAAAGCGCCGGCCGCGGTCCACCCTCTCCCGAGGGAGAGGGCAAAACATCTGTAACTTTGCTTGCGGCCGTAAGGCCGCGCTGCGCTGCTGTTATGCCTGTGTCTTCTCGACAAGAGCGGCCTTACGTTGCCGGAGCATATAGATGGCAAGGGCAATGATCCCGCTGCCCAGCAGGATAAAGGTGCTGTTTTCCGGCACCGGGGAGGGATGAGTCGGAGGAACAGACTGTTTGCAGTTCTTTGTCTGGCAGCCCGGAGGCGGAGGGACAAGCGGTATCAGCGGAATTCCCGACGGCGGTACCGTGCTTACGAAGTTTCCGGTTGGAGGCAACTGAATTGACCCTCCTGGCGTGACCGAATTCCCGATATTAGGGCCTGGGAGCACGGCCGCAAAAGCTTCCGTTTCAGGCTCTCCACTTGGTGTCGCGGGAGTGTTGAGGGTAACATCAGAAGGTTCCTGGCTCCATGTAGCGGCTTGAGGAATCTCTGAAAGTTGATTGCCGCAACGGGTTCTGGCGTAGTATTCCCCATCCGTGATGACGGTTTCCCCCTTGCGCAGCTTCAGTTTCTTCTTTGTCCAGAAAACATCGCTTCCGATCCGGTAGGAAACGTAAGCGTATTTATCTGCCTTGAGCCTAACGACGCGAAACTTGGCCAAATCGAAGTTGGCGTACTGAGCGGCTACCACGGGGTCCTGGGCGATAGCTCTCTCTAAATCCGCGAGACTGCGAACGCCTCCCGGGATAATCGAATAGGGATAGATGACAGGTGCACGCGAATGGGAGAACCTACTCAGCGATCCGCCAAGTGTCGCCGCCTCTTTCCACGCCCAGTGAATTGTATAATCCTGGCTGGAGGTGAGGCGCGCGACGCCATACGCAACTGCCATGAAAAGCAAGGCTACGGTTGCAACCGCGACCCCTGGAGAACTGGACTTAGGGGCGCGAGGACTGGAATTAGAAAAACGCCTGGACTTGCCATGTTTTCGGTGATTCATAAGCTGGTTGCTCCCTCTCATTAACATCAGCAACACTTACGCGAAAAAAACTGGACGAAACTCATTGAGCAAACGCTATTCCAAACGGTGCCAGCCATCCTTCAATTCGCTGGCGTTCGGGCGGCTTCGATCCGCAGTTCGTCGCTCTTACTTCTAATAATCGGTAAATATCTGAGAGGCTGTTACTTAAGTGGTTCCGGCACCCTGCTCATGTTCCTGCCTTCAATGCTCACCGCGGAAACGGGTCTGCAAAATCGCTCTTCTAATCTAGGTCTGGGATTTGAGAGAGGCATTGTGGAGAGGTCAAACTGTGGTGACAGCTATCCTGAATGAGAAAATGTTTTCCACTTTCTAATTAACGGGTTGGTGCCCGGAACGGCCGAAGATTACCTCGCCAAGGGCTTCGCCCTGGATATCCCGTAGCGCCGACCTTTAGGTCGGCATCTGCCGGGCTAAAGCCCGGCGCTACATACGCGTGCAAAATTCTCGTTCTGGGGCCGATAACGGGTTAGAGTGTGCCGCTGGAGTTCACACTAGCCCCAGGGGGTC
>JASHOS010000146.1 GCA_030040995.1 Terriglobia bacterium | reverse complement strand
GCGCCGAACGCCTCGGAGAGTTGGGCGATAGTCCCCGAAACCACCACCGTGCGGCGCGCCAAGCTTTCCTGCACGATCGTCAGGTTATATTCGTGTGCGAAGGCCTCTATCTTTTTCACATCTCCGGGATCAGCGCCGTATTCCTTTTCAAACTCCTCCCGGCTCAGGTATTGCCGCTTCTCCGGCCTGACGGCGCTGAGCACCCCGGTGGATTCAAGAGTTCCATAGGATTTCTTAGGCCGCACGATGATAGAAACTTGGACTCGCTCGTCTTGCGCGGGCAATCCGGCTTCGCGGGCGCCCCTTAAAGGTTTGCGTTCGCTTCCCGCTAGGGCAACGCGGTTCGTGGATCGAGGCATAGTCATCTCCTTTCTATTCTATTTTGGCGCAAGCGCGCTTCCGGCGTAGTGCCTCGGAAGGTGTGAATTAATCGTTTGAACCACAAAGACACCAAGGCACTAAGCGTGAAAACAAAACTCGTTTCTCCGTGTCTTGGTGTCTTTGTGGTGACATGTGCAATTTGTTCACACATTCTCAGTTTCGGGCGCGTAAAGGCGGTTTTATGTCGCCATTGTGTGTGGCAGGCTTTACCGACCGCTACCCATGAGCCAGAAACTAAGGCATTATCGAGATCGCCGGATACGCATTCTTAAGGATAGCAGCCCTGCCTGAGATGATGGCGACAGATGAGACATTTATTCAAACCCTGCTAAATTGAATACGAGAGCCGTGGGGATCAAGGGTTGCCCTGGCCGGTGCGAGCCGTTAAAATTTCCGGCCTGGGCTCAATCGAGAGAAAAGGAAGGTTTCACGGATGGCTGAATGGACGGAACCGCTCAAGATACGAAACGCCCGCGCCGACGACGCGAAAGAAATCGCTCGCATTTACAACCAAGGCGTTCAGGATAGAGTCGCCACTTTCGAGAACTCTTACGTTTCTCCGGAGGAACGTTACCTTTGGTTGGTTGCCCGGCCGGAGAAGTATCCGGTGCTGGCAGCGGAAGTGAAGCACACGCTCATGGGTTGGGCATCACTCTCTCCTTACAGCCCGCGAGCGTGCTATGGCGGGATCGCGGAGCTCTCAATTTATATCGACCGCAGCCTGCGCGGTCACGGGGTTGGCCAGGAGCTCATGAAAGGCATGCAGAACGCAGCCCGGGAAAAGGGTTATTACAAGCTGGTGGGACGGATCATGGAGGCTAACCAGCCTGGCCGAAAGCTGTGCGAGGTGACGGGCTGGCGCGAAGTGGGCATTCACAAGAAACATGCGAAACTCGGCGACGAATGGCACGACCTGGTGCTGGTGGAATACCTGATTCCTGAGAACCAGAAGTAACGATGTGTCGATTGGCACCGAAACCGACTCGTGACACGGTCGTCAAAGTCGGGGCAGGAGTGGTTGTAGCGCAGCGTTCGCCTTGTAACCCTCCGGCGTCATCGCGCAATCAAAGACCGGTGGGCTAAAAAGCGAGCCCTGCATTGCAAGCCCGAGAATTCTTGTTTTTTGGCAAGGTTTTTGGCGACCCCCTCACCCGGCCCGCGCCGGCTGGAGAAAGCGCCGGCCGCGAGCCACCCTCTCCCGAGGGAGAGGGCAGAGTATCTATAACTTTGGTTGCGGCTGCAAGGCCGCGCTGCGCTACAACAAACGCCCTTGGTGGAATTGAACGCGTGGGAACGGATATGTTAGCATGCCTGTTCTCTCCCGCCCTGCGGAGCAGACTAACGCGTTAAGCAGATACCGTTGCAGTTAAGGAGCGCGCAGTGAAAAGTTACGAAGGTGAAAACATCCGTAATGTGGCATTGACCGGTCACGGTCATACCGGAAAAACTCAGCTCATTTCGTCACTGCTCTACACCGCTGGCGCGGCGAACCGCCTTGGCAAGGTTGATGACGGGACGTCGGTTACGGATTATGACGAGGAAGAAATTCAGCGCAAGTTTTCCATCAGCTCGTCACTTGCATACGCCGAATGGGGAAAAACAAAAATTAACTTCATTGACACGCCGGGCTTCAATATTTTTCTGCATGAGGCGGAAGCCGCTCTGGTCGCTGCGGACGCGGCGCTGCTCTTAGTTCACGCCGTCGGCGGAGTAGAGGTCCAGACCGAGAAAAACTGGGCACTCTGCGAGAAATACCGTCTGCCGTGCGCCTTTGTGGTGAATCAAATGGACCGCGACCGCGCCAGCTTTGACCGTGTCCTTCAGGCTTTGAGAGAGGCGTTTGGCCGGCCGGTTATTCCTCTCCAGTTGCCCTGGGGCGAAGAGAAGGGATTTCATGGTTTGATCGATCTTGTGCGCATGAAGGCGTACGCCTACGATTCAAACGCCAGTGGCAAGGCGAAAGAATCCGATATTCCTCCGGAAATGACGGAAGCGGCATCGAAGGCGCACGAATCAATGGTCGAAATGGTGGCAGAGGGCAACGATGCGCTCATGGAAGAGTTTTTTGACCGAGGGACCATACCAGCGGAGGATTTGATCCCCGGCCTGAAAGAGGCAATCCGTACCAGAAGACTGTTCCCAGTGCTTGCCAGCGCGGCTCTGCCGAACGTTGGCAGCGAGTCCCTTCTGAACTTCATCACGGATTTTCTTCCATCGCCGGCCGACCGGCAGGATTGGGAAGGAACCTCACCCGAGGGTAAGTCGCCCGTCAGGCGGCGCAGCGCTGATGACGAGCCCGTGTCCGTCTACGTGTTCAAGACGCTGGCCGATCCCTTTGCCGGGCGCGTCAGCTATTTCCGGGTGCTCTCCGGAATACTCAAAAACGAATCCTCACTCGTCAACTACAGACGGGGAGGCGTGGAGAAATTCGCGCACATCGGAATTGTGCAGGGAAAAACTCAGACGCCGGTGGGAGAGCTTCGCGCCGGTGATCTGGGCGCCGTGGCGAAACTCAAGGAAACGCTGACAGGTGATACGCTCGGAGACAAATCAGCGCCAGTCCTTTATCCCCAGGTGAAGCTCGCCGAGCCGGCGATTTCTTTCGCCATCGAGCCCCGATCGCGAGGCGACGAGGACAAACTTTCCACCGCAATTCATCGAATGCTTGAAGAGGATTTGCTGCTCCGGTTTTCGCGAGATGCGCAAACCAACGAGTTTTTGCTCGCCGGGTCTGGCCAGCAGCACGTGGAGGTGGCCGTCGCCAAGCTCAAACGCCGCTTCAACGTTGAAGTGACCTTGAAAGCGCCGAAGGTTCCCTACCGCGAAACGATTCGGGCCAAAGCCGAAGCGCAAGGAAAACACAAGAAGCAGACGGGAGGGCACGGCCAATATGGCGATTGCTGGATTAAAGTCGAGCCCCTCCCACGTGGCGCTGGCTTTGAGTTCGTCAACGACATCTTCGGCGGCGCCATTCCCAGAAACTTCATTCCCGCGGTTGAAAAGGGCATCGTGGACGCTGCCTCGAGGGGCTATCTGGCCGGCTATCCCGTAGTAGACTTCCGGGTGATTCTCTACGATGGCTCCTACCACGACGTAGACTCTTCCGAGATTGCTTTTAAGCTGGCAGGATCGAAGGCCTTCAAGGCGTGCATGGAACACGCGAGGGTGTGCCTGCTTGAACCCGTGATGAACGTAGAAATCACGGTTCCAGAGAATTACTCGGGAGACATCATGGGCAATTTGAATAGCCGCCGCGGCCGCATTCAGGGCATGGACTCGAAAAGTGGCTCGACCATTATCAAAGCTCAGGCGCCCTTGGCTGAGATGCTGAGCTACGCTTCGGACTTAACCTCGATGACGCAAGGGCGCGGGAGTTATGCAATGGATTACTCTCACTATGACGTTGTTCCGCCCCAGATTTCGGAAAAGATTGTTACGACAGCCAAGGCGGCCGGGCATGGAAAGGAAGAGGCCGACGAAAGCTAGTGACCGGCTCCGGCCCTCAATAACTCCAGAAAAGCCGCAGACTCTCTGAAATGCGGGAGTCTGCGCTACTCTGCTCCGGAAAGCTTGGCTGGGACCCCCTCACCCGGCGCTGCGCGCCGCCCTCTCCCCCAAGGGGGCGAGGGCCGGGTTTCTTGTCGTGCTTCACGCATTCTCCTAACGGCCTTGCGGTTATTGCGGCGTGTTTTGCTGCAATCGCGCAGTAATCCGGTCGTGAATCCAATGCGGGTCCCACCATTCTTTGGGGTTCACCGGAATTCCATCCAGCAGCACGGCAAAGTGTACGTGATCTCC
>JASHOS010000145.1 GCA_030040995.1 Terriglobia bacterium | reverse complement strand
GCGTTCGACTCGCCGATTTTCCTTCAGGCCCTTTTGTCCAGCGAGGATTGGGCTTGGGCCACATCCTCCAATCCAAGCTCGCGCGCCAGTTTCCGAGGGTCAAACTGAGAGCAATGGAACGCCCGCCCGTCCACATTAAGCGTGGGCGTTCGCCGCTTTCCCTCATTGACGCTCATCACAAACTCGAGCCCTTCCCGACTCTTGTCGATGTTAACCTCCTCGAAGAGTATATGGTGCTTTCTAAGAAACTCCCGGGCCGCATCAGAGTCTTCACAACCAGGTCTTGTGTACATCAGAACATGTTTTGGTGGCATAAATTCACCTCTTTTCCGTTCAGAGTTCGATTCCATTCATCGGCACGGCTATCATCAATGACAAGTTTTGAGGATTGCTCTGGACGTTATTGATAACAGCATTGTATCGCTGGGTGACGGGCGATGGATGGAAGAAGCTGTGGTCGAAGCTGTCAGCGAACAGTCGGGTGGATGAAATGTCTGGTTATCGCAAACTATGAATAAGCTTAGCTTTTCCATCCGAGTTGACGGTAGAGTAGAGGAGGAACGATGCCGGAGCACGGTTGCCTCCCCCCTCGTCGAACCGGACGTGCAGATTTCCTGCATCCGGCTCTCACGTAGACTCTCGCCGCCTGACAGTACGCGGGGTGCGCCCGCTTAGCCAGGCAGCCGCGCTGGGAACTCAGATGAGAACGGTTCCCCAATTTCGCAATTGGGTCTCCCGTAGGTGGACTTGCGTCCAAGCAGAATTCCCACCCTCTTACCCCGACGTGTCACCGTCCCGGCCTCTCATATCGATTCTTAAAACTTCATCAACGTTCGCCGGATTTTGTACGGCCTACGATCCGGGCGGCGCTTCGCGGTCCAAACGGAGTCCCGGATGCTGCGCCCTGCGTTTGAACAGACCAGGCCCGAATCTATCCGATTCTGAACCTGCGTGTGCTGGGCGAGAACGAGGCTGGTAACGTAGCTTTCATTGCACAGGTGAGTGGTACAGTCGACAGCGGGAGCGCGGCGGGGATGAAGAAAAAACCTCTTGTTATCTACTCAGTAGGCCACTCCACACGTGATCTGCCCGCCTTCCTGGAGCTGTTGCAGAGCCACGGAGTCAAGCAACTCGTGGACGTCCGCACTATGCCCCGTTCCCGTAAGAATCCACAGTACAACGCCGACATTCTTCCCCAGCCTCTCCGCGCGGCGGGCATCCGCTACGTCCATCTTGCCGCCCTGGGCGGCTTACGGCATGCGTCGTCCAACACGGTCAACACAGGCTGGCGAAATGCATCGTTCCGGGGATTCGCCGACTATATGCAGGGGCCCGAATTCGAGGAGGGCTTGGAAGGGCTTGTCAAACTGGCTTCGGCGCGCCTCACCGCCATTATGTGTGCTGAAGCCGTTCCGTGGCGCTGCCACCGCTCCTTGATTGCAGATGCGCTGGCCGTGAGAGGTGTCCGCGTCTTGCATATCTTCAGCCCGGGCCAGGCACGGGAGCACCTACTGACACCGTTTGCCCGGGTAGAAGGATCGCGAATTACTTACCCCCAAACTCCTAACTGAGACTTAAGTCACTGCGTGTCAGCCACTCTCGACATATCCTTCAGAAAGGTGAGCGGTGGCCAGATGCGTGCGAGACACTGCAGTAGCTGAGGGCGAAAGGAGATTTTTGACCTCTTCTGTGGTCAGCGTCTGGCCGCGGAGGACAATATGAGTATCACGGCGATCCAATCCCAGACGACCTCTGAGGATACATAAATCCCGATACTGTATTGCAAATAAAGCGGCAGGATGACTTCGATGCCGCCCACGTGGAGCACCTTGGTGTTGAAGTTTTTGATGTAGCGTGCAACATTATCGGCGGCGGTGAAGAAGATGCGTCGGCCCCTTTGCGACATGAAATTGCAGACTGCGTGGAGCATTTGGAGAACATCGAAATGTTCAGGCTCGCGGAGCTTTTGGCAAAGATAAACACGCCGGCGGCGTAGCCCAGAAACGGATCGCAGTCTCTGTTGCAGTGACACGGGCAGACTCTCATAATCGACCATAGCGGGAAGAAACAGCCGGAACTGAAAACAGGTGTCAACATTTACGACATCGAAACGCACATACATCCAGCAACTGTCAAACGGAGGTATTCAAATGGTGAAACGTCATCCCCATCGATTTGTGATCGCCGATTCCGACGCTGTACGGACGCTTTCTGCCAAGGTTGAAGCCTGGGGTCAGCATCAGCAGCGACGAGACAAGTTGTTGAAAGCGTTTCACGAGGCCGCATGCACCTACAGAAATGCCAACGGTAGGGAGCGGCAGGCCTTCTTCCATGGGCTGCTCACTGGCTATGCCGTGGCGCTCAAGCTGTGGTAGGGCAAGACTCTTGCGTGGTGCAAGGTCTGAGAACACTATGCTTACCGGCCGGCCTGCTTGGCGGCTGCGCTCAACTGGCCGAGGAGCTGTTCAAAAATACTCAAGAAGGGTGCTTTGTCTCAAACACGGTGACCGCGACGGTCGATCTTGCGCCGCAATTTAAGACGAAAGACGGCGGCTCGTCGAATTAGGCGCATGCGCGAACTTGAAATCTCGGACAAAACCGACTAGTCGGAGCCGGATTTAGAAAAGCCTGCGGACCGCGCCCGACGCTGTTTGAGCCAAAGGCCGTAATATTCGAGGAAACAGGAGCGAAGAGACAAGGAAGGTGTGCCACGACCGGGGAGATACATCCGAAGGCAGGCGATGCGCGCGACGCTGAGTTTATGCGCCAGGCGATCCGACTTGCCCGAATTGCCCTTGAGCGAGCCGACACGCCGGTCGGCTCGGTAGTGGTTTGTGACGGACACATCGTCGGCGAGGGCATCGAAGCCGTGCAAAGTGAAAAAGATCTCACCGCTCACGCTGAGATGAAAGCCGTGCAAGAAGCCTGCCGCGCGTTAGGTTCGCTCAACCTTGGCGGCTGCACTCTGTATACGACTGTGGAGCCGTGCTTCATGTGTTCGTTCGTCATACGTAGCGCTCACCTCTCCAGAGTCGTAAGCGGGAAAGCTGTACCCCATATTGGTGGAATAAGCTCAAATCATCCCATTCTGGTTGACCCCAGCATTCCCAACTGGCCTCAGCCGCCGCTGGTTCTGACCGGGGTGCTCGAGGAGGAATGCGGAGCTCTGTTCACGCGATAGGCGATTACGACTTTCAGCAACTGTGTTGCTCAAGGCCCGCGACAGAAACGATGAGATCACTTTCCCGCTCTTCTTTGACGGCTCTTGGACTTCCAGTTGTCGAGAGCGGCTGGTGGGCCAGAAGATCGTCTCGTTGACCGGGAGACAGGCGGGGCAAATCATGTCTAGCGGAACGCTCCCTCTTGGCGCCCTGCGCGTCACCGAAAAAGCGGATGCCGAGCTGTGTTGCAGATGAGTTCATAAGCCAAACCGCTTTGTCGCTTCAACCTTTGCTTCCCTTTCGGCTTGACCTCACGGCATGGGCCTTGCGCCGCCGACCACAAAATCTCATTGACCGCTGGGACGGAAACGCTTACTGCCGGGTCGTGGTGGTCAACGATGACACCTTTGAGATTTCAGTTGCCGAGACTGCCAAGCACCGAGACGAATTGACAGTTAGCATCGAGGGGGGAGAGCCGGATCGCGAGACGAAACAGGTCATCAAGCGGGCGGTGGAGAACGCCGTTGGGGTGCACGTCGACCTTCGCGATTTTTACCGCCTCGCTGCGCAAGACCCGAAGCTTGCGCGACTTGTGAATAGGTTCCGCGGCATGAAGCCTCCTCAATTTTTTTCTGTCTTTGAAGGGCTAATCAACGGGATTGCTTGTCAGCAGCTCAGCCTGTCACTTGGCCTCCAACTGCTGAATCGGCTGGCCCAAAGCTTCGGCCTCACCGTCCGCCAAGGCTATTCGGTGAGCACCGCCTTTCCGCGACCTCAGGATCTTGCCAACCTCAAACCCGAGGCCATTCGCAAACTCGGCTTTAATTTTCAGAAGGCGCGTGCCATGGTCGAAATATGCCGCGCCATCGTGGAAGGCCGGCTCGATCTTGAAGCCCTCCGAGGAGCGAGTGACGAAGAGGCACTTCGCCGGCTGATGCAGCTTCGCGGCGTCGGGCGCTGGACAGCGGAGTATACCCTGCTGCGAGGTATGGGACGCTGGCATATCTTCCCGGCAGGTGATCAGGGAGCACGCAATAGCCTGGCTCATTGGCTTCGGCTGCGAAAGCCACTTGACACCGCACGCGCAGAGCGCTTTCTTGCGCGATGGAAGCCTTACGGCGGCCTGATCTATTTCCACATGCTGATGATGGGATTGGATGAGGCAGGTTATTTACAGGCTTGCGATGACCGTCTCGATGGGGAAGCCGTTTCAACTCCCGCCGCAGGTCACAGTTAGCCGGCATTTTGACCGGAGGCCGCGGAAGCCCCGCCGGTTCTCTTACTCGCGAGGTGCGCCGCTCAGGTTCAAGTGGTGACTCTCTCCCGAGCTGAGACACCCGCGAACCATTTCCACAACCTTGTGTGGCGAGGCCTTCGATAAAACGCAATGTCCTCCAGCCCAAAAGTATCGTCTGGCCATCTCCTCGACCGGAGGATCTGTTTCAAGAAGTGCCACAGAAGCAGATCCAGCCAGGCGCCCGAAATCTTGCCAGAACTCCTCGCAATATACATCGGGCAGGTAATCACCGAGCAGAATCACATCAAATTGCTGGGATTGTAGTTCCGAGAGCATTTCGCGGCCGCCCCAGGCGACAGTCGTCTGGTAATCATGGTCCTCGAAGAGAACTTGAAGCCTCGTGAGGAAACCTTCGTCACTATTCACAATCAGAATCCGTCTCGCTTTCTCCGACAATCGTCTTCTCCTTTTCGCGGTCCGGCTGCCTGCGTGTTAAGCGCCAGCCTTACTTTTTGTAGTAATCCACATTCACCTTGGCATAGTAACGCCACTTGTCAGGCAGATCCTCCTTAGGGAAAATCGCGGAGACGGGGCAGACCGGCACACAGGCGCCACAATCGATGCACTCGTCAGGATCGATGTAGAGCTGCGGAGCCTCCGCAAAATCAGCCTCGTCCTTGCGGGGATGGATACAATCGACAGGGCAGACGTCCACACATGCTGTATCCTTGACGCCGATACAAGGTTCCGCAATGACGTAAGCCATGAGATTTCCTCCTCAAGAAGCTTTCTGGTTCAGTATGGTGCGCGTACGGGAAGTGGACAATGACTTAAGTCATCGGGCTTTTTAACGAGCCCCGGCTGAAGCAGGCCAATGTGATAGGGGAGCGGGAAAAGCACACACGCGCTCACTTTGCCTCGGAGGTCAAAGGCAGTGGCGTGGCAGGTCTTCTGCGGCGGGAACTCAGAAATGCGAGCAGGTCGGAGACCTGCTGCTGGGTAATATTGCCATTATACGAAGGCATGTTGGGTGCGCCGCTGTAAATGCGTGTCTCCATCTGTTCCGGCGTCATCTGGTCGCCAGCGTAGGTGAGATCCGGTCCGCGAATGCCGCCATAGCCCGAGATCTTATGGCAGAATTCGCAGCCTTTATCGCGAAAGACTTTGGCTCCGTCAGCAATCGGACCGTTCGCGGTCCCGATCACTTCGACCGGTAGCGGCGGCGCATCCATGCGCGGCGACCATGGAGCAACGTGCCCCACTGTTCCGTAGTAGGCAATCATGAATACGATGACGGCCACCAGACCAAACGCCCAGGGACGCTTGAATGGGCTGCGCTCGCCTTTGGGTGCCACCAACGGCAGCAGCACTAGCACTACAATCAGGATGGCGGGTCCCACAATGATGACGTAGTTTTCCGACCAACGCGGAATCAATGAAAGAACGGCGTAATACCACAAAAAATACCATTCTGGCCGCGGGGAAGCCTGGAGAATGCTCGGATCGGGAGGCTTGCCTAATGCCGGAGGCCCGACCACGACCGCAAGCCCGACAATGATGCCAATCACGATCAGCGCAAAGACGGCGTCGCGCCATGCGGCATCCGGCCAGAAAGGAACGCCCTCCCGATGGAGAAGGTCCTGATACCAGCGCCGGTACGTCTTCGGATCGACGGGCTGTCCCATCTTCGGCGGTTCCGAAATGCCGTTGCGGACAACGAGGTAGAGGTGGAAGCCAATGAAGAAAAAGATCAGGGCTGGAATGAAAAAGACATGTAGCGCAAAGAAGCGGCTCAAAGTGGCTCCGCCCGCCGTATCACCGGCGAGAATAAAATGTCCGAGCCAGTTACCAATGAAAGGCGTGCGTCCCGCCTGCTCCGCGGCAATCACCACGGACCAGAACCCCGTCTGATCCCAACGCAGAAGCTGGCCTGTGAAGGCCATCCCAAGTACTAGAAAAAGGAGGGCAACGCCGGTGAGCCATCCCATCTGGCGGGGATATTTATAAGCACCGAAAAGATACACACGTATCGCATGGATCCCGATGAGAATGATCATCGCCGAGGCGCCGAAAGAGTGGATGCCTCGTACAATGTGGCCGAAGCGTGTGTCGCTGATGAACGCTAGGGTATGGTACGCTTGCCCGGCGGAGGGAACGTAGGCGCTCGCGAGGGCGATCCCCGTAACAATCTGGACGATGAACACTAAGAGAGTAGCGCTCCCCAGCACGTAAAACCACGCCGACCGCCGCGCGTGAGGCACCGGATGCTTCGCAAGCGGAATCAGCCAGCCGGAAACGCCGGTGACTTCGTCAAACCATTTCCACACGAACTCAACGATCCGCATGAGACGCTCTCGTTCAATGTGCTACGTGGTAATAGGAAGCGGGCTGGTAAGAATTTGCACGTCGCCGCCCTGGATGCGCACCGGATATCGCGTCAAGGGTTTCGGGGGAGGGCCGGAGGCTACTGTACCGTTCGCGTAGAATACCCCCCCATGGCAGGGGCACATGAAGAGATTCGCATCCGGCAGCCAGCGAACAGGGCAGCCGAGATGCGTGCAATCGACCGAAAAAGCGATGAATTGCTGAGCCGTTTCCCGCCTGAGCCAGGCTGCGGTCCTGGCCGTGACTCCAGACCACGGTAACGGCGAAGGGTCAAGGAATGCCACTTTCACCGTGCTTCCGATTTGGAAGTCATCGAGTTTACCCACCGTGCGCCAGACGTGAGGGACCTTGCGCAAGCCGAGCAGAAAGGCAACGCTCGGAATGGCGACGATAGCTCCTGCAATCGAACCGGCCACAATGCTCAGCCGGGATAAGAAGCGACGTCGATCCGTCCCTGAGGAACTGTTTTCAGCGTCGTGAATTGAATCCTCGCTCATCTTGTCGTCTCCGTAGAGTGAACTGTCGCACCGCCGGGTCTGCGGTTCCAGATCACCACCTGGTAGGGCCTCCACAGATAGTAGATGGGGAACATGACGAGATGCACCAGCCGCGTGAACGGAAAGAGAAGGATAATGGCAAAGCCGACGACGAAGTGAACTTTAACAAAGCCCGGCAGCGTGGCCACGGTGCTCATGTCCGGATGAAGTTTTACGAGCGACCAGAACCAAGGCACCGCTGTTCGCAAGTACCACAGGCTGCCCCAGCGCTCGAAGATCGCGATGCTCACACCCGTCGCAACTTGGACCAGCAAGAATGCGAGAACGATTCCATCCATGTAGGATGTGGCGCGGCGCACTAGCGAAGTCGTTGGAAGACGGCGGATGATCAGGACGATCAAGCCGAAAAGGGCGAAAAGCGCCAGCGCCATTCCTGTGAGCTCCAGCACCAGCAAACGGATTCGTCCACCCAATATAAACGCTGCCGCATCCGGAAACAGACCGGCAAAGAGATGGGCGAGCAGGATCAGGGTGATCCCGTAATGCCACGGCACCGAGCCCCAGAAGAGCTTCCGGTTTTCCAAGAGTTGTGAGGATAGACTGGAATAGGAGTAGCGGTTCGCATAATAGCGATAGATGCCGACCCCGATAGCCAGCACTAACGCCAAGTAAGGGAAGGCAATGAACCAGAATGCGTCCATCTTCATTTCCTCCAAAACGACCGCATGTGGGTTTGCACGCGGTTGAAACGTCCGCTATGCGCCGCCGATATCCCCCGATCCTGACGATCCTTTTACAACTCCGCCCGGATCGAGAGCCTCCAGCAGCGCCTGCAACGCATGGGCATACGGGTTGCCGCTGCCGCCGTCCTGGAACGTGGAAAGAATATGCGTGACGGCAGGCGTCACGCAGTCTCGACTGAGCGTTTGCGCCTCGTCTTCAGACTCCTCGACCGCGAGCAGTCTCAACACCAGGCTGAGATGATCCGGCAGCTCGCAGCCCAGCGGAATCAGCCGCGCTTCCATGCGCCCCTTTAGCTGTGCCATAAAGAGGTTACGCCGCAGGTTTTCCCCGAACAGGTGGCAGCCCAGGTTCGTGGTGCGGTCCGGGCGCATATCGAAAGTGCTAGTGTAAAGCTCTTGAAGCGCGCCTAACGTCATGCCACCCAACTCGGACTCGAACTTTCTGAGGGATTGAGCAGCCTCTGGATTGCCTTCATCGAGTTGGGCAACGAGCCCCGCGACATCCGCAAAGATCTCCGCGGCGGGGTAATCAAGAACACGCGCAAACAACGAGTAGACACCATTCACGACCAAAACTCGGCTGCGAGCGGCTCCGTCAACGGCACGGCTAAGAGATCCACACTCATAAACCTCGTTCCGGAATGCGCACAAAACCCGCCCCACGCTCTTCCTGGAACTCGTGAGGTTCAACTCCCATCTCGATAGCTACCTCACGCAGCATGGGAGGTATGACGAACATTTCCTCAAAGCTTGCGAGTGAAGTCAGATAGTAGATATCTTCGACCTCGCGAGGCGTCAGTTGTGCCTCTTCGAGCGCCTTCAGCGCCTTCTCCATCGGAATATCTCCTACCGTTTCGGCGCGCTTGAACATTCGCCCTGCCAGGAGCTTCCTGTAAACGGCGATCACCGTATCTTCATCTCCCGCTGTGAACAGGCTTGCCATATAGCGGATCGGCATCCTCGCGCTCTCGAGCGAGCTGAAGAAATCCGTCGCCAGCTCGTAACGGCCCTGCTGGGTTAAGGACGCGGTCACGGGCAGTAGTGGCGGAACGTAGAAGAGCATGGGCAGCGTGCGCCATTCCGGATGGAGCGGCAGCGCCAGCCGCCAGAGCTTGACATATTTATAGACGGGCGACTTTCGAGCCGCCGTGATGACCTTCTCGTCTACCCCGTCTTTCTGTGCCTGACGGATCACGTCAGGGTCAAAAGGGTCAAGGATAATGTTGCGCTGCGCTTCGACCAGCTCCCGGTCCGGCCTTGAAGCGGTTTCCTCAATGCGGTCCGCATCGTAGAGCACGACGCCCAGATAGCGGATTTTGCCGACGCACGAGTGCATGCACCCGGGCGCCTGACCAGTTTCGAGTCGCGGATAACATAAGATGCACTTTTCAGCCTTGCCGGAGTTCCAGTTAAAGTAGACCTTTTTATAAGGACAGCCGGAAACGCACATGCGCCAGCCCTGGCATTTCTCCTGGCTTACCAGCACGATTCCGTCTTCCCCGCGCTTGTAAATTGCTCCGGTTGGACAGGCCGCAACGCAGCTCGGGTTGAGGCAGTGGTTACAAATGCGAGGCAGGTAAAAGAATACGAGCTGCTGCATCTCCAAGAACTGCTTGCGCTGTTCCTGATCGAGCGCCTTGAGGTTAGGGTCATTCGAGGCGTAAACCGGCGAGCCGCTCAGGTCGTCGTCCCAATTCGGTCCCGCCTCGATCTCCATCTCCTCTCCGGTGATCATGGAAATAGGCTTCGCAACCGGCTGGTCCTCCCCGGGCCGGGCATCGATCAGATCCTTGTAGCGATACGTGAACGGTTCGTAGTAGTCGTCGAGCGTCGGCAATCGCGGATTAAACGAAATGTTCACCAACTCGGTAGGCCGACTGCCTAGCTTCAGGCGAAGCTTGCCGTCCTCAAGCACCCAGCCGCCGTGGTATTGCTCCTGGTCTTCGTACAGCGTCGGGTAACCCGTTCCGGGCTTCGTTTCGACGTTATTCCACCACATGTATTCCGTGCCCGGCCGGTCCGTCCACAGATTCTTGCAGGCCAGACTGCAGGTATGGCAGCCAATACACTTATCGAGATGGAAAACCATTGAGACGTGGGCGCGAACGTTCATAAAGTTTCCTCTGCGGGATAGAGACCAGAAGCAAGAGACGAAAGACAAGCAATCATGACCAACGCACGGAGGTTGAGGCCGTGCTTTTCACTCGTTTCTTGTCTCTCGTCTCTGTCTTTTCAATCCCACTGCGGCTTGCCTTCGAGCTTGCGGACAATCACGTAAGTGTCCCGGTCCGATGCTGGTGGACCATAATCGTTGAAACGGTAAGAGTGCTGGGCGTAGCCGCCCGCCATGAGCACTGGTTTCAACCGCATCCGCGTCACGCTGTTTGTGCCGCCGCCGCGCCGGCGATTGCGCGTGGGGGATTTTGGGAACGAAATCGTGCGTTCCGGAGCATGATAGAAGATACACAAGCCGCGGGGTATGCGAGCGCTCACCACCGCGCGCGTCACGATCACGCCATTGTCGTTGTAAGCCTCAACCCATTCATTATCCTGAATGCCGATTGCAGAAGCGTCCTTATCATTAAGCCAGAAGGGCTCCACCCCCCGAGAGAGCGTCAGCATGCGAAGATCGTCATAGTAAGTCGAATGGATGTGCCATTTGCCGTGAGGGGTGATGCACGGGAGAACCAGCGAACGAGGCGAGGAAGGGCTCTTCTCGATGTTCAGCGTGCCCTTGACGCTGATTCGCGGCTTAAACGCAGGCAGCGATTCCCCGAACGCCCGGTAAGCCTCATGGTCGAGGTAGAGAGACTGGCGGCCTGTCAGAGTGCGCCAGGGAACTAACCTCTCAACATTCATCACAAATCCACTGTAGGCGCGGCCATTGTTCACGATCCCGCTCCAGCAGGGGCTCGTGAGAATACGCCGAGGCTGTTGCACCACGTTGCTGAAATCGTATCGGATGCCTCGCTGCCCTTCAGCAAGGTCCGCCAGCGGGAGTCCTACTTGACGTTCCTTTTCTCTGAAGCCACGGTAGGAAACTTCACCGTTGGTTTCGGGAGCGAAAAATAGCACTGCGTTAGCTGCGTTCACGGCATCCACGAGCGAAGGGTACTTGCCGCCATCCCATTCGTAGGCAGGGACCGTCTTCGCAAATTCGTCGTAAAGCTCTCCAATGGGTATTTCGACGCCGTGATCTTCAACTCCATGTTCCTTAATACCCGGACCGAGCGAATTGAACCGGTGGAAGAGATTGGCGTAGTCCCGCTCAACCACCTTGAAGTGCGGCATGGTCTTGCCAGGCACAGCAGCGCACTCCTCTTTCGACCAGTCCTTGACCTCTGGCTGAGCGATCTCATCCGGCGTGTCATGAAGCAGCGGCGTGGCGACAAGTTCTCCGAACGGGACTGGAAAATGAGCGCGCGCCAATTCGCTGGTTTTTTCCGCCAAGCCTCGGAAAATATCCCAATCCGTCCGCGATTCCCAGCACGGAGGCACAGCGGCACCGAGCGGATGAATGTAAGAATGAAGATCCGTCGTATTCAGGTCATTCTTTTCGTACCAGCTTGCTGCGGCCAGAATCACGTCGGAATAGAGCGCCGAGGTATCCATGCGGAAATTCAGGTCGACGACGAGATCGAGCTTCCCCTGGGCCGCACTCTCCCGCCACGTAACCTCACGCACACTATCTCCCGCCACCTCATCTGCAATGGCGTTGCTGTGAGTTCCCAGATAGTGGCGCAGAAAATATTCGTGGCCTTTCGCGCTCGTGTGGATGGCGTTCGCTCTCCAGATGAGCCACACACGCGGCCAGTTCTCCGGCGCGTCAGGGTCTTCGACCGCGAAGCGCAGCTTTCCGCTTCGGAGCTGCTCAACGATCCAGTTCCCAATTTCGTTGTCGCCTCTCGCGCCCGCAGCTTCCGCTTCCTTAACGATCTCAATCGGATTCCGATTGAATTGGGGATAAAAAGGCAGCCAGCCCATGCGCACAGCCGCCGCCTGCAAATCCATAAAGTGCTCGCGGGCAAAGGGGCCGCTTGGCGGATGGTAATCCGGAAACGCTTTTTCATATCTCCACTGGTCGCTGTGAACGTAGTGAAAAGAAGGACCATTCTGGAGCCGCGGTGGCCGGGTCCAGTCGAGCGCCATTGCCAGCGTGCTCCAGGAAGCCGCCGGCGTCAGCTTCTCCTGACCGGTATAAGTGTTGAGGCCTCCGCCGTTCACCCCCACACACCCGCAAAGAACCAGGGCCGTAATGCCGGTGCGGTAATGGAGGTTGCTGTGATACCAGTGGTTGACGCCGGAGCCCACGATAATCGTGCACTTTCCTCTGGTCTTCTCAGCGGTCATCGCGAACTCGCGCGCCAGTTGCACGACGGTGTTTCGCCCCACCCCGGTGAACTTCTCCTGCCAGGCGGGCGTACAGGCAATCTCTTCGTCGTCGTAGCTCGCGGGGTAACCGCCCTCGAGACCCCGGGGGACGCCGAATTGCGCCATGAGCAGGTCGAAAACCGTCGCTACCGGCGTTTGGCCTTTATCCGTTTCGATGTAACGGACAGGAACCCCCCGCTGGAAGGTGCGTTCCCCGCCGAAATCCATAAAATTCACCTGCAGCACAGCATCGTGTCTTTCAAACAGGCTAAGCTCGGGATCGACATCTGACCCATCGAGTCCATCTTTGGATTGAAGGTTCCACCGGCCCTTCTCCGTTTGCCAGCGAAAGCCAATCGAGCCCTGCGGCATCCGCGGCTCAGCGCTCGGCTGGTCGAAGACCAGAAATTTCCATTCTCCGTTCTCAACTCCCTTGTAACGCGCCACGGCGCTCGCGCGCAGAAACCGGCCTGCCAGGAAGCTGTCGCCCGAGCGTTCGAGCTCCACAAGAAAAGGAGCGTCTGAATACTGCTTGAGATAATCGACGAAATACGGTACCTGCCGGTCCACATAAAATTCTTTCAGAATCACGTGATTCACCGCCATCCAAAGCGCCCCGTCCATACCCGCATTGACCGGAATCCACCAGTCGGCGTGCTTTGAAACTTGGCTGAAATCCGGCGACAAGACAACGAGTTTGGCGCCATGGTGCCGCGCCTCCACGACGAAGTGCGCGTCCGGCGTACGCGTCATGTTCAGGTTGCTTCCTGCGGTGACAATGTATTTGCTGTTGAACCAGTCGGCGCTCTCCGCCACGTCGGTCTTCTCACCCCAGGTCTCAGGCGATGCCGGAGGAAAGTCAGCATAGAGATCGTAGAAACTCAGAAGTACGCCTCCGAAGAGCTGAAGGAAACGCGACCCGGCCGCATAACTTAGCATCGACATGGCGGGAATAGGGGAGAAGCCAAGAACGCGGTCAGGTCCATATTTCTTCGCCGTGTAGATCATCGAAGCGGCAATCATCTCCAGGCACTCGTCCCAACTCGCCCGACGGAAGCCGCCTTTACCCCTTGCCGTCTGGTATTTTCCGCGCTTCTCTTCATCCTCTACAATCGAAGCCCACGCCGCCACGGGATCTTCGTGCGTAGCCCGCGCCTCGTGCCAGTAATCCATCAGCACGCCTCGCATATACGGGTACTTGATCCGCACCGGGCTATAGATATACCAGGAAAAAACAATGCCACGCTGGCATCCCCGCGGCTCGTAGAGCGGAAGCCCTGGCTCAAGCTTCGGATAATCGAGCGCCTGCATTTCCCAGGTTACAATTCCGTTTTTCACGTAAATGTTCCAGGAGCATCCGCCCGTGCAGTTCACTCCATGCGTGCTGCGCACCACTTTGTCATGCTGCCAGCGGTTGCGGTAAAACTCTTCCCACAGGCGCGCCTTCGGGTTCTCAATGTCTTTGATCCAACTCACGAGTAAGACCTTCCTTCCCGCGCCGCTCGCTCGACCATTTTTCGGCGCACGGACTTTAGGCGGTCTCGCCACATGAAATGCGTGATCGAAAGGAGAGTCAGGAACCCGACGAATGCAATCAATGCGACGATTTGTGTGTTCAAACGTGGCTTGGGTTGCGTTGCGGCTTGGTCGAAGAAGGCCACAAGGTCAGCCCGCTCCTCCAAGGTCAAAGGATGCGTATCGTAAATCGCCGTCATCACATGAAAGTAAAGCGTCTTCGTTGCGACTTCGAGTCCGTGCGGGCCAAGTTTGCGGGACACGCCCGTGAGGTCCGGCCCGAGCGTCCCGCCGTTTGGAAAGGGAAGGCCTGCGATGCTATGACACGATGCGCACGCAGGTCCTCCGTTCCTGAAGCGAATCTTCCCGGTAAAGAGCTCTCTTCCGACATCCGGTGAGCCGGCCGGGAGACTCTCCATCGATAGCGATGCGGGTGAGGAGGCCGATTGAGGGGAAGGCTGCACCTGAGCCGGAGCTCGATAAGGGAACCAGGCGAGCAGTACGGCAAAACCCACGGCTAAAAGGAAGCCATTTCCTTGCGACCGGGCAGTGATTCGTCCGCTGCTTCGCCGCAACAACGTGCTATTTTCCCTTGAAGGCCCGCTCGCACCACAGGAAGACATCATGACAGCCGTCTCGCCGAACTCTTGGCTTAGCAATAAATTATCGCGCGCGTCCGCGTTGCGCTTCCAACCGGTTCATACGCCAGTCGTGCCTTGGACGTTCGAACGAGCCGGCCTGTCGTGGTCATCTCAAGCAGCAAAGCGGATTCGATCGCCAATGCTACCTCCAGGTCCTCTGACACAAAATCCGCAGTAGGAATTGCAACGGGGGTAGATCCATCCAGGTAGCAATCGACATTATTGTGTGACCCGGATAGACAAGACCAAAGAATAAGTAAGTCGGCTACGGGTGTCAACGAATTGTTAACATGTTGGTTATATCTGCCTGGTTATTGCTGATCACAAGTCTCCGAGACTTCAGAAAACGAAGTCACTTCCGATCTTTGCTCACCGCAAAAAACGTCCCGGGCCACTCTGAAAATTGAGGACGATATCTTGGGTGAGCTGGAAACTGAGATCGTTCGCCAGTCTCGGAGGCTCGTGATCACCCGGCCTATTGAGTCTTCGCCATCTGGACGCGCCACACCTCCGGCCCTTGCTCAAGGTAATTCCACGCGAACTTCCCCTTTCGGGCAAAGTCCAGCTCAAAAAGGACTGGTTTCGGGTCGTGGTCAACAACGAGGACGAATGCCTGGCCGGGGTTTAACCCGTCAAATGTTTTGAAGATTAACGGATG
>JASHOS010000144.1 GCA_030040995.1 Terriglobia bacterium | reverse complement strand
ACGTGGCCACGCCCGATCACTGGCACGCGGCGATCTCGATGGCCGCCATGCGCAAACAGAAGCATGTTCTGTGTCAAAAGCCTATGACGCACACCATCGGGGACGCGCGCCGCGTGGCACAGATGTCGCGGGAGATGCATGTGACGGCTTCGCTGCCCGTCAACAACCCGTCCACGGAATCCACGCGCCTGATCTCGAAGTGGCTGGCTGACGGAGCCATTGGCACGGTGCGCGAGGTCCACAACTGGTCGAGCCGTCCATTCTGGGCGCAGGGCGTCGGCCGTCCCGAGGATGAGGACCCGGTTCCCGAGGGGCTCGATTGGGACTTGTGGCTGGGGCCGGCGCCTGAGCGTCCGTTCAACAAAGGGTATCTGCCCTTCGTGTGGCGCGGCTGGTACGATTTCGGCGACGGCTCGTTCGGTGACATGGGCTGCTACAGCTTCGCCGGTGTGTTCAAGATACTGAATCTCACGCCGCCGACGATGGTCGAAGCCAGTTCGAGCGAGTCTTGGGATGAGACATTCCCGAAGGCTTCGATGGTTCACCTGCATTTTCCCGCAAACGGCGGACGCCCGGCGCTCCGCATGTCCTGGTACGACGGTGGACTGCGGCCGCCGCGTCCTGCCGGTCTGAACGACCGCGACCAGAGGCTGTTCGAGGGTGGGGAAGAAAACGAAGGCATCATGTACGTTGGTGACAAGGGCCTCCTGCTCGCCGGGTTTAACGGCAATCATCCGCACGTCTATCCCGAATCGCCGAAATATCAGGCGCCGGCGCCGGAACTGCGCGGCGGACCGCGGACCGATCCCGCAATCGATCAGTGGATTGCCGCCTGCAAAGGCGGCCCGGCTCCACTCGCCAATTTCGAATCGCAGGGTCCGGTGACCGAAGCGTTCCTGCTCGGCTGCATCGCCCAACGCTTCCCAGGCCAGCGTATCGACTGGGACACGGCTTCGATGCGCATCACCAACTCCGACAAACTCAACGCCTACGTCGATCCGCCGTATCGCAGCGCGTACCGCGTCTGATCGGACTCGCGCGGATCGACCTCGGCCGAAGAGCCTGGCATCCACACTTTGTTCTGAGTGAAACGAATCATCTTCTCGATTTCGGCCTGCGTGGACGTCAAGAACCAGAAGGTGGGGTAATCCGCGCGGGCAAAGGAGGGCATCGAAATCCCGACGAGGAATGCAGGAATCAGAATAGTTTGTATTTAGGAGGAGGAGTTCTACTTGGCCTGCAGCGAATTCGCGTAGGTCTTCCAGCCGGGAAATTCATAAACAACCACCACGTGGCCTTCATTAGGGGCCGACGCTACCGCCTGGAGGTAGATACCGGTTTCTGTACTCCCGCCCTTACCGCCTCTACCGCCCTCTCCATAGTTCCAGTTCGCTTCCAGAGTGCGTTCTTTCTTATAGAGGCTCATCATCCAGTATTCGGAATCAGCCTCGTTGCGCGCGAAGTCAATCATCTCCGGAGTTCCGTTCTTATCCGCCACGGCAGCCTCGATTTTATCGAACTCATGACGCAGCTCGTCCCCTTCATCGTCAACCTTAATGCTCCTTGTGAACGCTGCTACTTTGACTAAGCCTTGTTCCGGCGAGAAGATTAGTATGTAAATTTCGCAATCGTTGCAGGGTTTTGGAGCAGTTGAGAGCGCGAGTGCGTCGCTCGTTTCCTTCTCAACCGCCTCTTCCCCCACCAATGCGAGCACCTGGGACTCGGTCATTCCCGCCTTGAGGCCAAAAGGCTCGGGGGCCTGTTTCAGTTCGGCTTGTGCGAGAGCGGCCCCTGCCGCGCACACGATACTTACGCCGATGAGTACCGCAAGGGCGCTTTTCATTCTGGAACCCTCCCCGCGTGGCAGCAGTACTGCCTGCTATATGTAACCTAATATAAATAAGATATAATATGATATATACTAAGTAAACTAGCAAAATGCTACTTAGGTCACCTTCCAGACAGCGCGTGGGCCAGCAGAGAGAACGTTCGACGTTCAGGGGGCGTTAGGCAGGAGGCCTTTTTCCACCAGTACCGGCGGCCTCCGGTGATGGGTGGCCTGCTCGTAAGCATAGGCCCAGCCGAGCAAGTCGCCGTCGTGCCATCGACGAGCGGAGATCTCCAGGCCGAACGGCAGACCACCGGGATAGAATCCTCCCGGCACGACGACTGCGGGGACGCCGATCATGTTGACCCATCCGGTGTCGCTGTGCGGGCCTTCGCTGATCTTTCCATCCTGCGGCATGGTCTCATCAGGCGGAGGCATCTGAGCGGCAGGGTAGACGAGCCCGTCGAGGTGCAGGCGATCCAGCACCTCGTTGTAGGCGACAAGGGCCTGTCGCCGGGGCTCAAGGACGTACGCCTTGGCTTCGGGATCGGTCTGGAATAGGGCCTGCGTCACCAGTGGTCGATCTTTTGTCTCATTCCCGCCTCCGACAATTGTGGCCGGCAAAGGAGACCCGACCACTTTTCGGTAGTCGTCCGCCGAATGATATTGCGCTGGACCATACCCAGCCAGGAACTTGTTTGTTCCTTCTCGCACGTAGCGAAACGTGGCGATGTGAGCCACGGTCTTCGCAAAGCTATCGGGAAGGATGGAATCATCGAAGACTACCGTTGCGCCCGCGGCATGCATTCCATCCAGCGCCTTCATGAATGCCTCGCGCGTCTCCGGCCGCAGTGGGAGACGCGCCCCGGCAAAGTCCGCATCAAACTCAGCTTTTGATTCGGACGGGGGAATGCCCTCAAAGGGAATGCCTACTCCTTTCAGAATGAAGGCCGGAACGCCGAAGCGTTTTCCCTCGAGCGCGTCCGCCCTGAGGTAACGCATATAGGGACCGGGCTCGGCCTCGGCCGCCGAGCTGCTGGTGCGGGTATCCGAGGGATCCTCTCCAGCCATCACGTCAAGCGCAATGGCCGCATCCGTGACGTCGCGCGCGATGGGTCCCGTGTCGTCGAGCAGCCAATCGAGCGGCGCGATCCCGGCCATGCTCACCAGGCCGGGCGTCGGGAAAACACCTACAACGGAGCTGGTGGAAGAAGGCATGCGGATCGAGTTGCCCGTGTCAGTTCCATTGCCGAGCAGGGCGAAATTCGCCGTGACGGCGGTGACCGTGCCTCCCGACGACCCGCCGGGACTGAAGCGCACATCATACGCATTTCCGGTGCGCCCATAGGCCGTACTGCGATTGGTATCGCTGGCCGCGAAGTCCGGCATGTTCGTCTGCCCGAGGATAACGGCCCCTGCCGCGCGCAGCCTGGCGACGATGGTTGCGTCCCTGGGCGCGACCAGCTCATGGCCAGGGATCATGTAGCCTTTCCATCCATCCGTCGTGATCAAGCCCTTTATGCTCGTATTAGCCTTGATGACAATCGGAACGCCCCACAGCCGACCGCGCACGAAACCACTGCCACCCACTTTGGCTTCCGCATCCTCGCGAGTCGCAGTAGCCAGGGCTCCCTCCAGGTTGACGGTCTGCACCGCGCGATAGATACCGTTGTACTTCTCAATGCGCGCCAGATACCAGCGCACGACATCTGAAACGGTGTACTTGTGGCTGCGATACAACTCCTCCAAGCGGGGGACGGTAACCTCGAGCAGGTCGTGATCCATCGTCTCCTGTGCGGCGTGTGTCTTGGTTGAGGGGGCTGTGTTCTGTGCGTGCGAGCAACCGGTCATAAAACTCGTAAGGAGGACCAAGAGATAGAGAAGCCCGGATCGAATGTTCATGAGAGTCCTCGGAACGGAAAGTGCGTAACGAAACTCCCCCCGGTGTGGTAAAAGGCTGCGTAACATTCGTGCCGTGGTGCTCGATCTGCTTCGCCGTAAGTCAGGGCATCTCCAGGCACGCGACCTGATTGTGGCTGATCTGGCCGGGCTTCTCTTGGAGTTGGAAGCACTGGCGACTATGCGGTTTGGCTCCCGCGTTTCGTTCGTCAGTTCACTGAATCAGATACTCTGCTAGCTTGCCGCCGGGGGGCGAAAACGTCGTCAATTTCAGAGTCTTTCCGGACGCGAACTTGATTTCAAAGATCCGGTAAGTCATTCCTCCGCGAAGCCCGTACGCGGTCTGGGTAAAGCTTTGGGGGTTGCCGAGCGGACCAAGACTGGAACGCGCGTCTTTCAAGACCTGAGGCGCGAAGTAGAAATTGCCGTCAGGAGTTAGTAGCGAGCGGTCGATTTCCCCTTCCTGAAGTTCAGCGAACACCTTCCTGGCT
This sequence comes from Terriglobia bacterium, assembly GCA_030040995.1. Taxonomy (GTDB): domain Bacteria; phylum Acidobacteriota; class Terriglobia; order UBA7540; family UBA7540; genus JASHON01. Next base: position 18,379 of record JASHOS010000144.1, on the reverse strand, counting down.
TCGTCGAGCTGTGCGGCAGCCTTCGGGTCCTCCTGCTGGGCGATGAGAAGCGGTCCGATCTTTTCAGCAATTTCGTAGGCAGCGTGTGAGCCATCCAGATCAGTGAGCACCGCAATCGCCGCGCCTTGGTCCAGCCAGACCGCGTTGTAGCTCACATATCCGGACACCGCCCCGCCGTGTTGAAGCTTTGGAAATGCGTTAGCATTCGTCACTCCAACGCCAAGAGCGTAGTTCGTAGGCGCACCGTCTTTCAGTCGCGCCGTCTTGATCATCTCCTGAAGCGACGAGGGACCAAGCAAAGTGCCTTTCAGCAGGGACAGGTCCCAAAGGGCCAGGTCGTGAGCGGTCATGGCAAGCTCGCCGGCGCCGAAGAGCCATCCGGAAGCTTCCGGTATGGCTGGACGAAGCGGGCCAAGTCCGAACCGGGTGTAGCCGGCGGCGTCCGAGTCAGACACGTTCTGGTAGTCTAGGTCGATAGGGCTGTGCATGCCGAGCGGACCGAAAATACGGGCTCGGAGAAACGCCATCAACGACATCCCGGACACTTTCTCCAGAATCTTAGCAGCAATGGCGTAGTTGGTGTTGCTGTACTGCCACCTTGTGCCTGGCTCGAAATTCAAGGGCGTTTTGGCAAAGCGATTTAGGATGTCATCCGGGGTGACCGGCTGCAGCATGAATGGAGCTACGTAATCCAGCGGATAGAAATCTGGATAGCCAGAAGTATGGGATAGCAACTCGCGGATGGTGATGTGGCCGGCATCCGTTAGCGAAGGGAAATATTGGCTCACGCTATCGTCCAGGGAAAGTTTCCCATCCTGCACCTCCAACAGCATTGCGCCGGCCAGGAATTGCTTGCTGACGGAGCCAATCTTGTAACGCATTTCCGGACGCGCCGGCAGCCGCGGAATCAATCGGGCGTTGCCGTAGGCCCGGACATAGGCGATCTGATTATCTTTGACGATTGCGATCGAGGCGCTTGGGGCGGAAGTTTCAGCGAGGACCTTTTGGACCGCAGCGTCGATGCCGCTGCTCTCTGAAGAAGACAGTTGCGCCGGAAGTTGCTTCCATCCGGTAAGAACAATTGCGGCGAGCAGAACGGTCCGAAACGTGATTCGCATGATTTCAGCCCTTTGAGGATTCTAGAACTTAGCGTCAACTAACTCCTTCAGATCGGTAAAAATGTGTTCCTCATAGTTGACGGCAGTACTCACCCTTCTAAGTTGCTCGGCTACGTTTCGGCAATGGCCGCGGTATTACGATCGATGGTTACCGCTTCCACGTAGGGAACCGTCGATGGAGGCTGTGGGCGTATCTTGCGCCACCGTTACCGCCTCAGCGATCACGATGGGAAAGCCCTCCCAAACGTTGTCCCATCATAAGTCCCGGCTTACCCTGAGTCAAGCAGTTGCCGTAAGGGCACCTCGGCACCCCCACCGGCTCCTGCGAACACGCTCCCCACGCCTATTCAAACGCCTTCGTGCCCCCAAGTGTCCCGAAATCGTGCGAATCGACTGAAGAAGAAATCGGGTGTGTGATTTCAGAACCTCTGGGTCGGGCCCCTAAACCACAGCAGCCGTATTGAGCGACTCCCAGGGCTGGATCACGAGTCACTCGGAAGTCCTGCCAGACGAACCCGCGGGCTTGCAGATGAAGCTGGCACCGATAGGTGGCGATAAAGCGCTTACGAATAAGCTAATGTCCTTCGCAGGGCTGTTATCGTTTATCGCAACTTATCGGTAAAACATTTTGACGAGGAACGAATTTTCATCCGCCGGAGAACGTGGCATCCTATTTGGTGCAGGCTTTTTTACCTCCCTGTTCCCTGACAAACAAGAAGGAGGGACTTCATGGTACCTCAACATCTGAGTCGCCGTAGCGTTTTGCAGGCGTTTGGCGTGACGGGAGCGCTTTCTGCCGTGGGGCAGACGGCTGGCGGCAGGCCTGCTCCGAGTGCCAACGAAAATCCTCTCGCGACGATCGAAGACGCGATCCACGCCGATCGGAACGAGAAATGGAAGGGTTCTCCGCTGGGAAGCCTATGGCCCTTCATCAAGCGCAGGCAGGAAGAAGCAACCCAAAGCATGGCATTCCTCAAGGCCCGGCCAAAGGATTTGGAAGCCTGGAAAACGGAAGCCCGCGCCAAGGTTTTTGACTTGCTTCTTTACAGGCCCAAGCCGTTCAAGCCACAGGCGCGAGTTTTAGAGCGGGTCGACAAAGGCGACTATGTCCAGGAATACTTGAAGTTCCGGACCACGCCAGACATTGAAGTGGGAGCCTACTTTCTAGTTCCCAAGCATGGCAAGTTTCCGCTGCCCGCCGTTGTGGCGCTGCACGATCACGGAGGGTTTTACTATTGGGGTAAGGAAAAAATTATTGGGACAGAGAATGAAAATCCTGTCCTCTCAGCCTACCGAAAGCAATACTACGACGGCCTGAGTTATCCCGCCACCCTCGCGCGGCATGGCTATGCCGTCATTGTCACCGACATGTATTATTTCGGCGAGCGGCGGTTGATTCTGGATTCTGACCTCCGGCAAGGAATCAACACGTGGTCAAAGAGGGAGTCGGCAGAGACAATCGACAAAATCAACAGGCGGAACGGGCAGCAAGAATGCTGGGTGGACCGTAACCTTCAGGACGTGGGAATCACCTGGGCCGGCGTGCTGTGCTGGGACGACATCCGCACCGTCGATTACCTGGCAACGCGCCCGGAAGTCGACATCCGGAGGGTGGCTTGCACCGGGCTTTCCGTGGGAGGTTGGCGAGCCAACTTTCTGGCTGGCCTTGATCCCCGAATCAAGGCGGCATGCGTGGCGGGGTGGATGACATCCTTTCATCAAATAGTTCCTTGGTTTGTGAGCTATACCATTCCCGCGGGGAACGTACCCGGATTGTTTAAATACCTTGACTACCCGGACGTCGGCTCGCTAACGATGCCAAATGCGCTGATGGTGGTTCATGGACGGCGAGACGCTCTTTTTCCTCCCGAAGGCGTGAACGCTGCTTTCCAAAATCTAACGCAATGCTATGACGCTATTGGAAAAACTGAGCGCTTTGCGACGTACACCTTCGATGGACCGCACAGTTTTCCAGCTCGGGCTCAGCAGCTCATGCTGGAATGGTTTGACCGATGGGTTTAGGATATGTCGAAAACCCAGCGCGGCTTCCGAGCCCTATGACCCTTAAAGCAGAACCCAGGTGTCGTCGTCTGCGGCATCTCAAGCCTTTAGACAAACGCGGGTGATGGAAAAAGACTCCTCAACCGAGATGAGAGGTTCGCCCTCGCCGCGCAGGGTAGCGATAAAGGTTGAGAATAGATCCACTGCGGGCGGCAGTGGGAGGTCCCCGACCAAGCCCCTTGAGCTGATCAGATTTGCGCGATTTCCGTTTTCGAATGCTTCGAGCACACCTTCGCTGCCCGCAACCCGCAGCCGGGAATCCTCATGAGACGGTGCATTTTCCGGCCGAAGATAATCGAGATGGCAAACTGCGGTTCCGCCATTGGCAAGTTGGAGCAGCAGCCCGGCATGATCCTCGCAGCCGGAGTACTTTGGATGCGCCTTGTTTCCCTGCCAAGCGGCCACGCGAATATAATCTTGTCCAGAAACCCACCGCATGTGGTCCGAAGCGTGAATCCCTACCCGGGGATGGTGCCACCGTAGATTCTTCGTTGTTGGTAGTACCAGGGCCGTTCCAGACCCCACACATAGGATTTCTGCGCGGAGATGAGCGCTTTCTCCAGATGATGCACCGTGTTAATTTTCCTGAGGAAAGCAAGATTGTACCGCTGCGGGCCGAGTCCCCAATCGATCCGAAGTTCATATAGGACGCCTGCCCCACCGCCTTGCTAAAAAGGACAGGCGGGCTGCACAACCTTATGCGGTTGCTGGCGGGAGCCTGTCGCGGGCGGCGGCATCGCAACCGTCGTCAACCCCGACCAGAGCGCCGCCAAATAGAAGCGTTTGCCGGACCTTCTGTGCCGTTCAACTGGGTACCGAAGCAAATCCACGACTTGTTATAGAGGACCGAGGAAACTCAAATGCAATGTTGTTATTTTGCCAAGGCTATTTCGTGCTTCATTCTGGGATGGAAACCGTGGTCGGTGTCCTTATCGATTTCCCAGCAATTTCGTCCTTGAGACGCTCCGGGCAGAGACAAGTCCGCGAATCTTTCGGGATTGGCAGGAGAGGAAAGGTGGCGCACCAACAATGGCCCTTGAGATTACAATTCATCGGAGAAGAACAATTTGAACAGCGCGTTTCCACGAAGAGGTTGTTGCACAATCGGGTTAATACGAGAGCGTGACAAATGTTCACGCCGCTTCTAAGATGAGTCGCAAACCCACTGCTTTGGCAACTGCATAGAGTGCGGTTTCAGCGATAGGCTCACCTCACGCATATCTTCCCGCGTATGACAGGTCTTACGCCGGGAGCATATCGCCACAATAGTCAGGATCATTCAAACAACTGAGATTTTCGTTCAGGACAGCTCGCACAAGACAGTTTACGGCGAGATCGCAAACGGCAGCGAGGACTCAGATGAGTTGGCATCAATCCCAGCCGGGCGTCTCACGCCGCGAGGCATTGGTAGCTCGAGCGAAAGTGGTCGTGGGCCTAGCTTTAGGGTGACCAAATCGCCGCCCCTGTTACTTCGACCGCATCAACTAAAGGAGCCAAAAATATGGACATGATTACAACCAAGGATGGGGTTAGTATTTACTTCAAAGATTTGGGTCCAAAGGAAGTGCCGGCGATTGTATTCCATCACGGATGGCTGTTGAGCGCCGACGACTGGGACAACCAGATGATGTTCTTTCTGGCGCACGGTTATCGGGTGATCGCGCATGACCGACGCGGACATGGCCGTTCAACGCAAAGATTCAGCGGCGATGAGATGGATACCTACGCCGCAGACGTCGCCCAACTGCGCGGTGCTCACTTTTTTGCGAAATACGTGAGCAGTTGCGACGGCCGCAGCAAACTGAATCACCCCAATCCGAGAAAGTGGGACAACAGTCTCGTCCGCTCGTCGCAGACGACAAACTGTTGTCCCGTAGTTGCGTAGTTGCCTACTTGCCCGCTGTCTTGAATCTGGACAGATCCGATGCAGCATCGATGATGAAAGCCGCCACTTCCTCTGGTCGCGACAGCATAGGCACATGACTTGTCGGGAGAATCAGAGTTTTCGCGTTCATCTTTTCAGCACTATCCTTCTCCTGCTTGGGCGAAATCATGCGGTCGTTAGAAGCGATGACAAACCAAGTGGGCTTGTTACGCCAAGCAGGTGCCGAGATCGTGCTAGCAAGTGCTGCGCCTTGAGTTGGAACCTCCGTTGCGACCATGATCATCTGTTCGTCGGTGGTAAGATCGGGCGCGAAGTCTTCCTGAATCCCCTTTTGCGTGAGGACCAGGAACCCGTCGCCGATGGGCCGCAATTCGGCCAGACCGGGAGTAGGGCCGTAGGGCTTTCCCTGAGTCGCAGCCGATTCACCTTTATCCGGAGCGAATGCTGCCACGTAAACCAAGCCTACTACTTTCGGATTGTTGCCAGCTTCCGTGATGACAGCTCCACCATAGGAGTGTCCAACTAAGAGCACCGGGCCATCTTGCGCATCGATGATTCTCCTGGTCGCCGCCACATCATCGGCAAAGGAGGTCAGAGGATTTTGAACACAGACGACATGTAGGCCTTTTGACTGAAGGATCGGAATCACCTTGGACCAGCTTGATCCGTCTGCCCACGCGCCATGCACCAGAACGATATTTTTAACCGGTTGAGTAGTTGTCACTTGTGCTGCTCCTTTCGAGGGAAACACCAATTGGGTGAGAGCTAAGGCAATGAAAGAAACGAAATGCAATGCAGAATGGAACTTCATGTTGTTCTCCTATCTATTCCCGCGCCAGAAATTTGGCCTACTGTTCGCTACTTGAGCCACGCGGATTCGTCCTAACGTGCGCATTGTTAAAATGTTCGAACGGTAAATCTGTCCTTTTTTTCAGTTTTGCCGTCCGTAGACAACATTAGCCGCACTCAAACCCAGAGTCCTGTTCTTACTGTGGAGAAGTTGTGGAGATGTGGCGGAGAATCGGGATCGGATCATTGTCGTCCTTAGAAGGTGAGGCTGCGTATTGGTTACCGGGCGTGAATCACATCATCTGCGAGGACTCTAGAAACAGGTGGAGATGAGAGGAAAATCGGTCTTAGAGGATGGTTTGCTTCTAGAGACTCTGCTAGCGAATGTATCGCCACTCTGGCGGCATGACGGTGCTTCCGCCGCAATATATTCTTGCAAGTGCTCTTGTACACAGCAGCAGCGGTGGCGTGAACGTGCCACTTAGCTAGTGGGACTTCGCGCTCTTCAACCGCTCGAAGGGCTTGCGAAATGAACTCTTCCGCAGTGTTCAGGTCCTTGTCGGCCAAAGCCACGCGGGCGCTTACCTCCGCAGCAAAGGCTTGGTAGGTATAGTCTTCTGTAGATAGGGCGAGGTCGAGGTAACGACTCGCCTCCTCGTGTGCCTTCGTCAGAGTTCCAGTCGAGAGCCAAAGCTCCGCCAACGCAGCATGCAAGGGAAGACGAAAACACCAGTCAAGAACGATCGCATGACTGTTCATCTCTTTCTGCGCGGTCATCAATTTCTCCAAAGCACGCTTATAATTCCCTAACGCCACATATGCCGATCCCGAGAGCAGCAGGCTCAGACGAACCAGGTAGCTGCCGCCAAATCTTTCTGCCGTATCCTCCAGCGGCTCACTCAATGCCACTACCTCGCGAAAATCCATCGCGTGGAAGTGAATCCACGCTCGAGTGAGCCGGAGCATCTGGGCCGGGAAGGAATCGCCATTCTTGTCGGCAAGCGCGATTGAAGTATTCACTGTCTGCAAAGCCTTGCCCCATTCTCCGCGGAACAAGAGCGCTCGTGGCAGATAGAACTGCGCCTTCTGATAAGCGATACTCAAATAGGGATTCTGCGCGCCCAGAGCCTCCGATAGCGCCTCTAGCCCCTCGCTCACGCATTCATAGGACTCCCCGTATTCGGATGAAGCCCACTGGATCATGCCATATTCGATCAACTGCGGAGCCAGCAGAGTCCGCTCGCATCGGTGGCGAATTCCTCGAAAAGTCTTTCGCACTTGATTGGCGGCCTCAGAGTTCCATCCTCCTGCCCAGATGTGCCAGAAATCGCAACTCATCCGCATTCTTGCCTGTGTGAGTGGATCGGGCAGGATTGTAATGATCTCAGACGCGCGCCTTGTAACTTTGAGGCAACCGTCCGCGTTGTCCCACGAAAGGCAGGTGGCTAAATTGAGGAGCGCCTGCGCACTTACCTCATGAAGCCCAAACGTCGATGCCGTCTCGGCCAAACGCTGATACGCCTCTACACAGCGAGAATCGAGGGAAGCCACATAGATCATCGCGAGTCTCTCGAGTATCTGCAGTTCGGCATCGCGCTTTTGTTCCGCTGAAATACTGCTCACCAATTCCAGCGCACGCAACAAAAGTGCTATGGCTTCTCGGTGAGAGTAGCGCCGCTCCGAGTTCTCTGCAGCAAGCCTCAGATACTTGAGAGCACGTCCCCAGTCCGAAGCGTGTTCGAAATGCAGGGCAAGCTCTGCGGCAATTTCGTCGGTGTGGCCCACGTGAAGCTTTTCGAGTTGACATCCGACCAGCTGGTGCCTTGTCGATCTCCGGCCAAGAGGCTGTTGTTCGTACAACACATCGCGATACAAAACATGAACAAATTCATAAAGCACCAGAGTCGTACCGTCCGCCAGGTGTTGCACTCCCGCTGTGCGCACGATCTGGTTGCGACGTCCTAAATTGTGGCAAATGTCCTCGACTCTTTCGACGGCCTGCTCACTCGCCACAGCAATGGACTCCGGTGAAAAGAGAGCCCCCGCCACACTCGCTGCCTCCAGAACGCGTCTCTCCTCGGCACTGAGGCGATCAACCTGGGCCTCGATCATGCTTCGCAGACTCTGCGGTATATCCAAAACTAACTGGTCCAGCGGCGATCTCAAGTGAAGCCGCCCATCTTCTTCAAACAGTAGTCTCTGCTCGAAGCTATGTTCGAGCGCGGCTACCATAAACAGCGGATTTCCCTCCGATCGCCGATAGAGCAGTTCTGCGAGACCATTCCGCAAATCGCTTCCAGTGAACAACTGATCCAGATATTCGGCGATAGCGGATTGAGTGAGTCCTGCTAGACTTATCTCGCTGCAGAGCCGATGCGCAAGAAGCTCATCCTTTAGCATCTTGATCGGATTTTCATTGAGGAACGCCTCCAAGGGACGGAGAGTTCCAATGACGAGAATTCTGGCCGATTGCTGTCTGCGCGCAAACTCGGAAATTACATCAACCGTCGCGCGGTCTACCCACTGAAGATCATCCAAAACCAAGGTCAGAGGCCTGGATTCACTGAGCGCCTCTAGCCCGTCAAGAACTTCGCGCAACATACGCCCACTGGTCGCTCCTCTAACGTCGATTTCTAAAGCGGAGCGCTCGCTAGGGCTGAGAAGATCCGAAAACTGCAAGATGCACGTCCGAGCCTTTGCTTTCAACACGCGAATGATCGGCTCACCGTTGCGCTTACATAGTTCGCTGATCGCCTTGAGAATCGGGGAGTATGGCTCTTGGATTCCGTACCCCTCAATACACTGACCCCACGCCTCGTAGGGAGGTTGATCGATACCCCGAATTCGACGTAGGAATTCAAGGCAAAGGGCGGTCTTCCCGATGCCCGGCTCGCCTGTAACGAAAACTAACTGCCTTTGCCCGACATTTGCGGCGCGGTAGCACTGTTGCAACTTCGACAACGGAGACTCGCGCCCCACCAGACGGCCGCTGGCCAGATCGATGGTATCGTGTGCTGCTACCGCATTATTCGTACCGACCTTCCCAATAAATCGATATCCGCGACGAGCGAGAGTCTCAATGAACTTTGGTTTCCGGGCATCATCTCCAAGCGCGGCCCGCAAATCCCGGATATGGCTAGCTAGAACCTCCGGCTGAACAAACACATCCGGCCACACCTTCTCCATCAGCTCATTGTGCGTAACCAAGCGATTGGCGTTATCTACCAGATGTTGAAGGACGAAAAACGCCTTTGGCGGCAGCTGAATCCGGACGTCGGCACCCGAAGGCCCCTTCTGAAGCAGGCATTGGTTCGCCGTATCGAGTCGGAACGGTGGAAACTCGTACAACATTCATCCATCTCCCCGCGGCAAGAATCAGCGATTGACACAGTTTACTACGCGCTTCGGAGCCGATAAAACGGTAAGGGGCCATCTCGCGCTTGGATTACGAGCATACGCCCGTTATTCACTCTTGGCGGATCGTCGGCCACCCGGAAATAACCGCGAACCCATGACCTCGTGCTCACTCCTGCCAGCCGGGTCAGTTCCAATGTAAAAGGCAACATAAACAACCGTCTTCGGTGCCGGACGTCAAGCATGAGCTTAACCGGTGGTAGCTCGCGTGAAAACCTCTGAAGGAGACAGCGCATGTTTCTCTTCGTGTTCGGACGACCCGCTGTTCAAATTTGTTCAACGAAAATGACTAGAAGCTATTTCAAAACCCTGTACAAGGGAATGAGATTCATGTATTTATCTTCCCATTGGGATTGCTTGCGAAGGTAAACAGCGCCAGGGGGAGGGCCGATGGCGCGATACGGCCGGTTACTAACCGACGCCCAGTGGGAGAAAATCCGGCCCTTGCTCGCGAAGTAACCTGCCCGACCTCGTGGCGGTCGACCTCCAGCGAGTGACCGCAAGGTGCTGGAAGGCATCTTGTGGATTCTGCGCAGCGGAGCTCGCCGGCAGGACTTACCCGAGGAGTTTGGCTCAGCGTCGACTTGCTGGCGGCGGTTGCGGGACTGGGAGGAGCAAGGGATTTGGCTTGCGATCTGGCGCACCTTTCTGGGTGAGTTGAACGAGCGACAGCAGTTAAAGTGGAGCGAGTCCTTCATGGACGGGAGCTTTGCTCCGGCAAAAAAAGGGGCTCCGCAGTCGGCAAAACTAAGCGGGGCAAGGGGACGAAGTGGATGGTGGTGGTCGACGGCCGCGGTGTTCCTCTGGGAATCCGACTTTACTCTGCTTCCCCGTCGGAGGTCCGGCTGGCGGAAGAAACGCTTCAGGCGATCCGAGTCGGGCGGCGACACTGCGGCGGGCGCCCGCGACAAAAGCCCGCGTGGGTGATTGCTGACAAAGCGTACGCCAGCGACGCACTGCGCACACCGTTGCGGCGGCGCGGCGTGGTCTTGATTGCGCCACACCGCTCCAACCGGTATCGAACCGCGCTCCAAGACGGACGGGTGCTGCGACGTTACAAGAAACGCTGGATCGTCGAGCGCAGCATCGCGTGGCTTGGCAACTTCCGGCGGCTCGTCGTGCGCTATGACCGCTTGCTCACCATCTACCAAGCGTTTGTCCATATTGCCTGCCTTATGATCGCCTTACGGAGGGTTTTGAAATAGCTTCTAAGCTGAAAGCACTTGCGTTGATTATTGGAAATTCTCGTAAACCGTCGGGTAGTGAGAGGACCCGTTTGTCCGAACCTCGCTTACCTGATAAACACCCTCCTCAGCGAACCACTTAACCGGCAACCATTCGCCGCACGTCCTTCAAGAGGACGAAGAGATGCACCGGATCAGTGGGAGACGGAACGAAATCGAATCGCGGGTGGAAATTCCTGGCGGCTTCGTTTTTTGCGTGAACGACAAGGGCACGAATGCCGGCAATGTCTGCCACCTGCAACATGCGCAGCATGGCACCTTTCAAAAGAGCCTGGCCGATCCACCGCCAGCCGCGCCAGCAGCATAATCGGCACCGGATGGCGTGCGAGCCCTTTGGTTAATCGCTCGGGTGCTTCCTCCAGCGTTACCTGGCCGACGGCAAGGCTATAGTAACCAACAACAGTATCGCCCACGACTCCGAGATATGTTTGCGCTATGCCAGTCTGCTGGTTCTGCAAGGCGTATCGCAGAAGGTAGCGCCAGTCACACCGGCGGGTACAACGTTAGAGACCTTGAGATTCCGCGAAAGACACTGTTGGGCGCCAGCGCGTCAGTGCCGTACCGTTCCTGCCCCGGCTATTGCGGAGCCGCTGACGCCATCTCGTCGAGTACGAATCGTTCCTTGATACTTTGCCCACTCTCCCAGTAGACAGAGCATCCGGTCGCACGGGCAAACAAGCGGACGGCTCCGCCAAAACCCGCGAGGCCAAGCTGGTTACCGTCTGGACAGCGGAAGCGCGTGATAAGGAAGACAAGCCGACTCGCGATCCGGGATCGGTCATCTATTCCGCCGCGATTGAGAGCGCGGCCACTCCGGACACCAGCCCCGAGCTTTCCGACTTCTCGGCGCGCGTGCTGCGCGAAGCGACGCGGCGAGGTTTCACTGAAGCAGCCCGGGGCATGGTGTTGGGCGACGGCTCGCCTTAGATCTGGAACACCGCAAGCGAATTATTCCCCGACGCGACTCAGATTCTCGACCGCTTTCATGCCAAAGAGTACCTGAGCGCTGTGGGCAAGATCCTCTTGGGCGAGAGCGAAGCGGGAAAGGCCTGGATTCAGCAGCGCTACGACGAACTCGACGAGGGACGCCTAAGTTCTCTCGTCGGAGCTTTGGATCCCTACGCAGGCAATCACAAGGAGGCGCGGGACTGTATCCACTACCTCTGGACCAATCGCCAGCGAATGGGCTACCCCAAGTTTCATCAACAAGGCTTCTGCACCTCGACGGGCAAGGCAGCCGCATGACCTCATCTCACAAATCTGACGTGCGCCCCTTAGCGCTTATGGGGCAGCCCCCCTGCCTGCTCTGCAGTAGGGTAACGCAGAGTCTCCTGCCCTTAGAGACTCTGCGGTCCCTCCTTAAGAAAAAGCCGCAGAAGTGGTAGCCATCACGGCCAATTCGTCTTGTGAATTGACCGTGGACTGTCTCTGGGAGCGTGGTCCTACTGGCCGCTTGCTCGAAGCCGGCTGGAAGCCCGCGCTCCCACTGCTCCGAGCGTTAGAAGAAAAACTTCAACGAAAGCATAATCGTTCTCGGACTGTTTGATTGGTCCATGGCGACGGTCCCAAAGCCGGCCCACTGGCCGTAGGAATTCTTATAGACCGCTCCGTCATTCGGATTGGTATCGATGTTGGCGAAGAGCGGCGAGTTCGTTATGTTAAAGAATTGGGCCTGGAATTGCACGCGCTTGGACTCCGTGATGGAAAAGTCCTTTTCCACCGTCAGGTTGAGGCTCGGAATGGTGGGGTAGGTCAACCAACTAAACATCGTTGCATGGTCGTTCTGACCATAGGGTGGTACCGATTCCCAGATGCTTAGCGGCCCACCGCTGCCGCCGTTGTAGAGATACTCCTCCATATCGGAGCCACCGGTTGGAACAAGGCTGTGCGAGCTGGTATACCACCACCCAGAAAAGGGCGTACCAACTGGGGTGCCTGACGCATAGGAGAATATCCAGGCCGCATGCCAGCCGTTGACAATCTCCCCAAGCACGGGACCGGGATTGGTGAGGAGGTATTTGGCTCCGCGCCCCCAAGGCATGTCCCACTCGCCAGAGAACGCGGCCACGTTCGTCTGGTCTGTGCCATCCGGCTCATAGGGTGGATGCAGGGCCCTCCACGGCCAGGTGCCATCGGGGTAATTCGTCATTTCCATGTCCTTCGAATAGGTATAAACAAGCTGCACGCTTAATCCACGGGTGGCGCCGATGAGCCGCTTATTGAGCTGCACTTCGAGCGAATCGAACCAGTTAAAACCGGCGGGGGGGTTATAGTCGTAGATCCCCGCCGCGCCGAACTGGCTCAACGACGACATTAGATCGACTGAGGAAACCGTCGGGGACGACCCCAAGGTGGTGGTCGCTGGCACGTCCGGAATGCCGTAATAAGGGTCGGGAACCTGCGCGCTCAGCTCGCTTGCCACCGCAGGGATGTAGGTGTGCTGCTGCAGCTCAGGATAGTCGAAGGTCAGCGGCAGCGTGCCGATATTGTAACCCTCTCCCTGCGTTCGCACGGCTCGCGCGTAATTGCCGGAGTAGCCAACGTCCAGAGTCATGTGTCCCGGCAAGGCGCGCTGAACGTCGAGCGACATCAATTGCGAGCGTGGTATTTTGCGTTGCGGAAAGTCAAGAGCCTCGCTGTCGCCAACTTCGGTAAGCAGGCCTAGGGATGACCCCGTGGGCTTCTCGGCCCCGTTCGGAAACGGCACGCCGTCCTTAAAGTAATTGGTGGGAGTAAGGCCGCCGTTGAGCGAGTATTGGTACGGCGTGGTGATGCTGAACCCGTTATTCACACCACCCTCGATTCCATAAGCGAACATATAGCCGAAGCCGCCACGGACTACGGTTTTATTGTTGAGAGCATAGGCAAAGCCGAGCCGAGGCTGCCAGTTACCCCAATCCGTGTTATAAGCGTCTGTTGACTGGCCGTCTGTGCCCTCGAACAATATCCCGCCCCTAACGGTGTCTAATGTCTTTGCGGGATCGATACCCACCGCCTCCCAAGCGGCGATATTGGCCGGGTTGTTGACATTCGCCTGGTAAGCCGGCTCGGAGGTGATGGGGTTAACGCAGGTCGTACACACGCCGCGATCCAGCTCGTTACCGCGATCCCGGACACCGGCTTCTACGTCGTAACGCCCGCCGATGGTGAGGGTCAGCTTGGGGGTTACTCGCCACTTATCCTGCAGATAAAGCCCCCACATGGGGTAGCCTTCCATGATCGTGCCATCCCAGTCCACGCCGCTTTCGCTACCCGAGCCCGGATAGCCGAGCAGCCAGTCGGCGAGCGAGTTGCCGTTAAGGGTAGAGATCGAGGATTCGTTCAAAGGGTTGTACTGAGTGAATTCGCTGCCGGAATAGAAATACCCGTTCGGACTGCCAGTGCTATTCCCAGCGAGGGCGTTATAGTCGGAAATGGCGTAATTGAGGACCATGAAGTCACCGCCCCACTCGATGGTATGATGGCCGTGTATTTTGGTGAAGTCGCCGCTGAAATCCATGGTCTGCGCCGTATTATCCTCGTCCTGATTGCCGACCAACTGGGGGTAACCGCTAATAAAGACTTCCGGCAACTCACTCAAGGTGGTTGCAGTGGGAACATCGGGCATAGTGAGGCCGTACGACTCGGGCGAAGGTTGGTGGCTCACCCCGTCCGGGCTTGTGTTGATCCAGCGGGAAAAGCCGGCTGTGAAGTCGCCGACGAGCGTTGGGCCGAACGTGTGCGTCATATCGAGCTCGGCGACCGTAGTGTCCGAAATGCCATTGATCACGCCATTTTCCGCCGGGGCGGGAAGGCCGCTACTGTTGTCAAGGTCATTGGCCATCTCGTATTCGAAGGTACTGTAAAAGCGTGTCTTGTCGCTATAATTGTAATCGGCGCGGCCCATCCACTGATAGTCCTTCTGCAAAGTGGGAGTAGAGGCAATATAGTTGCTAGTGGGTGAATTCCCGTTAAAATTTGGCTCTGGGAACAGGTTAACGAAATCTTCGGCCGTCTTGTTGATATCCGCCGCCGGAATCGTATCATTTGGAAACTCGGTGCTTGTGTAGTCGTTGTTCGCGCAATTGCCGATGGTGCCACCCGGCGACGCGCAGGTTAGCGTAGCAGGGTTGAAAACCTCACTCTGGGCTGACTGATATTGTGCCGGTAGCGTAAAATCTCCGTTGCGCATGGCGGCGGTAGGCACGGTGTCGATGGTCGTGCCCGGGGTGCCTGACCAAATTCCCTGGAAGCTTCCGAAGAAGAAGAGCTTGTTTTTTTTGATCGGCCCGCCAAACGTCGCACCATACTGGTCCTCATGGGTGTTCTCGACCGGAACGCCGGTATAGTTGCATTGGAAGCAGTTGGCATCAAACATGCCACCTGACAGATACTCGAAAACGTCGCCGTGATACGCGTTGGTCCCGCTCTTGGTAACGATGTTGAACACACCGCCCGACGAATTCCCGTAGCGCGCATCGTAGGTGTTCTCCATCACGTTCACTTCCTGAACGGCATCCATATTGGGCGACGTCATCCAATCCCCATACTGATTGTTACCTTCTATTGTCGTTATGTTCATGCCATTCACGTTGAACCTCTGATAGCCTTGCAAGTCCCCGCCTATAATATAGCCATTATTATTTGAAAACCAACCGCCGGCGTTGCTGTTGCCGAGACCGACCTCGCTGCCCGGCGTTAAGGAGATAAAGTTGTAGGCCACCCGGCTGGCGTTGGGCAAGTTCATAAGGTCCCGGTCGGTCAGAATGGTGCTTTCGCTCGCGCTCGTGGTGTCGATAAGCGGCGGAGCGCTTGTGACAACTACCTTCTGCGCCTGTGCGCCTACCTGGAGTCGAAAATTAAGGCCCCGCGGTGAGCTCGGGCTCACCACGACGTTGTCCTGAACGCTGGTCTTAAATCCCGTTGCAGCGGCGGTGACAAGGTACGTGCCGGGAAGCACGTAGGGAATGTAATAGACGCCCGCAGAATTGGTTTTGACCATGTAAGTCGTTTGCGTGTTGTGCTGAACAGCCGTGACGGTGGCGTTGGGGATGACCGCGCCCGAAGGGTCCGTGACTTCGCCGGTCATACTTCCGCGGAATTCCTGCGCTGAAACTCTCAGTGGCAGAAAAGCCAGAACAGCCAACGGGACTGCCAAAGCTAACAGTTCGCTTATCTTGCGCTTCATAAAGGTAAACCTCCTCCAATCAATTTCCGCTTCTTGATATATCAAACAAATTGGCATGTCAAGAAAAATATTCGGCTAAACGTTGCAGATAGAGTGGGTACCACCCTCAGAGTAGGCGATCACGCTATCGGGATGGCGTAGAATATCAATGAAGGTTGATTGGCCGGCAGCGGTTCTGCCATGCAGAGAACTGGCGGCTGCTACTGCCCCCACTCCGTAACTTAAGAGACGTTCTCCGAGAAGCCTTCATAGTTGGCTCCACCTTTGGGGGTCAGCATCTGAATCCGTTGATTCCAAGGAACAAAGAGCTGGTTAGACCGGTATCGAGCACCCCAAAAACATTGGCGTTCCTATAGGTCGGCAGAATGGCTGTGCACCAATCGCCTTTGATTCTAATCGGCTTACGTTTGTAACCCCCGAGTTGCTGATGCTCTCCAAAGTCTTATAACACACCTCCGTTTGTAGTCTTCTCCTGCACACCTAATAGAAGTTCCATCAGATGTTTTTCTGCATGATGCGCTGAAGATGGGTTTTGGGAACGGGCGGGCTGAGCCAGGCATTAAAGTCACGCACATCTTTCAGCGCAAAGACTGGCACTCCCGGGGCATGTTGTGCTTTCACACTTACAAAATCAGCTCCGTTGACATGATCAAGCACAAACGCCGGCCGCAAGTCCTCCTTCGTGTAGGCCACTTCGACGTTGCTCATCTCGATGCCCTTGACGTGGCGAATATAGAAGCCATAAGACGGCATCGATCCAAAGATTGTCGGCTCCGAGTAGCCCTTCACCATTTCCGGCGGCGCGATGGCGGCATCTTCGCGTGTCCCGCCACCCTCACTGAGAATGTATATATCGCTCAGCTTGACGTCCTCGATCTCATAACCTGGAATGCCGCTCAAAATGGAGCCGTAGCGCCCGGCTGCGTTAGAAAACGACGAGCGCTTCAGCACCTCGCTGCGCGCCTTTTGCCGCGGGATGCTTCCTGTTGTAGGTCGCTAACAGCAGTAGGATGGGCTGTGCACATTAATAGATGTTGTAAATCCCTCTTTGAACTCCAACTGTGCCTCCCTGCTTGATCCATTCTTCATCGAAGCGCATATACTTGATGGTTTCGCGGCGAAAACTGAATGCTATCTCGATTTTTCCGCTCGGCGATTGGGTTATGGATGGATAAGAATACTCAGGATCTTCACAGGGATAAAAATGCGGTGGCTCGTTCCCGGCTTGAACGTCACGTTTCCAGGGCCATGACTTTCCATCGTCAGTTGAAAGCGCAACTGTAAGCACCTCGCGTGATCCCATCGCGGGCCGGCCGCGGACTGGGCTAACTTGAGCATTATTGTAAGCGATCACGATGTGGCCGTCCTTCAGTTTTACGGCCTGTATTGAGGAATTGTTGTTTGGCAGCGATGTGGGAACCGGCACACTCCAATCGCACCCGTTTGTAGAATGGCTTTCGTATATCCAGTCTCCGAAACGACTGCGAAAGAATGCGAGCAAGGACCTGTCGGAGAGATTGAGGACGCTCATCTGCACGAGCCCTCCCGATTTCGGAACAGTGCAGCCCGCCCATGATTTGCCCTCATGCTGAGTGACTTCCACAATGGAATAATCGTTTTTGGCGCTGGATGACGAAACGCTACCGCTTTCTTCCTGGTAGATAGGCAGAAGCCACTTGCGGCCAAAAACGACTAGAGGCTGCCGGAGATAGAATCCCGGCTGCGTAAAGAGAGGCTCGGGTTTGGTCCAGGTATGCCCCTGGTCCTCTGAAACAAGTACATCAACAGTAGCCGTAGCTTCACTACTCCCATGCCGCTGCGAGTTGTAGCACAACCAAATCCTCCCATTGGGCAAGCGAAAGGCCACAGGATTTTGGTTTGCCATTCCCGCCTGATAAGCCATGATGATGGGCAACGTCCATTGGTCTGAGTCATGGTCGAGCCTGGACATCGCGATAGAAGTTCCATTGTGGCGCTCCCCTGTCCCTGTGTACCAAAAACAAAGCAGGTCGCCACTTGGCAGTGCGAGCAAATTGGCAGCGTGACTGGTTGGTGCAATAGCTGGAAGATACGCTTCCTCGACCCCCCTGAGGCGCGATGGTCGAACAAGTCCATCGGCCATCTGATAAACCGTCTGCTGCGCCTCGGCAGAGAGACTGAAACAGATCAATCCAACAAGCACAGACTCCAGCAGCAGCCTGGTCCGGCAGCTTTTTTCTGTATATCTCGGCGCAATACGCCTTTCTTTCTGGTTCGAGCGTCTTTTTGACAGTCTTCGTATTCCTCGCTTATCTGGTGATTTCAAGAGTTCACTGCCTCCACTGTAAGTAATATCGCGGCACTGCCGGAGTGGTCTTAGAGATAAGTAGGCTTTTTGGACAAAATTAAGTTTTGAGGCCTATCTGCGTATTCCGGGCCAAGCCGGGCGGCATTCCGAAATGATCCCGGACTCTATTCCGGGATGAAGCCGGGCAGGGATTCCGATTTGAAGCCGGTCATTTTTGGCTAGTCATATGCCACATAAATAGGTAGACAATGAGGCCTTCTTTGTGTTAGCTTCGCTCATGTGGAAACCAGCGAAGCCGTTGAGAGTGACCGAAGAACAACGATCGATACTGAATCGGTGGATACGAGGACGAAGCACGGCACAGAAACTCGTGCTCCGGGCCCGGATCGTGTTGATGGCTGCCGAGGGCATGGC
>JASHOS010000143.1 GCA_030040995.1 Terriglobia bacterium | reverse complement strand
GCGTAAGGTCTCAGTTTCGGGTGCGTAGAGGTGGCATTATGCCGCCATTTTGCGTGGCGGGATGAACCCGCCGCTACAGTCCTTTAGTCCGGGTTTCTCGGGGCGCGAGCGAAAGGGCTAATGGGGTGCAACCCGCCCCTTTCGGCGTGTTGAACCCACCCCTTCCATCGCAGCGGTAAACCCGGTGAGAAGGCCGCGCAGCCAGGATTTCTCGACCGTATCGAGTCGAAGGGCGGGCTAGCAGTTACGGCGATCGGCGGCCAGCTTGACTTCGCCGCAAATCCGCTCTAACTTTCGGAAATGGAGGTGGATGGCTGAAGGCGGGAGCGCCGTTTTAGGCAGAGCGGCACCAGCGCAGCCCCCGATAAGACAATGGGAAATAAAGTGCGGGTCTTCGCGGTTATTGCTGTGGGAGTGATGGGAATGGCGCTGGCGCCCCGGGCGTTCCCTCAACGGACATCAGAACCAGCGGCACCTGATAACGGCCGGTTTGGAAACCCCAACGCTTACGCTCGCAATTACCAGGATTATCTCTACGGAGTGATTACCAAAATAGACGCGAGCGCACTCGTGCTGGATAAGACGAAATTTGGCATACCGGAGACTATCCGGCTTATGCCGAAAACAAAATATATTCGCGACCAAAAACGCAGCTCGCTCCAGCAATTGAGACCCGGCGATATGGTTTACATACAAACGAAAAAGGACAAGAAGACCGGTGACCTGATTGCCAAAAAGGTTGTAAGCGGGATAGGGGTCACGAGCGGCGGATAGCCGAGGCACTGCTTCGCCTCGAACGCTTCGTCAGTTTGCCTTCCTTGAAAAAAGCCACCTTAATCTACAATCCTGTGGCGGGGAGAAATCCTCGCAAGCGCGAGCGCCAGGTTTGCGAGGCTCGCGAAGCCTTAAGGATGGGGGGAATTGATGCGAAACTTGTCCGAACCGAGGGACCCGGATCTGCCACAACGCTCGCGCGCCTATCGGCGGCAGATGACGATACGTTGGTGATTGCATGCGGCGGTGACGGAACGATCAATGAGGTCGTCAACGGCGTTTCGCCGGGTAAGGTGATGCTGGGCATCCTGCCGGGCGGGACGGCAAACATCATCGCTAAAGAGTTAAAACTTCCGCACAACCCCGTCGAGGCAGCGCGCCAACTACCCTTTTGGAAACCGCGGCGTATTGGTCTAGGCTACGCCACGGGCCGCGCGATTTCATCCGGTGGCACCGCGGAAGCCGTCCGCCGGTACTTCCTGAGCGTCGCCGGGATTGGCTACGACGCCTATGTGATCCACAGGCTAACGTTTGAATTCAAGATGTCCCTGGGAGTCGCCGCCTACGTGCTCGAAGGCGTGAAGCAGGTGATGCGCTATTCCTTCCCAGTGCTAACTTGCCGGACAGGCGGGCGCGAGATTCAGGCCACCTTCGCCGTGGTACAGAGGACCAGCCGGTACGCAGGGTGGTTCCGAACCGCCCCTTTGCAGTCGATCACCAAACCTCACTTTGGAATCTCCCTCTACAAGAGCAGGCGCCGTCTGCGATACTTTCTCTACGGAGCGGCGGCAATCACTCGGCAAACTCTGCGGGATATTGAGCGCTTGGAGTCGCGGAAGGCCGACTTCTCAGCCGGCGCTTGCAAAGAAGATGTTTACTTCGAGCTCGACGGGGAGCTCGCCGGCGCGTTACCAGCAACTTTCGAGATGGCTCCTGATGCGCTCTCTCTTCTCATGCCTCCTGACCCGTCGACAACACCAGCCGAAGATGTCATGGCCATCCAGCCATGTGCCCGTGGCCCTGCGCCGGATCCAACCACGAGGTAGGCAGCGTAGGTATAGGGCTTGCCCCAGGCTTGCCCTATTCTGATTGACTTTCGGCACGGTAATCGAGGGGACGGAAAGCCGTCCCCTACACCACCTCCGGTCATCGACGGGTTAGGGATGCCCCGAAGGTAGTGGGTTAGTTTGATGTAGAGGCGGCTTCATGCCGCCATCTGGCGAGGTAAACTCGCCGCTACAAGTCCAAACTGACCCACTACCGCCCTGAACAACTTCTTGCATTCGCTCCGTGGGTGTTTTATAGTTGGGGTCACGATGTTGACTGGCTACACTCCGTCGTTTTGGCGCTACCGCTTTTGGGGCTTTGCTCCAACGGGATAGGGTGGCGCCGGTCTGAAGTCAACAAAAGCGGTTCTGAAGGCTGACCCACTCGAAGAGAGTGGGTTTTTTATTTTTCGAGTGGGAGCGCGGAACGATGATTATTTCTATGCGTCTTCATGCAGGCCAAGCAGAGATTGACCATGTTTGCGACCGGATCAAGGAATTTGGCTACAAGGTCCATTCTATTGTCGGGGAGGAGAGGGTCGTGATCGGGGTGGTCGGAGTAGGTGATGTAACGCCTTGCCTTGAATCGATCCAGGCGATGCCGGGCGTCGAAAGCGCTGTGCGCATCTCGGCTCCCTATAAGTTCGTGAGCAAAGAGTTCAAGCAGGACCGCACGCGAATCCGGCTGAGCGGAGTTGAGATTGGGGGGGATGATTTCACGGTCATGGCCGGACCGTGCTCTGTAGAGAACGAGCGGCAGATCATGGAAACTGCCGAGGGCATCGCCGCCGCCGGAGCGAAGGTTTTGCGCGGGGGCGCCTTTAAACCCCGCACCTCGCCCTACGATTTTCAAGGTCTCGGCGAAGAGGGATTAAAGCTTCTGGCCAAGGCGCGTGAGGCGACGGGGCTCAGGGTGGTCACTGAAGTGATGAGCGATCGCGAAGTGGAGCTCGTGGCGGAATACGCGGACATCATGCAGGTGGGCGCGCGTAACATGCAAAACTTCGCGCTGCTCAAGAGCCTCGGAAGTTGCGACCGCCCTGTGTTACTCAAGCGCGGCATGAGCTCCACCATTAAGGAGCTCTTGATGTCTGCAGAATACATCACGGCCCATGGAAACCCTAACGTGGTCCTGTGCGAGCGCGGCATCCGCACGTTTGAGCCGGCCACGAGGAACACCTGCGATATCGCCTCCATACCGTTGCTGAACGAGCTCACCCATTTGCCGGTCATTCTCGACCCCAGCCACGCGACGGGCAAGCGCAGCTTGGTGGCGCCGCTGGCCCGTGCGGCCACCGCGATTGGCGCCGACGGCTTGATTGTAGAGGTACACCCCTGCCCGGAAAGAGCGCTGAGCGACGGAGCTCAATCTCTGACGCTCGATGATTTCCGACAAATGATGCGCCAGTTGGAGCCGTTCCTGAGCATCTGGAAGCAACTGCGCGTGGCCGATAACGTAGCCGTGTGACGGACTAGAGTTCAGCCAGATCCAGATAATTAAACAGGGTATCTTGGGAAATGCTTCCGAAGGCCTCAAGGGCCGCCTGGAGCGAAGTGTC
Source organism: Terriglobia bacterium (assembly GCA_030040995.1). GTDB lineage: Bacteria > Acidobacteriota > Terriglobia > UBA7540 > UBA7540 > JASHON01. Next base: position 8,758 of record JASHOS010000143.1, on the reverse strand, counting down.
GTCCTGTTCCAGGTTGGATTCCGCTTGCGCTTGGTTGGCCGAGATCAGGTTACCCGCTTGTGTGGAAAGAGTAACCTGCTCCTCGCTGAGGTTGTCATTAATGGTGTTGAGTTGGTCGAGCGTATTCGTATAAAAGGTTTCCTGGGTATTGACGGTGTTAAGCGCGTCTTTAACGTCGGAAAGCGCGCCGCTAATGTTGGTGTTCGTGTTGAGCGCCGTCGAGAGGTCGCTGAGCGCCTGAAACACGTCCGAGCCTGAAGCATCGAAGATGCTGCTGCCGGGCACGTTGACAGTTACGGATTGGCCCGCACCCACGTCAATTTGGTTGGCATCCGTGTTGCCCACATAGCTGACGCCCGACGACGATGACGTGCTCGTGACATAAGGCGCGGTAGTGGTCTCGGTTCCCCCAAAAAGATAGCTGCCCTGGTATGTCGTATTGGCCAGGTTGAGGATCGTTTGCTGGATCGCCTGGATTTGCTGCGCGTATCCCTGCAGTTCTGTGGTGGAATTCGTTCCGTTCGCTGCGGCAGTTGCGATCGTTACTGCCTGGTTTAAATTTGTAACCACCGATTCCAAAGCCGTCTCCGCAGTCTGGAGCGATCCTTCAACCGTCGAGATGTTCTGCGTATACTGATCGACGCTGTCGGACTCGGCCTCATTCACAATATACGCCGCCGTGGCAGCCGGGTTGTCCGACGGCTGATTGACGCTTTGCCCGGTTGACACTTGCTCGAGCGCAGTGTTCAACCGCTGCTGATCCACGGTGACCGCGTTGATCATCGTGGAATAAAGGTCAGGTCCAATTCGTAGTCCCATCTTGGTGTCGCCTCGAAAAGAAGTTCTCAGAAATCAGCAATCAGCCGTAAGCAGTCGCCAACCCAAACTCAACAAGTTCGCTGAATCAAGCTACGTGGCGCTGCTCATCATGCTCATCGTAGCAGCCAGCAGGGTATTGACAGACGTGACCACCTCGGCGGAAGCTTCAAACGCCTGCTGATAGAGAACCAGGTTCGCCGCCTCCTGGTCGATGGAAACGCCTGAAACCGATGTGAGCTGGTTTTGCAACTGCTGCATGACCGCCGTTGCAGTCTGCTGCTGGCTATCGGCGGAAGAGATCTGGTTGCCAATGTCGTCCACGAAATTGGAATAATAATCGGTGACGGTTTCACCGCTTACGATCGATTGGTTCTGAATGTTTGCCAGCGCCAGCACGTTTTCGTTGTTCCCGGCAGTGCCGTCCGAGCTGGTAGCGATTTGGGAAGGGCTTGTGATTGCCACCGAAATCTGAGATGCGGCGCCGGCGACGCTAGTGAGCGGAGTAAAAAAATTGACGCCCGCGTTTCCGGAGGAGTCATATCCTGCCGTGCTCTGGGTGTTGACAGCATTGACGAGATTATAGGCCAGCTCATTTAGCGAATTCAGGGCGTCTGGAATGGAAGTGTCCCGGGCCTGGATGAGACCTCCCAATTCGCCTTGCGTGATGGTTGATGTTATATCGCTCCCGTTGGCATAAACGTCTTGCATCCCGGTGGCGGAATTGAGCTGAGTTTGCAGACTGAAACTTTCGTTTCCTACCACAAGCGGAGAGCCATTCTGCGTCTCCAGAGTATAGGTGCCGCTGGTGTCGTTGACTACGGTCACCCCGATCAGGTCCGAGAGCTGATTGACCAGCTCTGTCTGCTGGTCCACGAGCGTTCCGGTGTCTCCTCCCGTTGACTGCAAGGATCCAATCTGTTCGTCCACCTGGGCGATCTGCGAAGTAAGCTGGTTGACTTGAGTCACATCCTCGGTCACGTTCTGATTAAGGCTGCTTTGGATCTGCGTCAGGGTGCTCGAGGTTTGCTGAAATTCGGTGGTGAGATCCTGGGCGGCGCTCAAGACGGATTGGCCGAGTGATGAGCTGGTGGGATCGGTAGAGAGGGATTGCAGGCTGTCAAAGAACTGGCTCAGATCGCTCTGTAAGCCCACGCCGTCGTCCTCATTGAAGAGCGATTGCACCTGGTCCATGGCATCCGTAAAAGCGCTGAGTTGCCCCTGCACGGACGTTTCCTGCTGGATGCTCAACTGGAGAACAGGATCGCTGATGCTTTGAATGCTTTGCAGGGAGACACCTTGGCCATAGAGGAGGTTGCCGATCTGGACGGGCGTCTGTTCCACCAAGTTTGGAACCTCCCGTGAGTAGCCGGGAGTGTTGGCATTAGCGATGTTGTTGGAAGTAACTTCCAGCGCGCCCTGGTCGGCTTCCAGAGCGTTGGAGGCGATTCCCAAAGTTTGAAAGAGTCCGCCCACAGTTTAGTAGCTCCTCTCCCAAGGTGAACCGGCTGAAGCCGGCGATAGCCAGGGGGGGTAAACCCCCAGGCAATGTGACACCACATTGATCATCACGGTGACGTTGGAGCGGGCGCGGCGCAGGAACGCCGCATAGGTTTGATTACGGCGTGCGGCTTCTGCCCGCGCCTCTTCCGAGTCCTGCAAAACCTTTCGGATGCGCTGCAAACTCTCCGTATCAGCCATGTTCCCGGAAGGCTGGCTTTCCGTGAGTGGCCTTCCCAATGCCTCTTCGTAGACAGGACTATTCCGGAACGCGGCGATTTCCTCATCCAGGCGACGCAGCTCAGCGCAAAGGCGGTCCTTCTCCTGGTCGTGGAGTTGCAGCCTCTCAATGTCCAGAGCAACGCAGGCCTGCTGTCCCGCGCTCACTTCGGCGGCGAGGGACTCAAAGGCGCGAAGTCGCTGATTCAACAAGCTGATAAGGCAAGCGGCATCCTGCGGCATGATTAGGCGTCCAGGTCGAGTTGGCGCGGGGGGTCGTTCTCGCCCTGCTCCTCGGCTTCGAGTTCCTCCACTGGCTCCGGCTTTACCGGCGGCGTTCGCTTCTTAGCCCGGTAGCGGGATTCAGCATAAGGCCCGTCCCGGATGGGTTGCGACGCCGGCTCGACGGAGACAGTGACGGACGGATTGAAAAAGTCCGCCATAACCTGTAGCTCCCTTCATCTTGCCGGGATCACGATCCCGTGTTCGACGGAGCGCCGAAGAGATCCTCATGGATGGCCTCGGCAATCTGCTGACTACTCGGATTATACGTGCCGTTTTCAACTGCTTTCTGTAAAGACTGGACTTGCTCCTGACGGATGCTGGGAACCGTCGCAAGCTGGGCAGCAAGCGCCTGCACGCCCGTATCGCTCAGCGAAACTTCTGCACTTGAGGTCTCCGGACCGCTATTCCCTTGGACCTGCCCCGAGTTAGTTTTGGCCGGTTGAATAGGCTGGGTGTTATCAGCCTTTGTGCTTGGAGACGTTGAGTTCGGGAAAGTGACGTTCATTTAAATCCTCCTAGCCGATTTCATACGCTCTTATCGGCCAGGCCTAAGAAAACTTTAATCACTGCGGGGGCGTCGCTGAGGGCGCTTCGGCGATCTTCGGGGCTATGGCTCGGTAGAGTATCCGGGCCAGACCCACTCCTCCGGCGTGGGCTATAGCCATGGCTGCCGACTGAATGCCCAGGCCTTGCATGGTCGAGGCGCCAGGATCGCCTGAATCGAGGCCCGAGATATCAGTGCCCTGTTCCATTTCGTCCCAGAGATTAGCGATGAGCATCCCCTCAAACTGCTGGCACGCCTCAAAAAGCTTCCGCGTCTGAGGATTGGAAGAAGGGTTGGGCACCCGGGGAGTCAGGTTGCGAGCGGCATAGTCACTGCCAAGGGGGGTTGCCGGAATGCCCGCGGAGGAACTCATTAGATCACCTGTACGCCTGCCTGGAGGCACCCTTCTGCTTTCATCGCTTCGACGATAGCGATGATATCGCGAGATGTGGAACCAATACCTTGCAACCCATTGACCAGGTCCTGAACCGTTGCACCTTGATGGAGCTGGACGTTTTTGGCATTGGCTTCCTGGGCCTGCACGGTGGTCTGCGGCACCACCTCCGTCTGGCCGCCCTGAGAAAGGGGCGAGGGTTGGGATACTTCGTACTGAGTGGTGATCTGAATCGCCAGGTTGCCGTGGAAAATGGAGCAAGCGCCCAAATTCACGCTCCCACCCAGCACTACCGTTCCGGTGCGCTCGTCGAGCACCACCTTCGCCGGCTGATGAAGCTGTACGGGGATCGCTTCTAAGCGAGCGAGCAAGCGCGAAACGGCCGCGCTTCCGCCGATGGGAAGGCGGATCCGTATGCGCCGGCTATCGATGGCCATCGCCGTCGTATCACCGAAATTCTGGTTGATGGCATCGGCTACATTCTCCGCCGTGAGGAAATCCGCATCGTGCAACAGTAATGACAGGCTCTTGAGTTGGCCGAGATCAAGGGAGACCTGGTGCTCGACGATGCCTCCCTCGGGAATGCGGCCTGCGGTCGGATGATTGATGGTGACAACGTTTCCATTCGCCCCTGCCGTATATCCGCCCAGCATCACCGGGCCCTGAGCGACAGCGTAGACTTTCCCGTCAGGCCCATAGAGCGGCGTCATGAGCAACTCTCCGCCCTGAAGGCTCCGGGCATCTCCGGTGGACGCAACGTTCACCCCGATGCGGGTTCCGGGGTCGGCGAAAGGCGGCAGCGTGGCAGTGACGAAAACAGAGGCCATGTTCCGGGTAATCACAGCTCCGGACGGCGCCTGGACACCCATCTTTTGCAAAATGTCTATGAGCGTCTGGACGGGGAAGATGTCCTGCTGGCCGTCGCCGGTGCCATTCAGACCAACCACGAGACCATATCCCATTACATAGTTATCCCGCACGCCCTCGATGCTGCTGATGTCGCCGATCCGCACCGTATGAGAAGGCGCGTACGACACTGGCTGCGTTGAAGCAACCTGGGCATTCGTGAGCCGGCCTGGCAGAACCACCAGGGCAAAGCCGAGAAGCAAGAGGTGCAAGAAGCGGCGCTTCAATGTGGGCATAGTTCCTCAGAAGTTCACGATCTTCAGGATGGCGCGGATGATCCTATTGGGCTGGCGCACCGCATCCGAAATAACACCTTTCCCAACGACCTGAACGCTCAAGTCGGCAAGGGACGTGGAAGCAATCGTATTGGCGGAGTTGATATCCGATGGCCGGACGATGCCGCGGAGAATCACTTGTTGTTTTTGTTGGTCCAGTTCCACTGTGCGGGTGGCCTGAACCACGAGATAATTATTGGGCAGAAGCGCCACCACCGTAGCTTCAACGTTAGTGCTAAACGTCGAGCTGCTATCCGTCTCGGCCTGGCCGTTCAGAGCGCTCGAGGAGTTGGGCGAGAAAAGATTGTTCAGTCCGGCAGAAGGCCCGATCTCGCCGAAGAGCGCGCTGATGCCGGAGCTGGCGCTGAAGGTCCGCGAAGTCTTTACGTCCCCGGTGGCTTGAGCTGTAGTCTGCTCAATGATGTCAATCGTCACGATATCTCCCAGGCGGTAGGCCTTGTCGTCGCGTGCCAGCTCCGCAAAGGGACCATTGGAATTCCAGATGCTCCCCGTTGTGGGCGCCGTGTTGACTACGCCCTGTTGCGCCTGGCGGACGTACTCAGCCAGGCTTTGCTCAAAGGTGACGGGCTGGTTCTTCTTTTTCTTTTTGGCGTAGCTCCCCTGGGGAACCGCAAGCAACAGAATGATCCAGGAACCCGCCAGCCATTTCGAAGCTGTTCTTGGCATGTTCACACTATCCTCTTCCTTGAGTTACGCTAGCGGTCCTTAAGTAAACGGTCCCGCCCAATCACCTTCGCCTCAACGACCTGCCGGGATTCTGTGTTCCGCACCTTAACTTCCTGGCCGAACACTCCCGGTTCGAGCGGAGTGACCACGGTCTTGATTCTGAACTCAGATCCTTGGACGATCATCGTTGCAAGAACGCCGGGCCTCACGAGGACCGGCATGGCGAACTCCGTGCGAGTCACGGGCTGGCCGGGGCGGAGGGACGCCCGGGTCTCAAGCCCTGTCAATTCCGCCGCGCTGGTGGCCTCGCCGGAGAGGACTCTCGCCCCAGGCTTCATAACAATGGCGAAATCCGCGGCCGAGACAATCTCGCCCGGCGCCAGCGCATGGCGGGAGACAAGGGTTGGCAATTTCACCGCACCCGGCACCAAGACCTCGAACGGAAGATCGCCGGGTTCTTTCGAAGTCCAAAGCCTGAACCGGGTCTCGTTTCGCAAAGGATCGCATTGGATTCGTATCACTTCGAGGCCAGGATCCGCCTCCGTCACGTAGATGGGCGTGGAAAACCGGGCGCTCGCGAGATCCAATCCGTCTTTGGCCGTGATTCCCTGTTGGCCGGTAGCACTTTGAATGGCCTGGATCACTTCCTGTTTTGTGAGGGCGCGATGAAAGCGCTGGACGACGATTTCGCTGGGCAGCGTCAGCCCAGCGAGCAGTTCTTTGTGGCCTTGCAGCAAAAATCTCAACTGCTGGGCGTAAATGACGCGCGTCATGGCGGGCTGCGGAGCGCTTCCCACGGGAACGCTTCCAGCCTCCTGGCGCAAGGCGGCCGGCGCGGAATCCGGCAGGAGGTTAGCCAGAGTGACGACGCTCGAGCGGACCGTCACGCTACTTCTGAGGCAGACCGATAGGGACGGGCGGGCGGGAGCGGGGATTTTTCCCTGAGAAGCGCCACCTACCCCGCTGCTGAGGCCGGCTGCGGTAAACGCCGTGCCGCTCGCTGCCAGGCAGAGTGTGACCGCGCTGAGGAGCCGCAATCGCATAACCGGAGACCTTAGCCTTACTTACGTGATGTTGTTGAGATCCTGAAGCATCTGGCTCCCGGCCTGGAGCACCTTGGAATTGGCTTCGTAGGAGCGCTGCGCCAGAATCATATTTACGAATTCTCCCACCACGTCAACGTTCGATTGCTCGAGCATCCCCTGCTGCAAGCTTCCCATCCCTTCCGAACTGCCGGGAGTGCCGACGACCGGATCGCCGGAGGCCGTCGTCGGGACCGAAAGATTTCCGCCAATCGCCTGAAGCCCGCTATCGTTAGGGAACAAGGCGAGCTGGATGGTGCCAACGGTCGCCGCCTGAGTGGTTCCCGGCTCCTGCACGCTTACCGTGCCGTCGGTGCCGATCGTAATGCTGGTCGCATTGGCGGGAATCGTGATGGCCGGCTGGAGGGGATTGCCGTCCGCCGTGACGACCTCGCGCTCTTGGTTAAGCTGAAACGAGCCGTCGCGCGTGTACGCCAGCGTGCCCGTAGGAGTCAGCACCTGGAAGTAGCCATCACCTTGGATGGCCACATCAAGCTGGTTCCCGGTCGTCTCGAGCTCTCCCTGGGTGGTATTCAACTCCGTAGACGCGGTGCGCGCCCCTACTCCAAGCTGCAGGCCAGTAGGGATAGTGGTCTGCTGCGTCATCGCATCGCCAGGCGTGACAACATTCTGATACATCAGATCTTCGAATTCAACCTGGCGGGAACGAAACCCTATCGTATTGGCGTTAGAAAGATTATTGGCGATGTTCTGCAGGTTTAATTCCTGGGCGTTCATGCCGCTTGCGGCAGTGTAGAGGGCTCGAAACATTTCTGCTCCTTATTGCTGAATGATCGGGATGTTATTGATCGCGGACTGATCAAAATCTTTGTCGAAAGTCGAAATAGCGTTCTGCAGCTCCTGCGCTTCCTGCTGAAGAAGAATCAAACTCACCGTCTCAGACATCGGGTTCACGTTGGAGGCTTCAAGCGCTCTTTGCTTGATGTCCGGATTTGCAGCCAGTACCGCGGACGAGGCAGGCGCAGAATACTGATTGCTGCCTTGTAAGGTGAGGGGAGTATGTTGAGGAAAATCGACGACCTTCAACTGGCCTACCACCGATCCTTCAACGGAGATCACGCCGGAGGGGCTGATGGAAACGTCTCCCTGGGGCAGAGTGACAGGTCCTTCACCCGGCTTGCCGTTCTTCTTAGGAACAAGGCCCATGACGGGGTCTCCCTGCTGATCCGTCAGGATGCCTTTGGCGTTCACACGCAAGCTACCGTCGCGTGTGTAAAGGTCGTCCGCCTGCATCTTAACGACAAGGAAACCTTTTCCTTGTAGCGCGATATCCAGCGCGTTGCCGGTATTCTCGACCGCCCCTTCCTCAAAGTTGGTGCTGGCTCCGCCGAGCACGCCGTAATTATTGATTGCGAGATTGAGCGGGCCAACCTCGGAGTTGCCCATTGTGGCGCTATAGGTGCGGTAGAAGTCCTCCTGAGCTTTATAGCCCGTAGTGCTGACATTCGCCAGATTATTCGCTGCAATGTCCAGAGCGTTAAACTTTGCCACGAGACCGGTTAACGCCGCGTAGTAGCCACTCTCCATTTTCGCTCCACCTCGCCCCCCTCATAGCAGATCGGGAGCCAAAGGCCGCAAACAAGGGTAAGTGTCTGTTTATCAGTTGACTGCAGAAGTAAAAAGGCTCGGGATGAATCTCTCTCTGGGCCATTTTTGCCGGGCGGCAGTGGGCAAAGCAGCACATAGGCCGAGCCGGCGGGGGAGAGCGGTTGCTTCAGCTCTGATCCGTCGATAACTGAAGGTGATGTGGTGGGGAGGCCCGCCGTCCGCTTGATTGCCGTCCCGAAAATGAACCAGGGTATGGCAAGTCCTACCCTTACGCTGCCTACTTCTCTCCGCGAGAAAAATCCCGCTTCACGCAATCACTCGCTATAATGGTTAAGGCCAGGCCGAGGGGACCGGGAATATCCTTCCCCCATTTCAATTTGCTCGTGTTCCGCCGGAGGGCGAATTTCGGGCTTCGAGCCCCTACTTTGAGGCATGCCGTAATGACAATGAATGCGAACAGGGACGCCAAAGTCCTGGTCGT
>JASHOS010000142.1 GCA_030040995.1 Terriglobia bacterium | reverse complement strand
GATGAAAAAACGACGCTGACCAAGCTGCCTCAGCCGGATGCCCGCCAGCGAGAAATACTCCGAGCCCTGGGCGTCGCGCTCCCGGCCATGTAGACAGGAGCCTGGCCCATCACGAAACGGGCTAAGCGCCTTGCACTCAGGCACTTCGACAGAGAATCCCGATCAAATCAAAAAGGAAGATGCGTCCGACGTAACATCGCGTGGCCCACCTAACAGGATCAACCACCCTTTGAAGCACTGCCTTATGGCGAACTTAGACGGGCGGCTTGTCCGAAGCTTGCGGGAATCGGAGGCGCGGATAACAGAAATGGAAAAGCAGAAATAGAATAGCGATGACCACGAAAACGAAGACGCTGCCTTCCGGTCCGACGCTGCCTCCCGTAAGCCAAGCCGGTCCTTGAAATGAAGATCTGAGCAAATGGCCTCTGGCCACCAGGCCGCTGTTTGGGACTGAATAGACGAAAGTCTCCGCATAATCCCAGGCAGCGTGCAGGCCGGCCGCAAGCCATAACGTGCCGGTGCGGCGCACGGTGAAGCAGAAAAAGAACCCGATGAGCGCGGCGGCAAGAGCACCAATCCAGTCTTCACCCGGATTCCCCAAGTGAACGGCGCCGAATGCACCCGAAAGGACCAGAGCGGCCGGCCAGAATCCCATGCCTGTGGTCAGAGTATAGAGCGCGTAGCCACGAAACGTGAATTCCTCCGTGAGGCCCACCACTACGAAGACCAGGGCCCACAGAACCGCATCGCCCGCCGCCTTCCAGCCGGTCACGGCGAGCCTGCCAAAGAAAAAATTGCCATCGAGATGCAGGAGCACCATGAGCGCGGTCAGCGCAACCCATCCCCAAAGAACACCCCACCAGAACTTTCCCGTGAAGGCGAAACGCCAGGGAAGCAGGTAATCCGCGAAGGACCTCCTTTCGATGACGCCCATAACAGCAGCCGAGAACAGCGCCACGGCGAGAGCCACGGCCTCCCGAATCAGCATGGGCGTTGCGGTCAGGGAATGAGGGTTGGGATGCCCAAAGCTGGGCGCCGCGATATTGACTAACGAGAGGCAAAAAAGATAGATGGCAACAAAGATCAGCAAACGCCATCCCGCGCGAATTTCCTTCGGATTTAGAAATATCTTGCTGATTCCGGAGTGCTGCTTCCCTTGAGGAACCGGTGATGGCGCTGTTTCGGGACCTTCCGGCGCCGAGCACGCATTCAATCCACGCTGTTCAGGAGCCTTCATCGGAAGCTATTCTACACCGTTGGCACGCGTCGCCGTTTTCTTTGTATAATGCTCCCTCGGTCACCCGGTAGGCTGCCGCAGGCCTCCAAAGCAGGTGCGCAGTGTCTGAACCATGGAATTAAGCAGCTCAGAACAGCCCATCATCTATACAATCAGCGACATCCTGAAAATCCTCCCTCACCGCTACCCCTTCTTGCTGGTGGACCGGATTGTGGAGCTCGAACCGGAAAAGCGTATTGTGGGGCTCAAAAATGTCACCGTAAATGAGCCTTTCTTTCAGGGGCATTTCCCTGGTGCGCCGGTGATGCCGGGCGTGCTCATTATTGAATCCATGGCGCAAGTGGCGGGCGTTTTGATTTACCGGGACCTTCCCGAGAAGGAAAAGAAGTTGATCTATTTCACCGGCATCGAAAACGCCAAGTTCCGCCGCCCCGTGACGCCGGGCGACCAAATCCGGGTGGAAATGGAGTTGCTGAGCCGCCGCAATCATTTTGGCAAGATGGGTGGCAAGGCTACGGTCGACGGGAAACTGGCCGCCGAGGCGGTGGTCCAGTTTGCGATTGTCGAGTACCCGGCAAAATGAAAGCCCATCCCACCGCTATCGTTAATCCTAAAGCGCGGCTCGCGTGCTCGGTCGCTATCGGTCCATACAGTGTAATCGGCGCAGAGGTTGAGCTGGGTGAAGACTGCGAAGTGATGTCCCACGTCGTCATCGACGGCCGGACGAAAGCTGGAAAGCGAAACCGGTTTTTCCCTTATGCGTCTGTCGGGATGGCACCCCAGGACATTAAATATCAGGGCGAGCCCACCGCGGTGGAAATTGGGGATGAGAACACGGTGAGGGAATTCGTGACCTTGCATCGCGGCACGGCAGAAGGAGGGGGAATCACGCGGGTCGGAAATAAGAACCTGCTGATGGCCTACGTTCACATTGCCCACGACTGCCACTTGGGCGACCACATCATCATGGGCAACGGCGCTTCGCTGGCCGGCCACGTTGAGATTGGGGATCACGCCAATATTGGGCCTTTTTGTGGCATCCATCAATTCACGCGAATTGGGGCGTACAGTTTTCTGGGCCCTTACACCGTGGTAAATCGCGATATCCTCCCTTATTCCAAAACTACGGCCCCGCGTCCCATGGAGGTCCTGGGAATAAACCGCCTGGGTTTGGAACGACGGGGCCTTGCCAAGGAAGATCTCGACGAGCTCGAAGCGGCTTTCCGGCTGCTCTGCCGGTCCAAGCTGAACACTAGCCAGGCGATTCGCGCCATCGAGGAGCGCAACTTCAGCTCATCCCATGTCCATGCGCTCGTCAACTTCATTAAGAGTTCCCAGCGCGGCGTGGTCAAATGAGAAAGAATGTTCCGGCCCCGAAAGGGGCCGCGCCATGAATAGCCGGAGGTGCAACCTACGGAAACCTGGCGACCACAGAACAACAACCCTGGAGGGGTTGCCCTCAGGCTTGTCCAAATTAGCTTTCGGATCTTCCGAGGTGCCGTGCGGCTTCGCCGCCTGCTGTGCGGAAGGGCTATGCCCTTCCGGAACCGAGCCACTCTCCCTAACCTTGTTCGTGCGGGGCGCACAGGCTCAGCCTGCGCGCCCCGCACGGATATGCAATTTGTGTCTTTGCCCGGAAAGCCGCAGGCTTTCCGCACAGCGGGCGGCAAAGCCGCTCTCGGTTTGGCTAATTTGGACACCATCGGGGTTGGTTTAATTCTGCGCCTCATTGTCCGTAGGTTACACCTGCGGCTATTCATGGTGTTGCCCTCCGGGCAACCGGCAGGTCGAAACTCCTAGGTTAACGCCCATAGCCGCGGCCTGGGCTAGACTATTTCGCCGCCTCGCGGCTGAATCCATGGTGCGATCCCAAAAATCTCGCTACGCGATTGTTGCTGGAAATGGGCGCTTCCCGTTCCTGGTGCTCGACGCGGCCCGGGAGCAAGGAATCGATCCCGTCGTTTTCGCCATCAAGGAAGAAGCCTCGCCCGGCCTATCGGCAAAAGCCACGGTCATTCACTGGCTGAGCCTGGGCGAGATCGCAAAGTTAATGGATTTGCTTCACGACGAGCGAATCGGCAAAATCGTGCTCGCGGGGCAAGTGAAGCACGTCCAGCTCTTTAGCACGATTCC
>JASHOS010000141.1 GCA_030040995.1 Terriglobia bacterium | reverse complement strand
ACTCATTTCGTGAGAAGGATATGAATTTTAATCCGCGGCCAGGCTGGAAAGCCCGCTACCGCCTATCCAACCGATGCTTAGACACCCAATTGAAGGTAGAATATATGCCGTTCGCTGGCTTCCGTTTCCCTTTGTGAGCAAGGCATTGAATAATGCTGACCTTGTAGGGTAGAACGCCTTGAAAGGCCGCCGAGCGGATCCGCTACAAGCGGATCACTTCTCCTAAGGGAGAGGCGGCACATCAAGAAGAACAAATTCTCTCCGCTCCTCAAGCCGTGGGGAATGGGGTGATGGGTTCTTTAGCCCGCCATGAAGGTCAAAATCCCAACAATACGAGGTGAACTATGAGCACAGCGCCCTTCCTAAATCCCTCGGAGCCCAAGGGGCTGGTTAATATAGGTTCGAAGGAAGAGATGATCCGTCAGCGCCTCCAGCAAGAGCGGGAGCGCTTGGAGCGGGAAGCCGGGATTGAAAGCCGGTCAGCGGAACGTTTTCTTCGCCCGGTCGAAAACCCGTTTGTCCGCTCGCAACGGGACAAAACGACGATCCTTTTTGGCGGTTTGACGTGGAAGCACGAAAAGCTCGTGCACGGGGCTCTGGAGAGCCTGGGTTACCGGTGTGAGGCTCTGCCGGTGCCCAATAAAAAGGCGTTCCAACTCGGCAAGGAATATGGCAACAACGGCCAGTGTAATCCCACTTACTTCACGGTGGGCAATTTGGTCGAGTTCGTTCAGAGTCTGGAAGAAAAAGGCCTTACCAAACAAGAAATCATTGACCGATACGTGTTCTTTACGGCAGGCGCCTGCGGGCCTTGCCGGTTTGGAATGTATGAGGCTGAATATCGCCTGGCGCTTCGCAATGCCGGGTTCGACGGATTTCGCGTTCTACTGTTCCAGCAGGGCGGAGGATTGAATCAGGCGGAGGCGGCCGCCGGGCTCGAGATGAACCTTGACTTTTTCTTGGGTATCCTGAACGCCCTAAACATCGGCGACGTAGTGAACGACGTGGCTTACCAGATTCGCCCCTTCGAGGTAAATGCGGGCGAAACCGACCGCGTGCTGGACGAGTGCATGGACTTGCTGCATGAAGTCATGCGCCGCAAACGGCCCTTTACGCTGGAAGGAAAGCTTGGTTCGCTGCTGAAAGACACCCGATTTTCCGGTGCGGCCACATTAGCCGGAAAATTCCTGAACCAGCTTTACGGGGACGACTATACGGCTGCGATCAACGAGGTACGTGACCGGTTCAACGCGATCCCCATTGACCGGACACGCGTGAAACCCATCGTGAAGGTGACGGGAGAGTTCTGGGCGCAGACGACCGAGGGCGACGGCAATTTCAATATGTTCCGCTTCCTCGAGAAGGAAGGCGCCCAGGTGCTTGTCGAACCGATTGGCACCTGGATCATGTATATGATCCATCAGGCAAAGCAACAGATTAAGGACGAAAAGGGACTTGATCTGATCGCTAAACGAATTTCCAAATGGAATCTTGCCAAGGTGTTCAGCAGCCATCTGAACACGGAGCAAACGCTGGCCAAGCTATCGATTGCCGAACGCATCTTTAAGCGTGAATACCACAAACTCGTCGATGCGTTGGGGAGCATCGCGCACCACCTGACGGACCAGTACGAGATGCAGCGCCTGGGCCATCCCTTCTACAATTCCCGCTCCGGCGGCGGAGAAGGGCACCTGGAAGTGGCCAAGAATATCTATTATTCAAACAAGGACCTGTGCCACATGGTCCTCAGCCTAAAGCCCTTTGGCTGCATGCCTTCCACTCAATCGGATGGCGCTCAGTCGGCTGTGGTCTCCCAGTACAAAGACATGATTTTCCTGCCCATCGAAACCTCCGGCGAAGGTGATGTGAATGCTCACAGCCGCGTGCAGATGGCGCTTGGCGAAGCCAAAGTGCGGGCAAAGAATGAAATGAAAGAGGCGCTTGCCGGCGCCGGCTTTTCGTTGGAGCAAGTCCACGAATTTGTTACCGATCATCCCGAAATGCAGCGGCCCATGTACAAGTTCGGCCACCGGAAAGGCGTGGTGGGCGTCGGCGCTAATTTTGTGATCCATGCCACCGAGCGAATGAAGGCGGAGATGAGAGAGACGGTCTCCGTTCAGGCCGCGACGGCGTAGAGCAGGTTACTCCGGAGCGCCGGCGGGCGCAAATCGCAGCCGAGGGGAGAAAGAGAAAGTTTGAAATGGCAGGAAAGGTAAAAGCGGTTCCCGAGGGGATGCACACTGTCACTCCGCATCTCGTGATAAAGGGGGCGGAAAAGGCGATTGAATTTTACAAGAAAGCGTTCGGAGCTGAACAAAAAGGCGGTGTCTTCAAAATGCCCGACGGCAAGGTCGGACATGCAGAGCTAAAAATCGGCGATTCGGTGATCATGCTGGCAGACGAGTTTCCGGGCGGCGGGCGCCCGTCGTCTCCACAAACGCTTGGCAGCACGTCCGTAGTGCTGAATATTTACGTTGATGACGTAGATAAGCTGTTTAACCAGGCGGTATCGTCCGGTGCTACGGTCACGATGCCGCTGGCCAACCAGTTTTGGGGTGACCGTTACGGTCAGGTAAAGGATCCGTTCGGCCACGCCTGGGCGCTGGGACAGCACGTCGAAGACTTGGCGCCGGCGGAGATGGAAAAGCGCGCGACAGAGGCTATGGCGCAGAGCCGCGGCCAAGGAGCGTAAAACGGCAGATGGCGACGGGCCTCGCGCAGAGCTGCACTTCGCTCGAGCCGTGGAGGCTGAAGCGCATTTTTGCTTGCCCGATGTGGAGCAATGCAGCGTTGACATCCGCCCGTGAGGTTCGCGGCTTTCCGAAAACTTCAGACGGAAAGCCGCAGACCCGCAACCAGCACGGGTTTGTATTGGAAGTCTGTAAAATTTTTTTTGGCAAGATTTTTGGACCGTGTCATTCTGAGCGCAGCGAAGAATCCCCGTATTTCGTTCTACATTGAAAATGCAGGGATTCTTCGCTTGCTGTACTCGCTTAGAATGACAGTTTCCCTTTGGTTGCGGCCGTGAAGCGGATCTGCGCTACGGGTATCGCAAAGCGGCATGACAATTGATACAAAGTGGGAGGGGCGCCCAAGTACGCGGTTGAGACTAGCCTACAGGGGAGAAACGAGGAACCGTGGATATTCCTGGCCCTAAACAGTTGATGGTGGGGCTTGATGTCGGCTCGACGACGGTGAAATCCGTGGTCGTGGATCTTACCAATCAGAATATCATCTGGAGCGATTACCAGCGCCACGACACCAAGCAGCCCGAAAAATGTCTGGAATTTCTGAAGCGGATGGAAAGCGACACCGGAATCAGGGCCGGCGAGACGCGAATTTTTATTACCGGCAGCGGCGGGGGTGGCATTGCCCCGCATATTGGCGCCAAGTTTGTGCAGGAAGTGAATGCCGTGTCGCTCGCGGTCGAGCACCTCTATCCAGAATGCGGCTCTGTGGTTGAGCTGGGAGGCCAGGACGCAAAGATCATCATATTCAAAGAAGATCCCGAAACCGGCCGCAAGAAAAAAATCCCCTCGATGAACGATAAGTGTGCCGGAGGGACGGGAGCGGTGATCGATAAGATCAACGCCAAGGTGCGGATTCCAGCCGATCAGCTCTCGAAGATGGGCTATTACGGACTGAAGCTCCATCCGGTGGCGGGCAAGTGCGGGGTTTTTGCGGAAACCGATATCAATGGGCTGCAGAAAAGCGGTGTTCCGCCGGGCGAGCTGATGGCGTCGCTCTTTGAGGCCATCATTCAGCAGAACCTGGCAGTGCTGACGCGCGGCAACACGCTTCGCCCGGTCGTGCTTCTTCTCGGCGGACCGAATACCTACATCGTCGGGATGCGTGACTGCTGGAAGCACAATATCCCGAAAGTTTGGGAAGAGCGCAATTACCCGCTGCCGGAAGGTAAAGACCCGAAGGATCTCATCCAGGTGCCTGAGAACGCTCAATATTTCGCCGCCATTGGGTGCGTTCGCTTCGGAATCGACGAAGACGAAAATATCGGCATCTACCAAGGCTGCGAAAAACTCGAATGGTACCTGAACGTTGGCCGCCTCGAAGAAAAGAAAAAGCGCGGCGGATCGGGCCTTTACAAGACCGAGGACGAACTCACAGATTTCAAGTCCCGCTACGTGCCCAAAAAGTTCACTCCCAGAACGTTTCAGACAGGAGAGCGAGTAAGGGCCTTCATGGGCATTGACGGCGGATCGACCTCCACCAAAGCCGTTCTGGTGAGCGAGCAAGGCGAAGTCATGGTGAAGTGTTACCAGCTTTCCAAGGGAAATCCCTTGGAGGACACCAAGGAAATGTTTGCGAACCTCCGCAAGCAGGTCGAATCGCAGGGCGCGGAGATCGAATTGTTAGGCGTTGGGACCACAGGATACGCCAAAGACATTCTGAAGGACGTGCTCACTGCGGACGTGGCGATTGTGGAAACCGTCGCCCACACTGAAGCGGCGCTGCACTTCTACCCGGACGCCGACGTCATTTGTGACGTCGGCGGGCAGGACATCAAGTTGATCATCCTCCAGGACGGGCGCGTGAAGGATTTCAAGCTGAACACGCAGTGCTCGGCGGGCAATGGATATTTTCTGCAATCCACCTGCGTCGGATTCGGCCACGACGTGATGGATTATGCGGACCTGGCTTTCAGCGCCAAGGCCATGCCCATGTTCGGCTACGGCTGCGCCGTCTTTATGCAGTCCGACATCGTTGATTTTCAGCGGCAGGGCTGGAAGCCGGAAGAAATTATGGCGGGGCTTGCTAACGTGCTGCCGAAGAACATCTGGCTCTACGTTTCCCAGATTCCCAACCTCGCTTCCCTGGGCAAGACTTTCGTTCTTCAGGGGGGAACCCAGCACAATCTTGCGGCGGTCAAATCGCAGGTGGATTTCATCGAGTCGCGGTTCAAGGACAAGGGCGCGAAGCCCAACGTGATTGTGCACGAGCACTGCGGCGAATCCGGAGCGATCGGCGCCGCTCTGGAAGTGCGGCGCCTCTACGGCCGCGGAATGCGCACCCAGTTCATCGGCTTCGAAGCCGTCGAGAAGATTTCGTACGTGACGCATCGCAGCGAGGACACGCGCTGCTATTTCTGCAAGAACAAATGCATGCGGACGTTCATTGACGTGAACATCGCCGGCTCCGATGAGTCCTGGAAAAAATCGAAGATTCCTTTGGTTAAGGATGTGAAGCGGCTGATCGTGGGCAACAGTTGTGAAAAGGGCTTGGTCGAGGATGTGAATGACATGCGGGAGATCAAGAAAGGCCTCGACCAGATGAAGAAGGATAACCCGAACATGGCTGAAGTCGGCGCCAGGTACGCGTTCCGGTCGTATGAGCCTCCCGTGGTCGCCAGCCCGCCCCCGAAGCTTACGGTTAGCGCCAGGCAGAAGCGGCGGGTGGAGTTGACGAAGCGCCGCAAGGACCTCCGCATCGGCATTCCCCGGATTCTCAACATGTATTCCGTCGCTCCTATTTTCAGCGGCTATTTTGAGGCGCTGGGCATCCCGGGCGGGAACCTCATCTATTCGGATTATACGAACGAAACGCTCTACAAGGAAGGCGCGAAGCGCGGAGCGATCGATCCTTGCTTCCCGTCGAAAGTGGCGATTCCGCACGTCCACAACCTGCTTTACGTGCATCACAAGAAAAAGCCGCTGGATATCATCTTCTGCCCCATGATTGACGACCTCCAGAGCGACCTGAGGTTCGTGCAGGGGCACCGCGCCTGCCCGACCGTAGCAACGACTCCCGAGGCGGTGAAAGCCGCGTTTATCAAGGAAGGCGATATCTTCGCGCAGAACAAAATCCTTTTCCTCGATACGTTCGTCAATCCTGGCACTCCCACGCTGCTGGCCAAGCAGCTTTACGATCAATTCGTGGATATTCTGGGCCTCGCGATGGAGGAGAACCTGCGCGCCGTCGAGGAAGGCTATAAGGCCCAAGACAAGTTTATGAACGGCATGCTAAGGGCGCAGGGTCGCGAGATTCTGAAACAGCTCGAAGCGGAGGATCGTATCGGCATCGTATTGCTGGGGCGGCCCTACCACAACGATCCGGGAATTAACCACGAAATTCTCGAAGAATTCCAGAAGATCGGCTATCCCGTCCTCACCCTTCAGTCGCTGCCCATCGATGACGATATTGTCCGCCCGTTGTTCGAAGAAGAGATTCGGGCGCGATTGATTGAAGATCCGATGGACATCCGCGACGTGTGGAAAAACAGTTACAGCGAAAATACTTCCCAAAAAGTCTGGGCCGCTAAATTCACGGCCCGGCATCCCAATCTGGTCGCGCTGGAGCTCTCCAGCTTCAAGTGCGGTCACGACGCTCCGATTTATACGACGGTCGAGGAGATCATTACCAAGTCCGGCACTCCGTATTTTTCCTTCAAGGATATCGACGAGAACAAGCCTACCGGCTCCATCAAAATCCGGGTCGAGACCATCGGCTATTTCCTGAAGCGCTACCGCGAGGACCTCGTGGCCCGCAACAAGAAACGGCGCGATATCGACGCGAAGCTGCGGGAGATGGAAGCAAGGCTGCGAACACAAATGGAGGCCTCGCCGGACGCCCTGCCCTCTGGTCCGCCGCCCGTTCCGTATGAAATCGAAACTCCGGTGGGCATCAACGCGATAAAGAGAGAAGAATAGAGGGGAGGACCTGCGTTTTTTGCAGGTCTATGGCTTTCATCCCCGGAACTCGAGAAAAGCCGCAGACTCTCTGAAGTGCGAGAGTCTGCGCTACCCGGCCCGCCCCGCAGCGCACCCCCTTTTGTCCTGTTCTTCGCGAGAAACCTAAGATCCGAGCTGTCCCTCTCCCGAGGGAGGGGGTGCCCGCGGCCGGCCCCTTCACCAGAAAAAGAGAAGAACCCAACCCTCTCCCACTTACGGGAGGGGAAACCGCGAAGCGGTAGGTGCGGGTTGCCTACTCTTGTGCTTGAGCGTTTACTCTTCCTATACTACAGAAGCACCGTCATGAAGCCTTCCGATCAGCTTCAACAGTGGCTCCAATGGATCATCAAAATCCGTTTTGTCATCATCACTTTCGTTTTCACCATCACCTTCGTTCTGCGCGAGTTGCTCGGTAGCACCGCCAACGAGACTTCCCTCCGG
>JASHOS010000140.1 GCA_030040995.1 Terriglobia bacterium | reverse complement strand
TCAAGGCCTTCCAGGCGGGCGGAAACGGCGACGTATCGCTGCTGATTGTCTTCGAGAATTTCGGTCTGGCCGGGCAACTCCGTGAATGAAGCGAGAGAGCCCAAATTCGCCATTTGTCCGGCAGGGCTGATCAGCATCGTGTTCTCGATGGCGCTGAGGGATGAACGAATCGTTTCCGGAAAGCGGATGCGAAGAGTGTAGGGACGGTCATTCACCACCACGGGGGCGGACGCGGTGACGCCATCCAGCATTGCGTCCGCCTCATTCGCCACATTCTGCGGCGAAAAGCCGGCGTGCGCGGCACTGGCCACGTTCACGTTGAAAACGATGGCGGGTCCGCTGGTGGTTGAGTCAATGCCATTGTCGATATCGACGACAGGATGCCTGCCCCGCACCTGAATGTCGCCGATAGCGTCCGCAACTTTGGGCGCCCAGGAGCTAAGCAGCGGCGCGTTGGGTGAGAACATCTCAATCACAATCGGCTGTGGGGCGCTGGTCAGGTCGCCGATCATATCCTCGAGCTTCAGCACGAAGTCAACATCCACAGCGGGTTCTTGCTGGGTCACCTTGGCGCGGATTTCATTCATGATCGTCCAAATGTCGCGGTGGCGCTTGGTTTTGAGCTTCACCGAGATATCGCCGGTATTGGCCTCGGTCACCGCTGCTAACCCCAGTTGCAATCCGGTGCGGCGCGAGGTATTCGCTACTTCGGGAACCGAATGAACGATCTTCAGGATGCGAGTGATCATCCGGTTGGTTTCCCGGAGCGAGCTGCCCGGCGGCGTCACGTAATCCAGGATGAACCCTCCCTCGTCCATCTCCGGCAGCAGGTCCGAACCGATATGGCGGTAACACAAGAACGAAACTATAATCAGGATCACGGCCAATACGGGAATCCAGATGGGATAGCTCAAAGCCTGGCGAAACCACCGGTCGTAAAACCGGATGATCCTTCCGAACGTTCCTCCCATCAAGTGCTCTTCAACCACCATCAGCCGCCGTATCTCGGTCTGCTCAGGAGTCTCTGCGGCCGATGCTACGGAATTTACCTCATCCAGGCCGTCCTGCTCGTGGAGCAGCTCGCCATGGGCTGTACCTTCGCTCTTACTGTGAAGCAGGTGAATGCATAAATTAGGCGTCCAGGTGAGAGCCAGCGCGAGCGAGGTGAGGAGGGCCACCGCGACGGTGAGGGCAAGGGCACGAAAGAAGACGCCCGTAATGCCGGTGATCATGATGAGCGGAATGAACACCACAATTGGGGTCAGCGTGGATCCCACTAAAGCGATCGTCAATTCCTTGAGCGTCAAGGCGACGGCTTCGGCGCGGCTCTCGCCCGCCTGAAGGTGCAGCACCACGTTTTCCACAACCACAATCGCGTCGTCAATGATCAGGCCCACCGCCGCCGCCAAGCCGCCCAGGGTCATCAGGTTGAAGCTTTCTCCCAGGAGCTTCAGCGCGATGAATGTGACCAGCACCGTGATGGGAATGACCATGCCCGCAATAAAAGATGTGCCCCAGTCGCGCAAGAACAGCACCAAAACCACCGAAGCCAGCACGATCCCAATCAGAATGGCATCCCGCACGCTCTTAATGGATTCGCCGATGATCCACGACTGATCGTAGAAATTGCTTACGCTCACGCCCGGCGGCAGCGTCTGCTCGATCTTCCGCATTTCCGTTTTGACTTCTCCGGCGACGCGGTCCGTGTTGCTGCCCATCTGGCGGTTAACATTGATCAGAACGGCAGGCATTTGGTTGGCGGTTACAATGGTGTAGTTGGGTGCAATCGACGGTGAGACCGAGGCCACGTTTCGGACGTAAATGGGCTCGCCGCCGGGGTCCTTCTTGATGAAGATATCAGCGATTTCGGGAGGGTTGTGGACCTGTCCGCTGATCAGCCCCAGATACAGTTGATGGTTCAGGCTTAGAAGGCCGGGTGATTGGATCAGATTCGAATTCTCTACGGCGCCCAGGATGTCGGACACCGTCACACGAGTGACGAGCAGCTTGGCCGGGTCGGGAGTGATCTGGAATTCGGGCACTTGCGCGCCCTGGATGAGCACAGTTCCGACACCCGGCAGGCTATTCAGTCTGGGCTTGAAGATGTATGTGGCATCCTCCCAAAGCCGCGTCAACGGGACGGTTTTTGAAGTGAGTCCGTAACCCAGGATAGGAAAAGTCGAGAACTGCAGACGATTCGTGACGATCTGCGCGGTGGCGGGCAGCTCCGCCTGCACGCGCGCAATTGCCGCATTAACGCGCTGCAACGTCTGAAACATGTCCACGTTCCAGTTGAAATACAGGTCAATCTCCGCCGATCCGCGGCTGGTCATGGATTTCACGTCTTCAATGCCGAGTACGCCACTGACGGCTTCTTCGAGGGGCCGGGTGATGGTGACCAGCATTTGATCGATCGGCATCACACCGTTGTCAACGCCGATGATGATGCGGGGAAAATTGGTCGTCGGGAAAACCGAGATCGGTATCGTAAAGGCAAGATAAGCGCCTGCAAGAGCCAGCGTGATAATCAGGAAGATGATGGGCTTCGCGTCGCGAGCAAACCAGTAAGAGGAAGGCTCTCTCTTCGCTGCATTTCCCAGTGCCGACGCGTTTTGACGCTCCTCAGCCCGATGCTTCATTCAGAAACCTCAAAACTTTAGCTTCGTGCCGTCGGGAAGACCGTACGCCCCTTCGGTGACGACGCGCTGGCCCGCTTTGAGGCCGCTCGTAATCTGAACGTTGTTAGCTTCGCGGATGCCTGTCTTCACGCTGGTTTGGTGAGCGTGGTCATGCGGACCAACAACCATCACTGACGCAGACCCATCCGAACCGGTTAGCAACGCTTCCGCGGGTATGACCAACGCATCGTTTACTGTCCGCGCGACGATCGTCACCTGAACGGTCGAGCCGGGCTTAAGCCGGCCGCCGGGATTCGAAGCGTCAACCCACACCTGCACCGTCGTGCTGTTCGGATCGAGCGCCGGGCTCACCACGCTCACTTTGGCGGGAATGCCCGGTTGGCCCTGCGCCAGCGAGATGCTTGCCGGATCGCCAACACGAAGCATGGCAGCCTGTTGAGGGGAAATGTGGGCCCTCGCAATGACGTGCGAGATATCCATCACGGTAATCAGCGGCGTTCCCACCGAAGCCATTTCCCCTTCGTAGAGCGGTCGCCGGGCTACGACGCCGTCGATCGGGCTGCGAATCTCGGAATAGGCGAGTTGGGCTTCGGCAGCAAGATATTGACCCTTGGCGCTCGTCAGCGCCGCTTCGGCAGCCCTTAGTTGCTCCGTTTTCCCTGTTGCCTGCAGCGCCTTCAAAGCCGCTTCGGCAATATCGTATTGGCTGCGCGCCTGGATATAAGCGAGACGAGATTGGTCAAAAAGCTTGCGCGCCAGCGCGCCGGCTTGGTAAAGCTTTCTGTCACTCTGGTAAACCCGCTGCTGGGCTTCCAGAGCTTGTCTCATCGCGGCCGCGTTCAGCTCGGCCTTTTGGATTTGGGCAGGCAAGGTGATCCCGGTGGCCGTGACGTATGCGGCTTCCGCCTGCTCGTAGATTCCCTTGCTCTGGATCACCGCCGCGGCGAGGTCGTGATTTTCAAGCTCCGCGAGCAGCTCGCCGGCGTGAACACGGCTCCCCCGCTCTACAAAATAGCGTTCGACCGGAGCGCTGATTTTGGGCACGAGGGGCGCCTGGCGACGGGGATAAAGGAGAGCCTCGGCAGTGATGACCTGCTGGATTTCCTTACGTTCCGCGGTGGCAATTTGAACGGCGACGACGGGTTCGGGCGGCACGGCTTCCTGGCTGGAACAACCGCTCCAGGTGAGGATTGAACACGCAAGGATTCCTGCCAGCAAGCAGAGGCGACCGTAGCGACGGTGAGCGTGCCGGCAGGCAGGCAGGCGTCTTTTCTCGTCGTGGGCGCGAAGGCCAGCCGCCCTTCGCCATTGACGAATTTCGGCGAGTGGGTGCCCCGAAGGGGCAAACGGCGAATAGCCATGGGTGAAACCCACGGGAATGAGGCGGCTTTCCGGGCAAAGGCACAAATTGCTTATCCGTGCTGGGCGCGCAGACTCATCCTGTGCGCCCAGCACGGACAAGGTTAGGGAGGGTGGCTCGCTTTCGGAAGGGCACAGCCCTTCCGCACAGCAGGCGGCAAAGCCGCAGGTCGCCTCCAAAGGTCTGAAAGCTAATTTGGACAAGCCTGGGGTTGACCTCGCGATTGACGGTTTTCCGCAGGTTGCATCCGGCCCTGTGGGGCTATTCACGGTAGGCCCCTTCGGGGCCGGGACTATCCTCCCAGTTCCCGAGCGGCAAAGAGTCATCAAAATGCGCGTAAGGTTCAGCAGGTTAGAAGCTCCCCGTTAAAGTTTGAAGTGTGGCCAAGGCGTTGCGATAGCGCGATCCTCCGGCGGCGTAGGCGTCGCGCGCCTGGTTGACGGAATTCTCGGCATCGAGCACTTCGAGTACCGTGGCATCGCCAGCCTTGTACTGCATGGTGACCAGTTGCAGGTTACGAGCCGCCAGGTGGGCTGAGCTGTTCAGGATATCCAACTGCTTCCAAGCTGCCTGGGCCTCGTTGTAGAACGAATACAAGTTACTCAAGAGTTGCCGCTGCGTAAACGTCAGGTTTACCCGCGCCAGCTGCTTCCTGTCTTCGGCTTGACGCAAACGGCTGAAGCGCGCGCCCCAGTCCCAAACGGGCAAATCGACGGCGTAGGTGACAAAGTAGCCGAGGTTCGGCTGCCGTACCCGGTCGCCGAGGGTGTCGGTGTTAATGCTATTAAGGGCAAAGGCGTTGGCTTCAATGCCGTAATCGAGGTCGATGCTAAAGGAGGGATAGAAAGCGGCGCGCGCGACGGAGACATTCAGTCCCGCTTGCCGGAACGCGGTCATAGCTGCGCGGATTTCGGGATTGTTGCTTTGGGCCATCGTCTGAACTTCGCTGAATGCCGGAAGGGGCGGAGGAATATCCAGGTCATCGACGACCGTGAAATCCTCATTAAGCGTGGGAAACATCAGAACTGCAAGGTTAAGACGCGCGTTCGACATCGCCACCTGAGCGTTCTCGAGGGCTTGTTCTTGCTGGTTGTATTGAAGCTCAAAACGGATGACATCCGTATGCGCCACTTCGCCGCCGCGCTCGAGCGCCTCGCTGATTTCGAGAAACCTCTGCGCGGTGTCCGCGCCTTGCTGCGCCGTCGCGTATTCACGCTGGGCGACGACCAGAGCGTAGTAGTCTGCCGTGACCGTCATCGCCAGGCCGCGCCGCGCAATCTCCTCGCCAGCCGTTGCCAGCGCTTCCGCATAAGCGGCGCTGCGCGGACCCGCGGATACGAAGAAGCTCCCCGGAAGGCCCTCATGCACAACACCCCATTCGCGATACACGTGGACACCATCTTGGGTCACAAATCTTCCTACCGGCGAGATGCCATTGCCCTCGTTGTTAAGATACTGCGTGGTTTCGCTGATGGAAGGAAGCATGGCCGCCCGGGCTTGCACCCGGTCCTCTCGCGCCAGCTTTACCGCCGTCACCGCGCTCTGAAACTGAGGGCTGTTTTTCTGCGCCCGCTGAATCGCGTCCTGCAGCGTAAGCGTAAGGGGTGCGGCACCCGTCCCAGGCGAACTGGGTCCTACGATACTCAAAGATGCTTGAGACCCGGAGACGGAATTCTGCTGTTTCCGCGCCGCGAGCGCAGAAGCAGAACAAATCGCGGCCACTATGAACCAAGAGGCCGCCTGGAACAGTAAACCCCTGGCCGTAGTTCGGGGATTCACGGAGCGCGTCCCGAAGGCAAGTTCGCACCGCGGCGCGGGATCGAGTCTTTTCCCTAATGTCATCTTTCGCACCTCCAGAGTTTAATGATGGTCTACAAACAACGAAATCTCGGGAAGCTCAGGGATCGGCTCTGTATCAGGGCACGACTTCAGTCGTGCCGTAACGGGAAGCATAAGAACACGGGCCTTACCCCTGAGATCTCGGCCCGGGGCAGAACAGCGGCTAAAGCCGGTTTCTATTTGCAGCCTATCGGCACGACTAAAGTCGTGCCCTGATACAGAGCCGATCCCTGAGGGCCTGCGTTTTTCGAGCCTGCGGCTTCTCTACAGGAACTGGCGAACGAGCGACAGAGTTTCCAGAAAGGGTGAAGCCTGCGCTCAGGGCCGCCACTTGTGTGCGTTAAGGTTGCGAGAGAGCATCAGCTTGAGCGTTATTTTGTCGGACCCTGGAGTCAAACCGTACCCAATGCCGGCTTCGACATCAATGCCGAGGAAGCGGGGACTGTAGTGATCCATAACAGCTCAGATTTCGTGAAACTGCTGGTTGTAGGGGACAAAGTGGCGCAGCGGCCCGAACATGTCGTATTTCTTCAGCGGCGACGGCCCCAGCGGCTGTTGCCGCTAGCCTCTGGTCCTGGACGCAACAGATTTTGCCCACGGGTGGCCCACACGAGTCCTGAGACGTTTCCGGAAAGACCGGTTGTAAGTAGCGACGCCAATTTTGATGACCGCCCGGGTGAGGGTTCCCAGCCTCCTCGTTCGTACGCCGTCGGCCGCCATGCCCTGCCCTGCGTAAATTCGCTTAAAGGCCATGCAAAACAGCAGATAGGTAAACCTCCCGGGCAGGGTCCACGTCAGCACCGGCCGGCGTGATATACGCTTCATGATCTCCTTGATCGAATAGAAAGCGTCCCAGCACTTTTTGCTCTCCTCAAGGAGCTCCTCCCGGCTCATGTTAGGGTGGCCGATGAAATCGACTTCGTTCAGGGGATTCAGCCAAAACCGGTCGTCGCGGAGCTGAATCGTATGCTTCGGAACGAAGCCGGGTTTCCCCCGATTGTTTTTGTCCCGCACCATTTCGAAGAAATCTTTAGTTCCGGGATAGGGATGGTAAAAAGGGAATTGGGCCAATACCGACCCGGAATCCACCGCAAATCTCCTCATGCTTCGGATCGTTTCGACGGTGTCGGATTCAAGACCACAAATGATGGAACTCAGAACCACGATCCCGGCATCCTGAATTTTCTGAATCGCTTCAACCATTTTTGCCCCGGTGGGATTCCATGACTTATTGGCGGTTTTCAAGCCCTCCTCAGAGAACGACTCAACCCCTACTAGCGCCGCCCTGATCCGCATTTTGCGATACATCGCCGCAAGGTACTCTTCGTCGCTGGTAGCCTCGGTGGTCATTTGGCTGAAGGCGTAGAGGTTGGGCGGAACCGACTGGCTATATTCATCGAAAAAATTCAGCCGTTCCTCGCGGATTTTCTCAAGCTCCTTTCTCTTTTGGGCGCTGGGCTCGCGAGCGATACGGCCCAGCGTGGCAGGATTGAAATTGTCATCAGCGAAAACAACATAACGAAAGCCCAAATCATACAGCTCGTTGACTTCCTCGATGACCTTGGACGAAAGACGTCGCCGCGGCTGTCGTCCTTCAGTCACCCAGACAGAGCAGAAGCTGCAATTCTCGGGACATCCGGCGACGGTCTGCACGGTGGGAAACATATACTGAGCCGGGTCGAGGAGGTCCCATCTTGCCTTCACTAAGGCCTCGCCAGGCGCGCGACCGCCGGCATACCGTCTTTGCAGATTCCGGTTTAAGGCGTCACTGATCACCTGCCTCCATACGACATCGCCGTTACCGGTTACCACGGCATCTGCCCCCATTTCCAGTGGCTCGTCGGGAAAGATCGTGGGATGAACGCCTCCCATAATGACAGTGGCGTTCTTCGTTTTCGCTTCCTTCAAAATTCGGTAACCTGCCCGGCAATTACCGGTGCTGATCCCGATGCCGACAATGTCGCCGGCCTGCACCATGTCCGAGCGGAATTCCTGAAGGGCCTCGTCGATAACAACGGGATCACCGACCAGTTCTACAGGCGTCGCCTGAGCTATGACAAACAGCCACCTTGGCGTGATGACGCTATAACCCAAGGTGGACATCGCCGGATTCACCAGCACAACTTTGGGCACTATTTGCCTCCTGATTTTGTAACGTCCGGGCGGTGCTCGCCCAAGCGGATTTCCATAGGCGTATCTTCGGGGAACACCACGTCATGGCCTCGCGAAAGCAAATGAGAATAAATTGACCACGCCGGCCAAAACATGCGAGACACTAAGCGGGCCTACCCTGGGGAGCATTGCCTCGCTCACAAGCGGCGCCATGTTGCGTCCACTTTTACCGGCACTTCATTACTAATCGGCATCGCCAGGAGCTCCGGACGGGAGACCTTGAAATCGGATAGCTTGAGCGGAATTGTTCCCAACACTTCGATGTTGCTTCCCCTAGCCACTCGCCGGAATTGAACTTGCTGATACTCCGCGGTCTGGCCGGCAAACTGGATTTCGAGGTCAGCGCGGATAGTGGGTGATCCGAGCGCCGTTTCCGGCAACTGAAAGCGGACGCTGACTATGGGAAATTGCGCGCCGCGCGTTACCTGAAGCATGTGGAGATCGCGGTTGCTGTTGCCGGAATTAAAAGAGTTGACGAGCACCGCGATCAAGAAATTGCACTGGCCGGCGCTGCAATTTCCCTTGCCTCGCGCCGCATGGCTGACGCCATCGGCGTCATGCAAGGGATGCGAGATATGGTATGTGAGAGTGGACTGTTGAAGAACCCACTGGCTATCCGGCCAGGCAAGGCGAGAGAGAGCTAAGAGCAAGAGCGCTGCCAATATGAGGGTTTTCTTCCGCATGAGGCCTCGTCAGAACTTATTCAACGATACAGACAAGATAGCGACGCCGTACGCCGCCACAGTCGTATAGGCTACGTCCGAATGATACTGGGCGATTCCATGAACTCTTTCGCCTTTACTGAGCTGGCTGAAAGCGATTGACCCGAGAATAGGGGTCAGGATCATTCCCGGACCATGAATCCAGGCCATGGCTTTGTGCAGGCGGACGTTGCCGCGCGTTTTGACCCCTGGCACCTTGGGGGCGCGGATGGCAAAGTAGGCGGTGCTGAAGTACATGCCCACCGTCAATGCGCCCAATCCGGCGTGCAGATCGCGACCGGTCGCGCTGCCCGGCATGCCGTGGTGGCCTTTAGCGCCTAGGCCCGTGAAGACCGTGGCAGCCAATGGGATAGTGGTCAGCAAACCAAGCTTTTGATGAATCTGAAGCATGTGCGACCGTTTATTGAGCAGCGCCTGCTCTTTGGCGCTGCCCTTCGTCACAGCCGGAGAGAAGCCAAGATCCTGAAGCGAGGGCGCGTTGCTGGAAGCGGGCTTTGCCTGCTGCGGGGTATTTCCCTGGGCCTGGCCGAAAGAGAGGGCCAAATCCTGTAGCGAAAGCGCCTGCACGTCGCTTGAAACGGAATTTGGCTGCTCCTTGGCATTTTCTTGGGACGGAGCGGAAGAAAAGGTGATACCCGGCAGCGAAAGCGCGGACGAGTCGCTGTAAGAGGCTATAGCTGCTTTGTTTGGATACGCTACACTAGTATGGCCAGCGGTTTGCGCAAAAGCTGCCAATGGAGTTGCCAGCAGGCACAAACAGGCGAGCGCGCGTGCTCTTCCTCCATTTCCCTTCATAACGTAACCTTTGTCCTCTGCTACGAAAGTAAGGATCAACGAGAATCTAACCTGTTCCGAGAAGTTCGGACGGTACCCCTCACCCGCCTGCGGGCAGGAGCCGCTCCGTCGCTGAAGCTCTGGAGCGTAAGCGACCTTCGGTGGGCGCAGGCCCGGCGCTGCGCGCCGCCCCCTCCCCCAGAACCTGAATGTGTCCCACATTTTTTGCTGGACACGGCGGTGTATCAGGGCACGGCTGAAGCCGTGCCGAACGAAAGCCAACAGAATGGCGGCTTTAGCCGCTGCGTAGTAGCGACTTCATGTCCACCCCCCGGTGTCCAGCCGGAGATGTGGGTAAAGCTGAGCCCCAGAACGGCGGCGAGGGCGGGGTTCTTT
>JASHOS010000139.1 GCA_030040995.1 Terriglobia bacterium | reverse complement strand
CCTGTTCAAGAAGTGGATTTTGGAGGGCGTCTAGCTGGTGCTAGAAGCCGACTTATAATCGGCCAATCCTGTCCGGGACTGGAGTTCGATCCTCCCGCCCTCCGTAGTAAAGTCTAAACTCTTCAGTACGCCAATTGCAAGACCTCAGCTCCAGGACAGATGCTCACTGGCCTTTCTGTGTCAAGTGCATAATCACCGATTTCTTCCGAATTCAGGACTACATTCGGAACAATCCTGTCAAAGCGGGATTGGCGAAGGAAGCTGATGCGTATCCGTACACGTACAGTGCCGGACTGAAGCCCGCAGGCAAGATGCCTGCGCTACGACTTGTGGCCCTTGGAGCGCAAAACTGTGGTAAGATATGCCCGATTGGAGGCAAAGCCTATGACCCACTATTCCAGACGTGATTTCCTAAAGAGCGGACTTGCTGCGGCGGCGCTTGCGGGCTCCGGAAGCCTGCGGCTGAGCGCGGCGGAAGCAAAAGCGACGGATTCGGTAAGGCTCGGAAGATCCAGCGCTAAGGTGACGAGGCTCGCCTTTGGCACCGGGACCTTCAGTGGGCAGGTCCAGCGCGACCTCGGACAAGCTCAATTCACCAAACTGGTCCGCTACGCCTACGACCGCGGCATTCGTTTCTTCGAGACCTCAGACACCTATGACGATATGCACAGGATGCTCGGCGTGGCGCTCAGCGGCATTCCGCGCGATAGCTACCAACTGATGTCGAAAGTGACCACCAGCGAAGGCGTCGATCCTCTACAAAAGATTGACGAGTTGCGCAAACTCGTCCGGACCGACTACTTCGACGTGATGCTGCTCCACTTCCAGCACTTTGCAACCTGGCCAACAGACAGCATCCGGTGGCAAGACGGGATTGCGGAGGCTCAGGCTAAACGTTGGGTGGTGGCGCGCGGCGCTTCGGTTCACGGCCTCCCGGCGCTGCGGCAGATGCCCGGGGACAAGTGGCTCCAGGTCGCCATGATCCGCATGAATCATAAAGGCGTGAGGATGGACGCAGAGGACTACAACACAGACGGATTGGGAAATGTGCCTGAAGTCGTCAGCGTGGTGAAACAGGTTCGCAAGCAAGGGATGGGCGTGATCAGCATGAAGCTCGTGGGAGAGGGCAGATTTACCTCCCGCGAGGATCGCCGGAAGGCGATGAGATTTGCATTCAGAAACGCGGGCGTCAGTTGCGTGACAGTGGGCTACAAGAATACCGCAGAGGTCGATGAAGCGATTGAAAATGTGAATCTGGCGCTCGCATAACAGCCGGCTAGCGAGCGAATCAGTTAATCCCTACATCGTCCGTTTGTACGTGACAACGGCCCTCGCCCCCCCTCTTTCGCAAAGCGGGAGGGGGTTGTGTTCTTTTTGTTTTCCCCCGGGACTCGAGAAAAAAGCCGCAGACTCTCTGAAATGTCAGAGTCTGCATTGCAATACCGTAAAATCTTGTTTTTCTGACAAGATTCTTCGGCGAGCGACCCCTCACCCGGCCCGCGCCGGCTGGAGAAAGTGCCGGCCGCGAGCCACCCTCTCCCGAGGGAGAGGGCGGAGTATCTATAACTTTGGTTGCGGCGCGGCCGCGCTGCGCTACCCAGCTTAATCCCTGCATGTTCAAGCGGACATTCCGATGCAAGGCGGCGAGCGCCGCCGCCGTTCTTTTCCTCCTTCTGGCCCTCGTTCTGGCCACTGCGCCGGCAGGGGCTTTCCCGAAGCCCAAGAGTAAAGTTCCGGAAGCCCGTTCTGCTCGGGCCGGATGGAAGCTTATCTGGAGTGACGAGTTCAACGGGCCGAATGGGTCGGTGCCCGACCCAAAGAAGTGGACTTACGACATCGGGGTGGGCGGCGCGGGCTGGGGTAACCACGAGCTCGAATACTACACCAACTCCGCACGCGACGCCGCAATTCTTAACGGCATGCTGGTGATTACGGCGCGCAAAGGGAGATATACGGGGCCCGCTGTGGCCGCGACCGATGGGCAAGGCGGGGGCACGCCTGCTACCAGCAGTCGCATGACGAGCCAAGTAACACGAGACTACACCTCCGCCCGTATCAAGACGCAGGGCCTTTTCGCTCAGACCTATGGCCGGATTGAAGCGCGGATCAAGATGCCGCGCGGTCAAGGCATGTGGCCGGCATTCTGGATGCTTGGGACTGGCGTTGATAAGACGGGTTGGCCTAGCTGCGGTGAAATTGACATCATGGAGAACATTGGCAAGGAGCCTTCCAAGATCCACGGGAGCATCCACGGTCCAGGACCTTCAGGGTCGAGCACTGATGATATGACGGCCATTTACACTTTGCCGGGACGACGGCGCTTCTCGGATGCGTTTCACGTATTCGCCGTTGAGTGGGAGCCAAGGGTGATTCGGTTTTACGTCGATAATCATCTGTATGAAACCGCCACTCCTGCAGGCCTCCCGCATGGGACCGGCTGGGTTTTTGATCATCCCTTCTTCCTGATCCTCAACCTGGCGGTCGGGGGTAGTTGGCCGGGCAGCCCTGACGAGTCAACCCATTTCCCCCAGCGCATGCTGGTGGACTATGTGCGGGTCTACGCACGCCAGGCAAAGTAGCGCTGTAAAAAGATGTCAGCCACACGTATTCGCTCCGCGAGCGAGACCGATATCGCGGTGATTCTGGATTTGATCCGCCAGCTCGCAGAGTACGAGCAGCTTGCGCACGAGATGGCAGCCACGGAAGAACGGCTTCGCGAGACGCTGTTTGGCTCGAAGCCCGCGGCTGAGGTGCTGCTTGCGGACAATGATCTGGAATGCGCGGGTTTTGCGGTATTCTTCGCTACCTATTCTACATTTCTGGCCCAGCCGGGAATTTACCTGGAGGATTTATACGTCAGGCCTCATGCGCGTGGCAAAGGCGTAGGGTCGGCACTGTTGCAACGGCTGGCCGAAATCGCCGTAGAACGCGGCTGCGGGCGGATCGAGTGGGGAGTACTCGATTGGAACGAGCCATCCATTCAGTTCTACAAGAGACTGGGCGCCGCACCCCTGAACGACTGGACCAAATACCGGCTGACCGGAAAAGCGCTCGATAGACTCGCCTTCAAGGGAGAATAACGGCCGCCCGAACGGAAATTCAGATTGTAGATTTTGGATTCCCGCGCGCGGCAACCAGGCTAGCGTTGCCGCGAATAAGTCCCCTCACCCGGCCTCCTTCTTCAGCCACCCTCTTCCGAGGGAGAGGGCTGAGATCGCGAATCTGCGTCGGCCACGCCTCTCGCTTCGCGAGATCGCAGATACTCCACTGCAAGTGTCCGCGCCACCCCGCGACATTTCTGACGCCTTTGTTT
Source organism: Terriglobia bacterium (assembly GCA_030040995.1). Lineage (GTDB taxonomy): Bacteria > Acidobacteriota > Terriglobia > UBA7540 > UBA7540 > JASHON01. The sequence goes on along the minus strand of JASHOS010000139.1, from coordinate 16,591 downwards.
ACTTTCAATCATCGAAGCGGTAGACTAAGCCAAATCAACTCGTAACCGAGACCGCATAAGGGGGCGAACATGGGGACCCACAAAGGATTTCAGGGCATTTTGGGGATCTTAGGCCTATTCGTCACAGCGCTAGTACTAGCGGCAACTCCGGCGGGGGCGCAAACCACAGTCAACGCTAATTGGACGGGCGGTGTGAGTAACTGGACCACAGCATCAAACTGGAGTTGCAACTGCATTCCCAATAACAGCTCGGCGAACGTGTTCAATGTAACGATACTGAATGTTGGGCCGACTAACGTTTCCCTTGACGACACATCGAGCCTTAGTAGCATCACTGTCAACACGCTCTCGCTAGGTACGAATCTTACCATCGCTGACGGCGAGTCGCTGACTGCGGCGGAAGGCTTCAGCGTGGTCAATACCTTCAACTCAGGCGGTAGCATCACCATCTACGGCCAGAGCGTTGCTGGGACGCAGTCACTACTGAGCGTAGGAGCAGCGACGCCGACAACCCTGACGGATCTCTACCTCCTGTACGGTGGTACGAGCGGTGCAGCGGTGGAATATGGGAATGGTGGCATTACGCAGATTGGCGAACCAGGATCCAACTACATAACCTCCGTCGGTCTTTATGGGCCGAACGCATACCTGGAGCTAAGCAGCGCGCCTGGGAGTAACAGCGCCTTAGCAGGCTTGAAGACGATTGCTAACGGAAGCCTCACATTAGCCGACGGAGCTTCTGCGGTCACGACGGGCCCTCTTACGAATAACGGCGGCATTTCGTTGACGGGGGCTCTCAATGCGCCGAACTGCGGCAGCAACTGCCTGTCTGGGGGTTCGCTAGCGGTGGGCGGCAATCTGAGCAATACGGGCACCATCAGCGTTGGCGCCTACGTGTATGGGAGTACTTTGAGCGTCAGCGGCGATCTCACGAACAGTGGCACCATTAGCGTGGTGAGCGGGTCACCAGCAGAAGGGGGTACGGCGAGCGTCGTCGATGTCATGGGCAACTTTACCAATAGCGGCGAGGGCAAAGTTGACATCGGCATCGACTCTGGGGGTGCCGGTGGCACTGTGAACGTCGCTGGCACCTACACGCAAACCAGCGGCTCTACTGACGTCAGCGGCACGCTGATGGCGGCGGGAGGCGTGAACATTACAGGGGGGACGGTTTCCGGCGAGAACACGATGGATGCCAGCGTTATAAACGGCGGCGCCGTTTCGCCCGGTGACCTCACGTCAGCACCAACTTATGAGTGTGTTAGCGGCCCACCTTGCTTCAACACACTGACGATCAATGGCGACTATACGCAGAAGATCGATGGAACGCTACTGATCGATATCGCCAGCGCGTCGGATTACAGCATACTCGACGTTAGCGGCGAGGCTTCGCTCGATGGGACGGTGGATTTCGACTTTCTGAATGGATACGTTCCGGGCACGAACACCGACTTTGCTTTTCTGCAAGCTGGGAGTGTGCTCGGAGACTTCGCTTCAGTAGACATCTCTGGCATCACGTGCCCAACCTGCACGTTGAACTTAAGCACGCTGAGCCTCGACACGGGCAACACACCCCCGACCCCCCCACCCGTGCCCGAGCCAGGCACGCTGATACTCTTTGGCACCGGCTTGCTTGCCTCGTTCTTCCTGCTGCACAGGAAAAGCCGCGGACCTGGCAGCAAGGTCCGCGCTACATTTTCGGCGACCCCTCACCCGCCTGCGGGCAGGAGCCGCTCCGTCGCTGAAGCTCTAGAGCGTAAGCGACCTTCGGTGGGCGCAGGCCCGGCCCGCGCCGGCTGAAGAGAACGCCGGCCGCGGTCCACCCTCTCCCGAGGGAGAGGGCTGAGATTGCGAATTTGCGTCGGCCACGCCTCTCGCTTCGCGAGATGGCAGACACTCCACGACAAGTGTCCGCGCCACCCCTCCCTACCCTCATTGATTTTCGCGGCGGTAATCAAGGGGACAGCAAGCCGTCCCCCTACATCACCTTCGGTTATCCAGAGTGATATACGCTCCCGTGTACCGCTTCAGGATTCCCAAGCACGTGGCCTACATCGCCTTGGGTCATCCATGGTGATATGCGCTGGGGACCGTTCGGCCGGAAAGCAGCCCTGGTTGCGGCTGCGAGGCCCCTCTGCATTGCAATACCGTAAAATCTTGTTTTTTCAACCAGATTTTCTAGGGACCCCCTCACCCGACTCGCGCCGGCTGGAGAAAGCGCCGGCCGCGAGCCACCCTCTCCCGAGGGAGAGGGCAAGGGTTTCGCGCTGGTTTGGTTGCGGCCGCGAGGCCCCTCTGCGTTACCCTCAATCTCCTGATTAGGGCTAGAGTCCTCGTGCGTGCGGGAATTCAGTACCCTCCCGGGAGCATCCGGTCCACCAGGACGTTAGAGTGCGCAGGCTTGGCAGAAGCTGCTGTCGCCTCGGCGGACCGCTGAAGTTCATAAGCCGCCCGGTTGGCAGCTTGCAAGTAGGCGCGCGCCGCGGATTCCACCACATTCTGGCTTCTCCACCTTCCGGTGAATTCTCTGCCCTCAAACCTCGCCCGGATGGAAGCTTCCGCCACTCCCTCGGCCCCCTCGCCAACCGTATGCAGGCTAAGATCCGCGACGGCGCCGGGGATTCCCGTGATCCGGTCAATGGCGCGGAACGCCGCGTCGCAGGGGCCTTCTCCGGTTGCAGAGTCGCGGATGAGCTGTCCATCCCTGGCCAGCTCGACCGTCGCCGTTGACCGCCCTTCGCTCGAAGAAACGCTCTCAAACAGCTTCAATGTGAACGTCTCCGGAGTCTGCTCTGTCCCTTCGTTAACGATCGCAATCAGGTCTTCGTCGTAGACCTGCTTTTTGCGGTCCGCAACTTGAGTGAAGCTCTGGTAGACGCGGTCAAGCTCCGGCTTGGTGAGCGGATAGCCCAGTTCTTCATATCGTTTGGCGAGCGCGTGTCTGCCGGAGTGCTTTCCCAGAACAATGTGGTTGGACGGCATGCCAACCTTCTCCGGCTGCATGATCTCGTAGGTGATCGCGTTCTTGAGAATCCCATCCTGGTGAATTCCGGCTTCGTGAGCGAAGGCATTCCGGCCGACAATTGCCTTATTTCTCTGCACCGCGACACCTGTTAATCGCGAGAGGAGTTGGCTTGAAGGATAGAGTTCTTCGGTGCGAATTTGAGTCTGAAGCGGCAGGACGTCACGCCGCACGAGGACGGCCATGACCACCTCTTCCAGCGCTGCGTTCCCTGCCCTTTCGCCGATGCCATTGATCGTGCACTCCACCTGGCGCGCACCGCCGCGCAAGCCCGCCAGCGTATTCGCCACGGCCATCCCCAAATCGTCATGAGTGTGAGTGCTCAGCACCACTTGATCCATGCCCGGCACCTTGGATCGAACATCCGCAAACATCTGCTCGTACTCCGACTCGAGACAATAGCCAACGGTGTCCGGCAGGTTGAGGACGGTGGCGCCTGCCTCTACCGCAGCATGGCAGCACTCCAGGAGATAGCTCCGGTCGGTCCGGCCAGCGTCTTCGGGAGAAAACTCCACATCGGCGCAGAAGGATTTGGCGTATCCAACAGCCCATGCAAGCAGTTTCAATATTTCCTCGCGCGTCTTCCGCAGCTTATACTTCAAATGAATATCCGACGTGGCGAGAAAGGTATGGATTCGCGGCCGTTCAGCGCCTTTCAGCGCCTGCCAGGCGCGGTCGATATCTAATTGGTTCGCGCGGGCCAGGGCGGCGATGACGGGACGGCGAATTTCCGACGAGATCGCTTCAACCGCCTCGAAATCGCCTGCCGAGGCGATCGGGAAGCCCGCCTCCAGGATGTCAACGCCAAGGCGCTCTAATTGCCGGGCCATTTCCAACTTCTCCTGGAGGTTCATGCTGCAACCCGGCGATTGCTCACCGTCGCGCAGCGTTGTATCGAAAATAAACACTTGCTCTGCCATGATTCCTCCGCGCGCGCTTTAGGAAACGGGTCACCCTGTTCCCTTGTTTTAGTGGTTATCTTGCGACCGGCTGCATTCTAAAGTCAACTCTACCTTAGCATAAGCAATTCCAGGCTGTGTATAATCGGGTTGGGTCGCGACGCGGCCATTCGACGCCCGTGCTGCCTCACTCTCCGGCGTGTTAGACCCGCCGTTACAAACGCACCCGAAAGTGAGGCGATGCCGATGCCTTATGACCGGTCTGGACGCAAAAATTCGCGACGCATACGCAGAATGCCAGACCATCAGCCGCAAACACTATGAGAACTTCCCTACCGCCTCCCGCTTGGTGACGAAAGACAAACGCGATGCGCTGGCCGCGATTTACGCGTTTGCGCGCGCCGCAGACGATTTTGCCGACGAGCCCGGTAAGGGAAATACCGGACAGCGCCTGCGGCTGCTCGCGGAATGGCGTGAACGTCTCAACGAGTGCATCACCAGGCCGCTGGCACAGATCCATCACCCGGTTTTTCTGGCGCTGGGCGACGCGGTGGGCAAGTACAGGCTGAGTCAGGAGAACCTCAACAATCTTTTGCGCGCCTTTGAGCAGGACGTCCAGATGAACCGCCATCCAGACTTCAATTCCCTGCTCTGTTACTGCACTTGTTCAGCGAACCCCGTGGGGCGGCTCGTGCTCGAACTGTTCAATTATCGCGATCCAGAATTGTTCTCGCTTTCGGATTCGATCTGCACGGCCCTTCAACTCACTAACTTCTGGCAGGATGTTTCCATCGATTTAGAGCGCGACCGCGTCTATTTGCCCCTCGATGAACTGGAGCGCTTTGGCCTTTCCGTTGGCGCCCTGAATGCTTTCCGGTTGTCCAACGAGCCGGTAACGGATAGCCGATGGCTGCGACTGATGACCTTCGAGACCGATCGGGTAGCAGAAATCTTCGAGCGCGGGCGAACATTGCCTGAGAAAGTAGGCCGCGAGTTGCGCCGCCAGCTTCGGCTTACATGGCTCGGGGGAATGGGTGTTCTTGAAAAGATTCGCTCCGTCCGCTACGACGTCTTCCGGCGGCGCCCGGCTTTAGGCAAGGTGGACTTTATAAAGTATTACTTGAGATCCTGGCGTGCCCTGGCTACAGGATGAGTCTCTGCAACTCCGTGTTGCGTAACAAAAACCCTTTGACCTGTTATAAGCGCCTCCCACAGGAAATGGCGTGCGGTCGACGTGCCTTGTATCAGGGCACGGCTTCAGCCGTGCCGTCGGAAACGCAGTTTAAATCAGGGGCTTTAGCCCCTGCCGTCGAGTCTCAGGGGCTAAAGCCCCTTTTTATTTACGCCGCGTTTCGGCACGACTGAAGTCGTGCCCTGATACAAGGCGGCTCTGACCGGGTTCGAGCTATGGGAAAATAACTCAGCTTATTTTCGCATCGCAAACCGGCGCTGCGGCCTTCGGATGTATGTCGTCCACTCCAAAACATTTTACAGACGCGCAGACCACGAACTTCTATTATTCATTTCTGTTTCTGCCGGCGGAAAGGCGCCGCGCTATCGAAGCCGTGTATCATTTCGCGCGCCGGGGCGACGATGCCGCGGATGACCTGCGCGACCACCATGCGGCGGCGTTAGAAATCGATAAGTATCGCGTTTTCCTGGATCACTGTTATGAGGGGAAAGGATTGGCGCCGAAGAGTGCTGCTCTCCGGGCACTCGCCGAATCTATCCAGCGCTTCAGAATACCCCGCCAGCCATTTGAGGACCTTCTGCTCGGCTTCGAGATGGATCTCCGAATGGATCACCGTGCCGGGGGTTACAAGACTTTTCAGGAGCTTGAGCTTTATTGTTATCGCGTGGCAAGCACGATCGGTTTGATTGCCATTGAAATCTTCGGCTACCGCAACGTCCAGACTCGCGATTATGCCGTGCACTTAGGAAAGGCCCTGCAATTGGTTAACATTTTGCGCGACGTCCACGATGACGCTCGCCAGGGGCGCGTTTACGTGCCGCGAGAGGACTTGGAGCGCTTTGGGATTGCGCCCTCCAGCCTCGCCGGCTACGGCTATAATGACGCCTTCGTCCGCCTGATGGCGTTTGAATGCAATCGAGCACTGGAGTATTTCCGCAAGGCGCGAGATCTGCTTCCCCATGAGGACCGCCGCTCGATGGTCCCCGCGGAGATTATGGGGGCGATCTATTGGCAACTCATGCGGCGAATTCAGAAATGTTCGTATAACGTCTTCGGCCCTCGCGTGCGCCTCTCGCGCCCGGTAAAGATGTGGACGGCGCTCAAGGTGTATTTCGGATTCGAGTGGCATCAATAAAGCTATCAGCGATCAGCTTTCAGGTAGCGCGGCCCTGAGATGGTAGCGCAGACCGCAGTGTTTGCGGTCTGCGGCTTTTCGCTCTCCCGAAGAACAAGGCGCGGGCCTTCCCGCCAAGCGGGACGGAGGTCTGCACTACGCCTGCTGAAAGCTGACTTCTTCCTTATGCCGGATGAAGTTCTCATCATCGGTGGTGGATTTGCCGGGTTGTCTGCCGGGGTTGCCCTGGCCCAATCGGGATGGAGAGTCCGCCTGCTCGAACAAAAAGCCTATCTGGGAGGCAGGGCGCGTTCATTTTACTATGCTCCAATGAAGACGGTTGTGGATAACGGCCAGCATGTTTTTATGGGCTGCTATCACGCCACGATCGACTTCCTCCGGACCATCGGGTCTCTCGATCGCGTCCGTTTCCAGCCCCGCCTCAAAGTCCATTTCATCGGAAAGGAAGAAGGGGTCACCTCACTCGTTTTCCCTTCCGTTCCGGCGCCCTTTCATTTAGCCCTGGGCACGCTCGTTTCCGGCAGCCTTAGCCTGCGGGAAAAGATTCAGGTTCTCCGGCTGGGTAGCGCTCTCCGTCATGCTGACTCCGGCGCGGGCGTGGAAGACTTTGGCAGCCTGACGGTCGATGCATGGCTGGCCCGGCTGGGACAGTCGGAGAAATTGAGGCGCGATTTCTGGAACCTGCTGTGTATCGCGGCGCTCAACGAAGATCCCCATATCGCGGCGGCCACGATGTTTGAGCCGGTGCTCCGGCTGGCATTGTTTCAATCGCCCAGCGACTCTTGCATCGGGCTTGCCTCAAACGGACTCAGCGAATGTTACACCGAAGCGGCGGCCGATTTCATCCGAAACCGTCAGGGGCAGGTTGAACTCAACCGCAACGTGACCGGTATCCTGATCTCCGAAGCCCGGGCAGGCGCGGGTGCGGCTTGCCAGGGAGTACAGATCGCGGACGGCACGGTGGTTCATGCCAGGACCGTGTTAAGCGCCGTTCCGTCCTTCCAACTGGTCCGGCTCCTTCCCCCAGACTTGCTGAACGATCGGGCATTGTTTGCGGCGTTCACGGCTCTCCGCCCTGCTCCGATCATTTCCCTCAATCTCTGGTTTGACCGCGCCGTGACCGACCTGGAGTTCGTGGGTCTGCGCGACACGAACATTCAATGGCTTTTTAATAAGGGCAAACTTCTCGGGTCGGGTCAGCATTATGTCAGCCTCGTGATCAGCGGCGCCCACGAACATATCCATAAAGACAAGATTGAGCTGGTCGAGCTGGCTCATCGTGAACTTAAGGATCTGTTTCCGACGGCGAGGGAAGCCCGCCTGCTTCACTCGCTGGCGATCAAGGAACGGTTCGCAACGTTTTCGCCGGATATCCACTCAGCCGCTTTCCGACCCCCTGCGCGAACTCCCGTCCGTGGTCTATTCCTTGCCGGTGACTGGACGCAAACCGGGCTGCCTGCCACCATTGAAAGCGCGGTCAAAAGCGGTTACACTGCTGCCTCGGAGATTTGCAAGGCGTAACGGAGGGTTGAATGAAGCGTCGTGAATTCGGTTTGAGCGTTCTATTGGGCGGAGCAGGGGCGCTTTTAGGTGGGACGGCCGAGCCGTCAAAAGGGCTCTCGGCAGCCCCCGCCGCGATGCCGATTCCGGCATCATCGGATCCTCGCCTTGAAGGCGCCTATAAGTTTTCGCGCGACCGCTGGGTCTACGTTCATCTGCAAGGTACACCCTCTCAGATTGGTTTTCAGCACGGATACCTACTCGCGCCGCAAATTTGGGACGGATTCCAGACGGTGTCCCTTACCAACGTTCGCGGCACCGGTAAAGACCGCGACTTCTTCCGCCGGTCGGCGCGCGCTCTCTGGCCGAAGGTCGACCCGGAATACCAGGAAGAGATCGAGGGCATCCACCAAGGCCTGCAGGCGCGTGGCGTCCGCATGGAGCTGGACGACGTCATTTGGCTCAACGCGATGGAGGAATTGGCGGATTACTACGTTCCGTGGTACAACACTCGCCACAACGCTTCGAGCCCGCACCACATCACCAGTCCCGGCAATTGCAGCGCTTTCGTTGCGACCGGGAGTTATACAAGCAATCGTCAGATCGTCATCGCTCATAACGCGTGGACGAGTTATCTCCACGGCGAGCGGTGGAACATGATTTTTGATATTGTTCCCCAGCACGGCCATCGCATTCTCATGGATGGCTTCCCGGGAGTTATCACCAGCGACGACGATTTTGGGGTCAACGATGCCGGCATGATGATCACCGAAACAACGATCACGCAATTTAACGGATGGAATCCGGCCGGTACGCCGGAGTTCGTGCGTGCGCGCAAAGCCATGCAGTATGCCACATCAATCGATGAGTACGTCACCATCATGCTGAAGGAGAACAACGGCGGGTACGCCAACGACTGGCTGCTGGGTGACCATAAGACGGGCGAGATCGCGCTTTTCGAGCTGGGCTTAAAGGCGCATCGGGTCTGGCGTGGGAACGACGGCTATTACGTAAGCTCCAACGAGGCTCAAGATCCGAAAGTGCTGGCAGAAGACACCACGTTCGATATTCACGATCTCTCGCAGTCTCCGAATGCTCGGCGCGTGCGGTGGCATCAGCTTATGAAGCAATGGAAAGGGCAGATTACCACGCAGCACGCTCAGCAGTTCATTTCCGACCACTATGACACCTATCTTAAGAAAGAGGCGCCGGGCACGCACACCTTGTGCGGCCACGGTGATCTCGACCCGGTGGGGTGCAAGGTTTTTGACTGGGGTCCTCACTATCCCGGCGGTTCGGTAACAGGCAAAGTTACCGATTCAAATATGGCTGCGAAAATGCGTTTTGCCGCCCGCCGTGGCCATCCCTGCGGCGGTGATTTCCTGGCGAAATCCTTCATTGAAGCTCATCCCCAATATTCGTGGCAGGAACCGCTCCTCCGCGACATGCTCGCCGGACCCTGGGCGGAGTTCAAAACCTCTGACCAAGCGTAGCCCATTACGTCATAAGCAACATAAGAGTCTAAAATATACCCATGAGCGAGTTCCCCAATTTGCTTCCCTGGGCGCACCCGTGTGTCCGGGAGTGGTTTGCGCGCTGCTTCGGTGCGCCGACCGAACCTCAGGAACAGGGCTGGCCCCACATCCTGGCGAAGAACGACGTCCTGATTTCCGCGCCTACCGGCTCGGGTAAAACGCTCGCGGCATTCCTCGCCTGCATTGACCGCCTGATCTCTAAATCGGCGGCCGGGGAGCTCGAGGATCGCACCGAAGTTCTCTATATTTCACCGCTGAAGGCCCTGGGAAACGACATCCACAAAAATCTCGAAGTCCCATTGCGCGAGATTGCGGAGCTGGTTCGCAGCAAGGGTTTGCCGGCGGCAGAGGTCCGCGCGGCCGTGCGAACCGGCGACACACTGGCGCCGGAACGGCGGGCCATGCTGCTCCATCCTCCGCACATTCTGGTGACCACGCCGGAGTCGCTTTATATTTTGCTGACCGCGGAAAAGAGCCGCGCCGTTCTGAGAAACGTCGAGACCGTCATTGTGGATGAGATCCACGCGATGGCCGACGACAAGCGCGGCGCTCACCTGTCACTCTCCCTGGAAAGATTGGATGCGCTGGTTGCCAGCTCGAATCCGGAGCGGCGCGTGCCGGTGCGCGTCGGCTTATCGGCCACCCAAAAGCCGGTCGAGCTTGTGGCGCGCTTCCTTGGCGGCACCGGGCACCCCGAGCCTGCCATCGTCAATGTTGGCCACCGGCGGCAGTTGGACCTTGCCGTTGAAGTTCCGCCGAGCGAGCTTGGCCCGGTGGCGACGAATGAAATGTGGGATGAGATTTACGACCGCATTACGGCCCTGTCGCGCGAGCACCGCTCGACGCTCGTTTTCGTGAATACGCGGCGGCTTGTCGAGCGCACCGCGCATCATCTGGCTTCGCGCCTCGGCGATGCCGCGGTGGCAGCGCATCATGGCAGCCTCTCGCGTAAACTCCGGCTGGCGGCAGAGAAGAAGCTGAAATCCGGAGAGGCGCGACTGATGGTGGCCACGGCGTCTCTCGAGTTGGGCATTGATATCGGCACCGTAGACCTGGTCTGCCAGATTGGTTCACCCCGTTCTATTAACGTTGCGCTGCAGCGCGTCGGACGCGCGGGGCACTGGCGCGGCGCCGTCCCCAAGGGCCGCATCTTCGCGATGACCCGCGATGAGCTGGTTGAGTGCGCCGCGCTCGTTCGCGCCATCCGCCATGGCGCCCTCGACGCGATTCAGATTCCTGACGCTCCGCTTGATGTGCTCGCACAGCAGATTGTTGCGATGTGCGCGTGCGAGGACTGGAAAGAAGACGACTTGTATCACCTCGTCATGCGCTCCTATTCCTACCGCAACCTTGCCCGCAAGGAATTTGACGAGATCGTCGAGATGCTTTCCAACGGCGTCGCTGCCCAGCGCGGCCGCTACGCCGCCTACCTTCACCGGGACCGCGTGAACGGACGATTGGTTGGGCGGCGGGGCAGCCGTTTGGCCGCCGTCACCGGGGGCGGCGCGATTCCCGACAACGCGCTTTACACCGTGGTCGCCATGCCGGAAGGAGCTGTGGTAGGCACGGTGGACGAGGATTTCGCGGTTGAGAGCATGCGGGGTGACGTAATGCTGCTCGGCAACACCTCGTGGCGCATACGCCGCGTTGAATCGGCGAGTGGCCGTCTCCTGGTAGAAGATGCGCATGGAGCCGCGCCGAATGTGCCTTTTTGGAGGGGGGAAGCTCCTGCGCGCACCGAAGAATTATCCCGCCATGTGTCGGAACTCAGAGAAATCGTCAGCTCCGGCCTTCTCACCAATAACCCGCAGGGAGACACACAGGCGCCTCAGGAGATCTCTCTCGCAAACGGTCAGGCGCCGACTGCCGCGATTTGCGCTTCTCAGGCAAGCGCATGGCTCAACCGGGAATGCGGTCTGGATGAATTAGCATCTTCACAGCTTGTTGCGTATGTGGCTTCCGGCCAGGCGATGCTCGGCGCAGTCCCCTTGCAGACCAGAATCGTGGCCGAGCGTTTTTTTGACGAAGCAGGCGGAATGCAGCTCATTATTCATGCACCCTTCGGTGGCCGAATCAATAAAGCGTGGGGATTGGCGCTTCGCAAGCGGTTCTGCCGTTCCTTCAATTTTGAGCTTCAGGCGGCGGCCACTGAAAACGGTCTCAACATCTCCTTGGGCGAGCAGCACAGCTTCCCGCTGGCGGACGTCTTCCGGTTTCTCGACGCAGGCTCGGTGGAAGCGGTTCTGAGGCAGGCGGTTCTGGACTCGCCGATCTTCAAAACGCGCTGGCGCTGGGACGCCAGCCGTTCCTTGTCCTTGTTGCGCTTCCGGAACGGTCACAAGGTTCCGTTATACCTCCAACGGATGCGAGCGGACGATCTGCTGGCTGCGGTTTTCCCCGAAGCCGCTGCTTGCCAGGAAAATATTGTCGGTGACATTCACATCCCTGACCATCCGCTCGTCCGCGAAGTGATGAAGGATGCCCTGCACGAGGCCATGGACCTCGACGGCCTGAAGCGGGTGCTCGCCGATATCGCTGGCGGAGCCCTCCAATGTCTCGCTGTGGATACGCCGGCACCCTCGGTTTTTTCGCACGAAATTCTGAACGCGAACCCGTATGCCTACCTTGATGACGCGCCGCTCGAAGAACGGCGCGCTCGCGCGGTCGAGATGAGGCGTGCCTTGCCCGAAGCGGCGATGCAGGCTCTCGGCCGGCTCGATCCCGCCGCCATTGAGCAAGTACGCGAAGAGGCGTGGCCGGACGTTCGGAATGCGGATGAGATGGCCGACGCCCTCTTCACCCTGGTTGCTCTGCCCGAAGATTTTGTGATGCCAGGGGGCGGAACAGTCGAATCCCGTTGGAGCAGCCATCTTCACGCCTTGTCCTCCGAGCGCCGCGCCGCCCGCGCCCTTGGCAAAGACGAGGCGCGGTGGGTGAGCGCCGAAAAGGCGAAGACGTTTCTCGCCATTTTCCCGGATTCGCAAATTCAGGATGGGCTCGCCCACCTCGATGCTTCTGCGCCCAGCCACGGGGACGCTGTCTGGGAAATGATGCGGGGTTGGATGGCTTGCCTTGGACCAGCGACCGCAGGCGGCTTGGCGCGGACGCTTGGAATTACAACCGCGGACGTAAACCAAGCCTTAGCGCGCCTCGAAGCCAGCGGGGTGGTGCTGCGGGGCCATTTCACGGAAACCGGAGACGAGGAATGGTGCGAAAGACGGCTGCTCGCACGAATTCATCGCCAGACACTTGGGACTCTGCGCGCCCAGATCGCGCCCGTCACGCCCACGCAGTTCTTCAACTGGCTCTTGCGCTGGCAACACGTGGCGCCCGGCACCCAAGTTCGGGGCCAGCGAGGCCTTCTGGAAATCATCAGGCAATTGGCGGGCTTTGACTGTAGCGCGAGTTCATGGGAAGCACAGATTTTCTCGCGTCGCGTGGCTGATTACGCTCCGGCGATGCTCGACGAGCTATGCCTGACCGGCGTCGTTGGCTGGGGCCGAATGTCGCCGCATTCAGCTGTTTTAGACGCAGGTGAAGATGGTGAAGTCCGCACCGTTCGCCGCGTGGTTCCATCGAGCGCCGCCCCCATTACGTTCTTCATTCGCGAGGAGGCCGATTGGATGATCCCGCGTGACCCAGGCCCGGAAGGTATGTCGCCCGGCCCAGGTGGGACAGACCCGCCCGCAGGCTTGTCACACGCGGGCGCGCAAACTCTGGAATTTCTCCAACACCGTGGAGCATCGTTCTTTGCGGATATTGTCCGGGGCACAGGGCGGCTGAAATCAGAAGTTGAAACGGCGCTTTGGGAGTTGGTCGCGGCAGGGCTTGTAACCGCCGATGGATTCGACAACCTGCGGGCGCTAATCGATCCGAAGCGGCGTGCCGGGCAAGGACGAGGGAAAACGTCTCGGCCCCGGCACAGTACCGGCCGCTGGTCGCTCCTGTTTTCCAGCGCGCCGCACGATCGCGCGCGAGCGGCGGAGGCGATTTGCAGGATTCTGCTTCGCCGCTACGGAGTTGTCTTCCGGGATCTCGTCGTGCGCGAGAGCTTTGAGTTGAAGTGGCGAGAGCTGCTGGTGATTTTCCGCCGCCTCGAAGACCGCGGTGAAGTGCGCGGCGGAAGGTTTGTGGACGGGTTCCTTGGCGAGCAGTTTGCCACTCCTTTAGCTGTAGAATCGCTGCGCGCTATGAGAAACGCAGCCCCTACGGGCGAGATGGTAAGGTTGCCGGCTGCTGACCCGCTGAACCTGGTGGGAATCCTCATTCCAGGCAACCGCGTTTCCGCGACCTCAAGGCAGCAGGTTTTCTTCCGGGATGGCGTGGCATATGAAGAGCCGCTCCTCGCTGCGTCCGTAGCGGGATAGCGCAGCGCGGCGGAGCCGCAACCAAAGCCCATCGATACCCTAGTTTAAGGCGCGTAGAGGCGGCTTTATGCCGCCATTCCGTTGGCGGGGTAAACCCGCCGCTACAATTGCGCCTGAAACTTATGAATTAAGTGGTTTTATTTCAGATGTTTAGCAGATATATCGAGGTAAGTTTATTGTTTTCAGCAACATAACGGCTTGGGCCATTTTTCTAATGTTCATGCCTTTGTTTTCAATAACATAACAGCTTCGTTCGGTAATTTTAATCTTTTCTGTTCGTTCGGGTAGCAGAGCAGGAAGGATTTCCTGGTTGGCAACGGAGTTTGATAGGGGACTGTGTAAGGGTGGTTCCTGAATGCCGGCTGGGGCTCATCGCTGATGGCAGCCGCGGAAGATGCTTCGGACTGGATTCGTAGTCTCGGGCAGAGGCATCGGCGTGGACGGCAGGAGGGATAACTCGCAAGGGGGAGCCGGACTTGCCGAGTGCTTCGAGCGAGACCGAACTTTCCAGCATGGTATCTAAATGATAAGCAGTCGGACGGACGCTTGTCAACAATGAACCCAACTTTGACAGAACCCTGGCCCCCTCCGTTATCCGGCTTGCTTCTTTTTAAATTGCACGCTACCAGTCAAGAACGGCGCCATCCGCGGCACGAATTGTGAGAGGGTGCATGACTTCCTGTTGGAATGGATGTTTAGCCGCCTCTTTTTCGTTTACCTCAACACCCAGGCCCGGAGCATCCGTCTTAAGCCAATAGCCATCGCGCGTCTCGAGAGAGTGCTTCACTACGTCCCACCGCCACGGCACGTCCGTAAGCATATCCTCCTGAATCAGGAAATTGGGCGTCGAGAGGGCGAAGTGCAGGGCGGCTGCGTTGGCTACCGGGCCTAGCGGGTTATGGGGCGCCACACCCATGTAATAAGCCTCTGCCATAGCGGCGATCTTCTTCCCTTCGAGCAGGCCGCCGCAATGGCAAAGGTCAGGCTGTATCACGTGACAGGCTTGCTGCTCGAAAATCTCCCGGAACTGGTGTCGCGTCACCAGGCGTTCTCCCGTCGCGATGGGAACCTTCACGGCTCGCCGCACTTCCCGCAAGGCTGCAACGTTCTCAGGCGGAACCGGCTCCTCGCAAAAGAAGGGCCGGAATTCGGCCACGGCATTAATGTATTCGACGGCCATGGCAGGATACGCGCGGCCGTGGAAATCAATCATAATGTCTACCGAATCGCCAACGGCGGCCCTCAGCTTCTCGATCGCCCGCGCAAACTTCTTCACATAAGCGGGCCCCATAAGCGGCTCGGAATAAGGCACACACACAACTTTGACGGCGGTATAACCCGCAGCGATAACCCGATTGGCCAGGTCAATCAGGGGAGCAGGGTCAAACGTCTCGTAAACAGCTTTCATATTTCCGCCCCCAAGGTGCGTGTACATGCGGACTCGCTCCCGCACCTCGCCCCCGAGCAGTTTATAAACCGGCTGATTAAGCGATTTGCCCAGAATGTCCCAGCAAGCCTGCTCGATCCCGCTGATGGCGCTCATGCCGATCACACCCACTCGCCAGAACGACTGGCGATAGAGTTTTTGATAGATGTGTTCAATGCGGCCCGGGTCTTCGCCAATCAGCATCGGCGCGACGTCTTCGACTGCGCCAACGACGGCTCGGGTTTTCCATTCGAGCGAAGCTTCGCCCCAGCCGAAAAGCCCGGGTTGATCGGTCTCCACTTTCACGAAGACCCAGTTCCTCATCTCGGCATTAACCACCAGCGTTTTGACGGACGTGATCTTCATGTTAAGGCCGCATGATGGGACCGATTCAAAGAGTGAACATAGATTTCGCTGCGCCGATGCTCAAGGAACTGGATAACGCGGCCAAAGAGCTGAACGTCAGCCGACAAGCGGTCATCAAGATTCTGATCCGTCAGGCGCTCGACCAGCATTACCTAGCGATCGGACGCCACTCGAGTGGTAAGCAGCGGTAATAGAAGAGAGTGTCGAAGCTCCAGAGTCCCGCAGAACGCCACTCTGCAAGGCGCGAAGGCTGCTACTTGAAATTATAAGACACAGTAGCGTTGGCGGAAATCTGCACCTCATCGCTTCTCGTCGAGAAAAAACTATAGGGCAATCCCTTGAGCTGCGGCTGCGCGAACCCCGCCGTAGGGATATAGCGGCCAGAAAGGTAGCTAGCGGTGACTGAGCGCAGGCCGGTAATTTGGACTTGCATCGCCGTGGCGATTGCCTGAGCTGCCCCGCGCGCGCGCTCAACCGCTCGCTGCACGGCTTGGTTTTCCCAGGGTTCCGAATCCTTAACTGTGTAAATGATCATCGCCGCCTGTCCCGGGTCGCCAACACGACCAGCAACATTAATGCCGACCGCCCCCACCTTCCCTAAGGCCTCAATAACCGCCGCCGTTCCGGTGGACTGCGCCAAGTCACTAAGCTGGGGTCCATCGAAGAACAGGTAGACGTACTGAGACGCCTCGACGCCGGAGACCGAAGGCTGAGGCTGATAGGGCCCGTACATCCCGCCTCCAACTTTTCCCAAAACGACCGAAGAGAACTTGTACCGGTCTGGCGAGTAACCCAACGTAACGAGCGCCGCCTTCACTGCGGCGGCCTTCTGCGCATTGCTCGAAACGGCCTGGTCGGCAACGGGAGCTGACGTTTCGATGGCCATAATCAGAATACCCATGTCAGGTTTGGCGAAGACTGTGCCACTCCTGCTGACGGTAATGACGCGCTCTGAGGAACTCTGCGCTGCCTTTCGGCCGAAAGCTGGGGTTCGCGCTTGAATGGCGACGGGAAAGATAATAGTGCAGCACAGGGCGAGCGTTGCGGCTGGAAGTGATCCTTTCACCGTCTCCCTCCTAGGTAAATTTGCGGACATCATAGCATTCCCGACGCCTCCCAGCAACCGAGTTTCATTCGTGCGATTTCGTT
>JASHOS010000138.1 GCA_030040995.1 Terriglobia bacterium | reverse complement strand
TCCTGCTTGAGGAGCAAGCGAAGCAGTTTGGAATTGTGGACGATTTTCCTGCGGCCGCGCTCCTCAAGGAAAGGGCGAAGGGCGGCAATGATTTTCTGGCGGGAGCCGTTCGTTTCCAAGGGCGCCACGGCATGACGGTGACCGTCGGCCATTCCGATCGCTGTCAGTCGGGATCCGAATCCTTCTTCGCCTTCAATCGCGACGGCCAGGGCGAGCGGGGCCGACGGCTCCATATGGCGCAGCCAATCCTGAATCTGCCCGGGCGTCGTTAGCTCCTCCGCAGCCGGGCGAGCCGGCTCGACAGCGATATCAGCGCAATCCTGGATGAGCTCCTTGAGAAGCGACTGGAAGCCAAGTTCCCGGCAAAGTTCTGTGACCCCCGGGAGATCCGGCGTGCCCCGCTCGAGATGCTGGATTCGAACGCCCAGCGGCACGTCTGTGCGGATGGTCGCGAGCTGTTTGCTGAGGAGCGCTTCAGCGCGAAAGTCGCGAAGCGCATCACGATAGCTTTGTTTGGAAGCGCTGGCCCAATTATCGAGAGCTGCTTCGACGGTCCCAAACTGCCGGATCAGCTCCGTTGCGCCCTTCGGCCCGATATATGTTCGCTTCTTGGCTCCCGCCTCGCCAGCCGGCTCCTTTCCCGGCATCGGTCGCGCGCCCGGAATGTTATCGCTCGAATCGCCGGTGAGCGCGAGCCAATCAACCACCTGGGAAGGCCGGACGCCAATGATCTCTTCCACCTTAGCGGCGTCGCAAAGTGTCTCGCCATCTCGCTCTTTGGCGCTGCGCGAAGGCTTCAACACCTTCACGCGGTCGTGAACGAGTTGGAAAAGGTCTTCGTCGCCAGAGACGATGAAAACATCCAAGCCCTCGGCCGACGCCTCATGCGCCAGCGTTCCGATGACGTCGTCGGCTTCGAACCCTTCCTTCTCGACGATGGCGAGCCCCATCGCTTCGCAGAAGCGGCGGACAAAAGGAAGCTGGACGGTCAGGTCCTCCGGAAACGCGGGACGATTGGCCTTATAAACCTCAAAGAGCTGGTCGCGAAACGTGGGGGCAGAGAGATCGAAGGCGACGGCCGCGTATTCGGGTTGGAGCTCGCGGAGGATTTTTCGCAGGGTGCGGACGAAAATGAAGATGGCCTTGGTAGGCATGCCGGCCGGAGAAACCAGGGCGAATTGCATTGGCGCGTAAAAGGCACGGAAAACCAGCGACATCGCGTCAATTAAAACCAGTTTCTTGCCGGATTCACTTTGGGGCAAAGATCACCTCGGCCTGCTTTCTCTCAACCATAGTATGCTATTACGACAACAGGCGAAATAAATTCCCTCGGTAAGCCCTCGGTTTCAGGGTGGTAGAGGCGGCTTTATGCCGCCAATCTGTGTGGCGGGGTAAACCCGCCGCTACAATTGCGAATTTCCGACCCGGCCGCCTCATCGCCTCGCATCGAAGTCTCGTAATGAAGACGCAAGATTGGCGTAATCGGGCCGTACTATCGGCAAACAGCGTGCATAAGATGGTGACGGTTGAAGACGTCGGCAGGGAGAAATGGAGACATCAGACGCCACTGAGGGAGGAAGCAACGCGGAGCTAAAAGCAGGAATCCGCCTTAAATGCATCCGCTGCGGAAGGGTCCTTAAGACCAACCAGCAGGAAGTAAATTGCCTGAAATTCGGCTCGCAGTGGCCTGTGCTGGGACGCATCTCGAGGTTCTACCAGGAGACGGACTACTATTGGGGCGAAATCGAGCGCCGCGCCGCTCGCGCTCTGCTCGCGCATGCGAAGACGGGCTCTCTCGCGCCGTTAGGAGAGGATCTTCTTGGGGGATTGTTAGCTTGGGACGGCGGCGTGCGATTTAAAGCTCGTCAGGGGTCGGATTGGCCTGAACCTCTGAATGCCGCCAGCAGCGCCCCTGCGCCTGCCATGGCCAGCGCCACCACTGCAACCCGCCACCGGGCCCGCGAGCGGTGAGTCTCAACGACGGCATCAACAAGCGCCGTAACCGCCCGCTGCGTCCCCTCGTGTGCCTCGGCCGTTATGGAGATGTTGCCATCGCCGGAATCAGGCTGCGCAACGGGCGCGATGAAACGATAACCCCTGCGAGGGAGCGTCTTGATATAGCGTGGTTTTTCGGCGTCATCGCCAAGGGCGGCACGAATTTTCTTAATGGCGAAATTGAGACCCTGCTCAAAATCCACAAAGGTTTCTTCGCCCCAGATCTGCTTGTGGATTTCCTCGCGAGTTACAAGCGTACCTGGCCGGCTTGCGAGTAGAGCCAGGATTTTGAAAGGTTGCGGAGGCAGGTTTACAGGTACACCCGATTTGCGGAGCTCTCCCGCCCGACGGTCAAGCTCGAAGGGCCCGAAGCGTGTCGATGGAGGTGCTGAGGCATCTGGGTCCAAGGGAATCATTGAGTCAAATAGTCGTCAGAACGTTTCGAAGCGCCCACCAATGGTTATACGTTGCCTGGAGCGCCTCCGTTTCAAATAAAGGCGCGGATTGCCGAAACTTAGTAGTAGGCGGGCCGGCTTCATCATGCCGCGTTTGCGAACTCCCTTCAACACTCTCGCTCTCCTCCAACTTTGACGCTCGAGGCCTTGTTTGGAGATCAAGGCGGCACGGGCTTTGCGGAATCGTCGTGTGGCTTGACCGAAGAGAACGCGAATCCCGTGCCTCTTCAAGGAGTTAGCTACTCCCGTCAAACTCAGCCAAAACTCATTCCCCAACTATTGTCCGGCGTTTCGGAAGCGTCTAGCGTGAGCCTACGCGAAGAATGTGAGTAATTGGCGCATTTCTTCACGAATTCTGATAGAGGATGAAAATATGAGAATAATCGCGAAACTAGCGCGAGTGAAGACAATCCTTTCATTGGTTGCGGTTCTATGTTTTGCAACGGGCATCGCGACAGCGGGAGGGACGGCCCACGACTATGAGTTCACGTTGCCTTGCCGTGCGTATTGGAACTCCATACTTTTACAGGCTGGCAACTACAGATTTACGCTTGACCGTACCGGCATCGAGACGCGTTTGTTGCTGAGTAGTGAAGGACGATACGTGGCGATCTTGCTCGCCTCACATGGCCACTCCGACGTGGGATCTTCAGGCTCTGGCACGCTAACGCTTACTCGAGGTGACGCGGCGTACTATGTAAGCGCCCTTTCTGTGCCGGACCGGGGCCTAATCCTCTATTACTTCGCGCCGAAGGCTGCAGGAAAAAACAAGTCACAAGTGCGCGAGGCGGTGCAAAGGGTGCCCCTCCTGCCGGCCCGCAAGTGAGCATCGCGCCGGCTATCGCCGCCCCGCCTGCCACACCCCTGCCATTCTAACGCTGCATTTCGAGTTGCGGATTGGCGGGGCGCCAGCAATTACAAATCGCGCGTGCTGAAGGACCGGAGAGCGAGAACGAGGGCGACCGTCAAATAGATCGCGCTATATCCGGCTCGGCACGGAGGCATTGCTGAAGGGTGAGATGTTGAGAGCACCTACCAGGGGAGCTTGCATCATTTCGGGGGCTCGATTTCCCGCCGATTACAGCAGCCGCGAAGCTAGAACGCGGCAATGCCAACGTCAGGCCGGCGTCTGAAAAGAAGAAGTCGTTCCGCGACATAATAAATACAGTCGAAAACAACCCTTCTACTTTCCACCGGAAAAATCGGGGCATCATCTATCTCTGCGACAAATTCGAGTTTGATAACAAGAGTCGGCTGCTCCGCGTGACGATCCTCGATATTGACCCGAAGGAATTCGAAGACCTCGAAAATGGCGAGCCGAAGTTTGGAGTTGCAGACGGCGGGCACACGTTCGAGGTAATTCAGCAAACCGTAGCGCGCCTAAACGAACTCCGCGAACGCGAGGGGTGGAGTGAGCCATTCGTGCACGTGCATTTTCTGGCTGGCCAAGTATTCGAAAGCGGGGAGCTTGAGCAACTCGTCGAGGCGCTGAACACCTGGTCCCAAGTACACCCGTGCGTCCGGGCTTTGGTTCGCTACGCGCTCAAGTGATGACAGAGATTGACGAGGAGCCGCTGGTGACGCTCTCGTGAAATCGAGCCGATCGCGCCCAGCATCGCAGTTTCCGGCAAGACAGCAAGGAATCCCAGGCGGATGATGGAGGCCGCCTTCAGGCCCGTATTCGCAGACTCGGGGTCGGTGGGCGCGATCAGTTCATCGAAATCGGCGACGCGCTGCTGGACTTGAGTGCTGACGCCGCAGACTAGCCAATCACCAAAAGGTGGTAGGCGGCGGAGTAGAACGGCGGGACGATTCTTAATACGGCCACGGCTTGAGGAAGTGGAGCGAGGACGATGTCGCCTTCGTTCATTTGTGGACGTCGGCCTCGGTGTATTCAGGCTCGTTATCGCAGTAGGCCCGCGCCAGTTCTTGGGCGGACAGCCGCAGCCAATCGTGGCGCTCGTCATCCTGGGGAAGTACGATCACAACCAATTGTGCATTGTCCGGCAATGGGTAAGGCTCGTCCAGTTCGATCTTCTTTCCGTCGTAGTGGGCGCTCAAGGCTACCGTTTTCATCGTGCGCTATGCTAACAGTTCTAGAGATATCATCGCAAGCCCACGCTTCGATGGCCGCGAGAGCCACGTCCGTGCGAAATAGATTTCTTGCAACTCTAGTTAACGAAAGGAGCTGGATATGGAGATCATAAAGAGTCGGCTCACAACCTTCTACGAAAGGGCCGTTTGACTGTTTGCGGGCTCCGTTCGCATCGACACACTCTTTCAGGCGCCCGATCCCGCCCTTGTTCAAGGCACCAGCACTGGGTTTGAGCCGTGCGCACGAACTGCATGGCGCACGCATCCGCTCGGCCAGTGCGCATCATTGGTGCGGAAGGCTATAGTGGGGTTAGAAGGAGGTTGAGGACATGCAAAAGCGCAAACTTGGAAAGAGCAATCTGGAAGTATCAGCCATCGGGCTGGGCTGCATGGGAATGAGCTTTTCCTACGGCCCGCCTAAAGACAAACAGGAGATGACGTCCCTGATCCGCTCGGCCGTAGAGCGCGGTGTTACGTTCTTCGATACGGCTGAGGTTTATGGCCCTTACACGAACGAGGAATTGGTGGGCGAAGCCCTGGCTCCTTTCCGCAGGCAAGTGGTGATCGCCACCAAGTTCGGCTGGAGAATTGATCCCAAAGCAGAGCGAGGATTGGCGGGGCTGGACAGCCGGCCAGCCCACATCAAGGAAGTCGTAGAGGGCTCGCTCAAGCGGCTCCGGACCGATGTCATCGATCTGTACTACCAGCACCGCGTGGACCCGGAAGTTCCGATTGAAGACGTGGCGGGCGCGGTGAAGGATTTGATTCAGGCTGGCAAGGTGAGGCACTTCGGCCTTTCCGAAGCCGCAGCCAAGACGATTCGTCGCGCGCACGCCGTCCAGCCGGTCACGGCGGTCCAAAGTGAATACTCGCTGTGGTGGAAACGCCCAGAAGAGGAAGTGCTGCCGGCCCTTGAGGAACTCGGAATAGGCTTCGTCCCCTACAGCCCTCTGGGCAAGGGCTTCCTAACGGGGAAGATCACCGAAGATACAAGGTTCGACAACTCCGATTTCCGCAGTCAAATCCCTCGCTTTACGCCGGAGGCTCTTAAGGCGAATCACACCCTAGTTGATCTGCTTCGCAGCATTGGAGAACGGAAGGAGGCAACACCTGCCCAGATCGCGCTCGCTTGGCTATTGGCCCAGAAACCGTGGATAGTTCCTATTCCCGGCACAACTAAACTGGCGCGGCTGGAGGAGAACATCGGGGCAGCCGCAGTCGAACTGACGCAGGAAGATCTCCGTGAAATCGAAAGCGCCGCGTCAAGAATTGCGATACAAGGAGCTCGGTATCCTGAGGTCATGGAGAGAATCACGTATCGCTGAGCGATTGGACATGGCACAGAAGCAAACCGAACATGAAGAAACATGAAGAAAGGAAATGGGCATCAAGAGAGTCGGCTCGCAACCCTCTGCTAAGGGTGCGTCGACTGGTTCACTGGCATCGTTCGAATTGATTCGCTGTTCCAGGCGCCCGATCCGGCTATGGTTCAGTGCGCCAGCGACCGTGACCGACGATCGAATGGCGCTCGCAAACCGGGCATCGCCGCAGCATGATGTTCTCGACATCACAAGCCGAGTCGGTTTCGAGCTTGTGCAGCGCGGCAGAAAGTGGGATAAAAAGAATTGTGGTTCATAGGGGCTCTGCCCCGGCGCTGACCTGCCAAGATCTGAGCCGGAAGCAGTGCCCCTCCTCCTGAAGAGAACAATCCCAACTGGAGAAGAAGAACGCTTCTGAGCTACAGCGTTTAGAGGTGTGACTAAAAAGATTGGCCAGTTATATTCGACGATTTAGAAATTTGGGGGTATCTCTCAACGCGACGCCATTAGGGGGACATATGGATACACCTCCTCTCCTCCGGCTATCCCGAGATTGCTTGCTCGTCATCCCTTGCTCGGGGGCCAAGCGAGAGGGAAGCATGCCCGGACATGGCCCTTCGATCCTTTCGGAAGTGGACTCTGCCAACCGCGTAAGGCTCTCAAAAGCACGAGCCGAGCTGCGAATGAAAGCACACGTCGATGAGACCACGCTGATGTCCGCGTACCGGAGGTACGCAGGGCATCTCTACCAATATGCCTCGGAATCGATTGGTGCGGCCCTCGCTGAACAAAGGCATGTCGTAGTTGTAAGTGGAGGTTACGGACTTCTTCTGGCGGACGAACCCATAGGCATGTATGAGAGGCGGTTCGTCTTGTCTGATTGGCCCAACGGCGTCCTGGAAGAATGTCTCTTGAACTATGCTTGCCGCAGTGGTATCCGATTCGTCATGGCTGTTATGTCCAGCACAACTAACTATGCCAAGCTGATCAAACGGGTAAGCTGGAGTAGTGCCGGCCTCGCGGCGACACTTGTTTCGCCTGTCTCTGATGGTGGCGGAGCCATGGTGAAGGTTCCTCGCGCAGAAGGGCAAGCCGTCTCGCAGCTAATCGAAGCGGGTTTGAAAAAAGCATGGCACAGCTCGGATGGGTTGGGTCTGAAGATATGCACGTTGGGAGGCGCAACTTGTCTTTGATGTGCAAGCGACTCCACGAGTTTGTCCACGTCCTTCCCGAATTTGCCTGGCCTTTCTCTTTGCAGCAACTTCCCCGGAACGGGATCTACTTCTTCTGCGAAACAGGTGAGTGCTGGGGTCATGGTGACGACCGCCCGCGGATCGTACGCGTCGGGACGCACCGCGAAGGCAATTTTCGCTCGCGCATAGCAGATCACTACGTAGTTAATGAGCGGAAGACGGCGTTCAGTAGGGACCAAGCGGCCCCCAAAGACCGCAGCGTCTTCCGTAAGAACATCGGCCGTGCGCTCCTGCACCGCGACGCCGATCCCTACGAAGCGGTCTGGGAGATCGACTTCACTACTCGGGCCGCCCGCGCGAAGGACCGTTTCAGACGAGATGTGGAAAAGGAGAGGCAAGTCGAGCACCAAGTAACGCGTATTCTCCGAGAGCGGTTTACGTTCCGGTGGATCGAGTTGGAAGGTCAAGATCAGCGCATGGGCTCCAAGGGACTAGAGGCGGAACTGATCGGAACGCTCGCAGCGTGCGGCGAATGCTGTGCATCCTTCAATTGGTTGGGTCGCTATTCTCCCAAGCCGAAGATTGCCAAAAGCGGGCTATGGCTGGAGCAACACTTGCAGGCACCAGGCCTCACGGAAGATACAATAGCGAAGGTAGCTGCCCTAACTTCGGGCACACCGTTCTCAGTTCCAAGCCGTCTAACAGGCTAACCTTCCGTTACGCGTCAAGGGAAGAGTTGTCGGCAATGTGGAAGTTAAGACTTCTGATGCCCGACAAAATACCGACTTTTCTCGCATTCTAGCTGGGATAAGGCGCTTAAGCCAACGGTTATGGCGCTTCGGCCTGGGCTGGACTGGCGTCGATCCTTCGGAGCTTGCTGTTCTAACGCGGCATTTCGAGTTGCGGGTTGGCGCGCGGCCAGCAATTACAAATCGCGTGCGCTGAAGGACCGGAGAGCGAGAACGAGGGCGACCGTCAAATAGATCGTGCTATATGCAATCATGGCGAGGCTTGGCACGGAGGCGTTGCTGAAGGGTGAGATGTTGAGAGCGCCTACCAGGGGAGCCTGCATCTCGAAAGCGGCGCGGCGCCAGAGCGACTCGCTGGGCATGATGATGCTCGCGATGATGCCAACCTCGACGGCTCGAGGGCTATGGGTGACGGCGCCCACCTGCTCGATCCATCCACCCAGGAAAGCGAGGGCGTAAAGTCCTAGAACCAGAACCCCGTTGGTGAGGGTAGAAAACGTAGCGCCGCAAAGGAGACTGACGTCAAGCAGGACGACGCTTTCCAGCCAGATCAGAAACGCTCCGCGCACGAGATGCAACGCTGTTGCGCCGCTCAGGAGATACGCTACGGATGTTAATCCGCCGACCATGACGACGATATAAACCGTCATCATGCCCACAAATCCGAGCCACTTACCCAGCAGCACTTCCCAGCGCATGACGGGTTTGGTGGCGACGGCTTGAATGGTCCCGGAAGCAATTTCTCCGGAAAGGGTATCTGCCGAGGCGAGCACGGTGATCACCATCGCGAGCAAATCCACAGCATAGAGGCCCACCATGAGTATCCCGTTGGGAACCTGGCGGCGGATCACGGGATTGGCGCGCGCCAAGTCCTTTACCTGGTAATGGAGACCTGTGCCGAAGAGAGCGAGGAAAAGGAATCCAACGGCCAGCGCCGTCCAAAGCACTTTCTTGCGCACCGCTTCCCGGAACGTCACACCGGCCATGATCCAGACACCCATCACAGGCCTCCATCCTCACCGACAATCTGCAAGAATAATTCCTCCAGGGAGAGGCGTTGGGGAGTGACTTCGTAAACATCCACGCCGTGTGACACCAGGTATCGCAGGATGATGGGCAGCGCTTCCATTGAAGCTACGGTGAAGGTAATTTGTTGATCTCCAGATTGAATGCCGGAAGCCCAGTGCCCTAGCCCGGCCAGTATTTCCGGGCCGAACTTGCGCGCTTGCACGCAGACTGCAGTCTCATTTTCCACCGACCCCGCGAGCCGGCGGATTTCGAGAACTTCGCCGTGCTTAATGAAGGCAACGCGGTCGCAGGTGATTTCCACCTCGCTCAACAGGTGAGAGTTCAGAAAAACAGTCGCGCCCCGGTCGCGTTGTGTCCTGATAATGTCGCGCACCAACCGCCTGCCGCCAGGATCGAGGCCCGACGTGGGTTCATCCAGAATGATGAGGTCGGGCTCGTTCAGCAGGGCCTGCGCGAGTCCAACGCGCTGCATCATGCCTTTAGAGAAGTCCCGAAGCCGGTTATCGCGGTGGGCAGCCAAACCGACCATCTCTAAGAGATCAGGCACGCGCTTGCGCAGTTGCACGTCACGCATGCCATAAAGGCGGCCATGCAGGCGAAGGAGTTCTGCTGACGTGAGCCAGTCATAAAAGCGGAAATGCTCGGGGAGAAAACCGGTTTTCTTGCGGGCCTCGATGCTACCGGCGGGAAATCCCAGGACGGACGCTTTGCCGCCCGTGGGCGTGACGAGGCCAAGCAGCATTTTAACGGATGTGCTCTTGCCGGCGCCGTTTGGACCTAAGAAGCCAAAAACCTCGCCTCGCGAAATATCGAGAGTGAGACTCTTGACGGCGACCTTTCCACCAAACTGCTTGCGAAGGCCGCGTGTCTGAATGGCAGGGCTCGACGAAGCCAGGGATTCAGGCGAGGGCATACGGGTTTCGGCAATCAATGAGCCGCGGTGTACGGTTATGCAGTCCTGGCCCCGAAGGGGCCTACGGTGAATAGCCGCAGGTGCAACCTGCGGAAAACTGCAGGGGACCGTAGCGTTCGAACGCCTGCAAAATCAGCCCCGATCCCCCAGGGTGTTGTTCGGCCCCTTCAGGGCCGAAACGTGTTTTTCGCCTCGTTCCCGTGGGTTTCACCCGCGGCTATTCACGGTTTGCCCCTTCGGGGCAGCAGGCCCGCGGAGCTTGTCAGTGGAAGGGGGGCGACGGCTACAACAAGACGCGTGTGAGGTTCAGAACTCCGCAGCCGCACTCAAGGCGCTTCGCGCTAATTACATTTTCCGAGCCGAGTCTCGGCAAATGTGCAGCAACGCCCAACTCGTCACTGTTCCTATTAGCTTAGCGAACCCGCCCCGCCCAGGGCGTTTTCGGCGCTGCCAAAGCCCCAGATAGAATAAAGAATTCCATTCTTGACCCAAATCAGGTCGTACTTGGCGGGCTGGCCGTGACGGGGGCTGCCGCTAATTAACGTTCCCTCAACGCCATCCACCGAGACCTGCATGGATGTTGTGGTTCCGCTCGGAATCGGAACGACGAGGGTGGAACTCCAGTCTACGGTTTGGCAGAAGGCTTCCGCCTCTTCTGCGGTCATGCCGATCGCCTGAAGCGCCAGCGCCGCCAGTTGATTAATATTCAGGCTGGGTGGGACACTGACTGTGGGGCTGGGCACTTCGACCATCGCCGTGCATCCGGCTGCATCCGCGGGCGGGGTCTGCTGCGGCCCAGGTTGCGATGCTTGGTGTGGACAGTTCCCATAGTCCACCGATACCGCCTTGGGAACATGGACGGCGATGGTTGAGCCGTCTACGGACGCAGGAACCTCAAGATCCGGCCGGCCGAGTGCGCTCAGCACTGCCTCGAGACGGCTCTGGCTGAGTGTCATCACGAAGGCTAGCTCGCCGCGAACAGAGATTTGTGGTGCTGCGGACTGGCCAGTAAGCGTGCGCACCTGAAAGCCGGCAAGCTGGCTCGCCTGGGAAGGGCTCGCGACTATCTGTGGCTTGCCGGGAGACAATGTTACGGTTACTTGATCGGAAAGAATGCGGCTTACCGTTTCCATCGTATTCCGCCCCGGCATGGCGTTGAGCGTGACTGGGACTACGGCAACCCTTTGCACTCGCAACATGGCTAAAACTCGCTGGGCCAGGCTGCGGGCCGGAGCAAAACTAACCAAGACGACAATCAGCGCCGCAAAAGCCACGCTACACCAGGCGGGAAGGGGATGAGCGGAAAAGGCGCCGGCCACGGACCTACCCACTCCACGAGGCGTTGGGGCGTCTTGGTGCCTGGCCTGAGAATCAGCGAAGGCGATCCGGGCATCCTTCGCCAGGTGATCAGCCGGATTTAGAGTCGAAAGCGCTCTTTGAACAAGCAGTGTTTCAGTTTCCAGCGTCTGCATGCGCCTGCGGCACTCTTCGCAAGAACTCATGTGGCGATCAAGTTCGAGCAACTCTTCGCGGCTCAATTCGCCATCGATTTTGGCGCGCAACTGACCTTCCGAAAGGCATCTCATAAAACCTCCTAATTGCCGTGCAGTGAAGGTGGCCGGTCCTCCCCGGCGAGTGACGGCGTCGAACTCAGACCTTGCCTCTGCGCGGGTACATCGTCCCTCAACGCCTCAATCCATTCTGCTGCCTCGTCCTCGCGATGCGCATCTTGGGCCATTTCACGGTATTTCGAGATCAAGCTGTTTGGCGATTGTTCTGCAGCCCTGCGCGCGGCAGCCTCAACGTCACCCGCGAGATAACTATCCACCAATAGCCATGTGGGATGGCCGCGCACCACCGGGCTTCCCAGTGGTTGTTCGTCGTTGCCGTTCCAGCGCGCAGCGATCGACTCGGTTTTGTCGTATAAAATCCTAGCGACACTCATCCTGTTCTCGCCTGGGTCATGGATGACTTCTAGCACGCCGCCGACGTGACTCCTCGGCGAAAGCACTTCCTCCGGTCGCAGATATGACATAGGCTGATCTTCCCTTACGCACACAATCTTGGTCAATCGTACCCCATAGGCGAGCTATAGCCAATAACCACGTCCAATGTTTGTGTACCAACTACGAGATATATCGGATAGCATCTCGAAGTTATACATAAGTCATTTGGGTACTTGACGGGCAACGGTTTATCAGGTAAATGGTGTTCATCGGAGAGAGTCATGGACGGTGAGCGTTTACCTGACGTTCTCTTGCTCCCTGCTCGTCTTTTACCTCTCCGCGACCAACAACCGTCCAGCTTTTTCTCGCAACTGGAGTCTGTAGCGGCTTCACCCGTGAACTTCCACAGGGTTTTCTTTGGGAGGGCGTCATGGACACTGGTGAGAGTGGGACTCCGAAATTCATTGGGGCCGACGTGTGGAAGAGGGCTCAGTACTATTTGAGCATTCGAAAGAGTCTCGAGTACCTGGAGAAATCCTTCGGCGAATCGGTTGGGCTAACACAAATGGCGATGACCGCGTGTATGGAGAAGACCGCTTTCTCGAGGGCGTTTAGGCGCAAAACCGGCATTACAGTTCATGAGTTCATACAGGCTTACCGAGTTAGCCAAGCCGCTGCGAGCATCGAGACCTCCGATCGCTCCATAACTGATATCGCCTTTAGCGTGGGATTTAGCAGCCTGGATACATTTGAAAGGGTATTCAAGAGAGTCGCTGGGGCTACCCCCCGGAGCTACCGTTTGGAGGTTCTTCGCGCGAATGGCCTCACGGCCATGACAAGAAAGCCGGAAAAGTAGCCAAATAGTATCGGAAAGGTGCCAATTCTTGCGGAGCATGTCTGCCATTCGTTCTGTAGCATCTTTGATTGGCAATTCAAGAACAGCCAGAGGGTGGCAGGTGGGCAGCAAAGAAGAACTTTCCGGTCCTCGCCCGGAGGGCAGGGCTTGGCTTGATGGCCCGCACGCGTGCGAGTCCGAGGGCTACGACTTGTCGTCTCGCGAGACGGAGAGTAAATGACGGAAACTGTCCTGCAGCAGCTAAGGTGCTTTTATGAGATCGCTTCGATTGCTTCAATTACCGCCGACGGGGCTCTGGCCCAGGTTAAAAATGGCGACAGCCTGCTGTTTGTAGACACGAGGGATACCCTAGAATTATCTGCAGCCTCTTGGGCATTACACGGCGGAGCTTCGAAAAGGAGGATACGATGAGAGCACTTTACAGTTCGGCGGTCGCCTTCGCTCTGGCGGCGCTGCTGCTTGTCGGGTACACGCGCCCCGGCACAGTGCACGTGAAGGCTGTGCCACCTCAGCTGCTGAGGGTGGTCGCGCGTCACGGCAAGCGCCTAATAATCGGAATGTTCGCGGGCCTCCCGCCTGACCCGACGGGCGGCTGCAGCGGTTCGAACACGGGCCCTTACGGCGAGGTTTGCGACACCTGCCGTCCGGCCAACACTTCTGAGGCCAACCCCTGCAAAACGATGGAGTACTGCTCTGACACGGGCTGCACGTGGTACGGCTGCACGCACGTTGCGAACCCGGAGGACTGCTGCACCAATTGCACGTACAATGGGGACACAGATTGTGTAGGGTGTCAGAACACCGATGATTGTATGTACGAACAGTAGGAGGTGGGCGATATGTCAAACAGGGCGAACGGCTGTCGGTGTCATGTCTCCCTTTCTGCGTTGCTCAGGGCTGTTGCGGGCCTCTGCATCGCGGTAGTGCTTGCCGCTGGGTTACCAAGCACCGGCGCGGCTCCCGTAACCTTCTGGGTCTCCGCTGGCGGAGGGGTGCGGGCGGAGAACGGTCGGGCGATCTTCTTTACGCTGGAAACGTCGGACGCCACCTCTCCGCAGATCCAGGTTTTTGACCGCAACGGAACCAACGTCGAGTCCCTGAGTCCACTTGCAGCCGTGCCGGACGCGAAGGTATGCGCCGTCTGGGGCGTCTCCGTCGGGCCGTCGGGCCTCGTGGCTGTGGCGGCCGCATTTGTTAAGGACGCCTCCGTCGAACCGGCAGGGGCCCTCCTGATCTACGGTCCTGCCGGTGAGCTGGCCCACGCATTGCGCATGAACCCCACGGGGCCGATAGCGGTCGAGGTGGACGCCAGCGACCACATCTGGGTGTTGAGCAGCGGCCCAGGGATTGGAGTGCCGCCCGTTCGCGCACCGGTCCTGCTTGAGTACGACGAGAACGGGACGCAGATTGGCAGCTTTTTCACTTTTGCGGACTTCCCCCCCGAAAGCAAGGGTATTAATCAGGGATCAAACAGAGGAGGGGACCTATCCATGGGCATTACGAGCGGCAGGATCTGGTTCTGGCTACCCCAGAGCGAGGCGTTCGCAGACGTCGGGGCCGACGGGGCCGGTTCCGAGGTCGTGCACACTGGGCTGCCGCCGTGGCCGCCAGGTCTCCTAAAATCGTCGCTGTTCGCCCGCACAGTCGTGCACGGGGTAGCGTACTTGCCCTCGGGTGGGCTCCTGGCAAGGGTGGCGTTCATTAGCGGTCGAAGCTGGCTCATTGGTCTCTACGAGTACGACCTGGGCGCGAAACGCTGGACCGCGCTGCCGCCCCTGCCCTCGGTCAACCCAAGGAATTGGTTTGTCGGCGTCGACAACGGCGACTCGGTGTGGATGTCGTCCGTCACCTCAACAGCAAACTACAAGTCCATCGCCATGCAGCTGAACTGGGTTCCTCTTCCCCAGGCACTGATGGGGAGCCAGTAGGCGCGACGCGTGGCTGGGATCGCCGCTGTGGATTTAATTTTGCTCGGTTACGGTCCTCTTAACCTTATACCTTCACACGCCTGGCACTGTGGGGAAATGCAGCGCCGCAAGCCTCGGCCACTTCGCCATCAGGAACGGTAGGGCTCTAGGCCAAGTAGCGTTAAAAGGAGGCTGGGCAAGGGCGGCACGCAGTAAAAAGGAAGCGGAGTCTTTGGGGAAGTTGAGTTTAATTAGTGTGCGAGCCATCGGGCCAAATTCCTGAAAATCGTCAGGCCGTCCTGGGAATCGTGCGCCGGAAGGGAAGCGCGTTCCGGGTGCGGCATAAGGCCGAGAATAAGGCCGGTTTCGTCCGTGATTCCGGCAATCGCGTCCGGAGCACCGCTCGGATTGTCAGGATAGTCCAGGGCCGGCGCGCCAGACGAGCTGGCGTAGTGCAGCGCAATGCGTGGAGAAGAGGACCGGAACAACGGGCGTCCCTCACCGTGCGCGGAAGGCATTTCCAGGATGCTTCCCGCCAGGCCTTCAGTCCAGATGCAAGGTTGCTCTGAGACAGCAAGCCGCACCTTGCGGTCTTCAAATTGCGCTGACTGGTTTTCGAGCAAGGCCATGCTGCGCTCGCCTATCGAACGCGAAGGAAGAATGCCCGCTTCCGACAGGACTTGAAACCCGTTGCAGATGCCAAGCAGGGGTTTTCCCGAATCCAGAAACTCTGAGACTTCCTCCCGGAGGCGCGCGGCAACCAGCACGGCGAAGACACGTCCAGCACCCAGGTGGTCGCCGTAGGAAAATCCCCCCGGGATTACGGCCGCCTGATAATCTCTCAGGCGGGCGCGGGCATCGAGCAGGTCACGCAACAAAACCAACCGGCTCTCGATTCCCGCGCGCTCGAGCGCCGCTGCCGTTTCCTCGTGGCAATTCGTTCCCGGCGCATACAGGATAGCGGCGATAGGAGGGGTCATTGCAAGACCTCACGAAAGGCCGCGCTCCACTCCGCCGCCAAATTTGAGATTTCCCCGAGCCAAAATGTGTTCCCCCTTGCTGTTAGCACCAAACGGGGCTCGGCAATCACTTCGCCGATCACAACGTGGGGAACACCATCGAGGAATGTCGACGTATCAAAATCAGGCGGGACTTCGAGCAGAGCGGCGCCGATAAACTCTCCAAACAGGAGCTGGTCGCGCCGGCTGATGCCGCGTGCTGCCGGTCCTCTTTCGGCGGTTCCGAAAACGCCTAGATCCAGCCGGGCGCCTAGGCCAGAGCCGTAAGCCGCTTCGAATACGCGCACCGCCAGTCCCCCTTCGGCGATCGCCGCGCCTGAAGCATACCCGCCGGCCGCGTGCAGCTTGAGAAGCGCGTCCCACTGCGCACGGATTGAGGGAGCGCTCGCGGCGCAATACAAGTGGTCGCCCCGCTGCCCGTGCGAATCCGCGTAGACGCTGCCACCGAGAGCGGAAGAATCCACTTCACCCACCAGCAGCAGCTTGTTTCCCGGTTTTTTGAACTCCTTGGTGACGGCCCGTTTCACGTCCCTCAGACGCCCGAGGGCCATAACAGCGAGGGTTGGCGGGGCTTCGATCAGTTCCCCGTCTGCTTCGAAGGAGCCGGAGCTTGAATCTTTCCCGGAAATAAAGGGAATGCCCAGATTGCAAGATAAATCAGCGATCATCTCCACCATGCGCGTGAGATCCCATGCCACCTCAGGACTCACGCGGGCCGTATAAAAATTGTCGCACAGCGCCATCTCCCGGTAATCGGCGCCGGCAACCACAGCCTTACTGACCGCCTCGATGACCATCAGCTTGGCCATCAACTCCGGGTTGACCTCGCCGTAGAAAGGGTTGAACGCGACGGTCGTGATCAACCCGTAGCTTTTGTCGCGCAAGGGCGCGGCGACGAAAACGCCCGTGGGCATGGTATGAGTTTTGCCGCCGTAGGGGCCGATGACGGTTCGGCCTTGCACGGTGGAATCGAACTGCGTTCCGGCGGCGCTCTGGTCGGCGCAGTGATAATGGTGGAGCACGCTGAGAACTGCGCCGGACCACGCCTCGAAGGTTTGCGGCTCCGGTATCGCGAGAGGCGCCAGACAGCGCCGCGGCGGGGCAGACACGATGGAATCGATAGGGCACGCGCCCCAGAGAAAATTCATTTCGAGGTCTACCACCCGGTCTCCGCGCCAAGTCGCTTGGAGCCTTCTTGAGTCGGTGAATTGTCCGATGGCAGCGTGACCCACTTCATAGCGGTCGAGCAAGGCCTCTGCCTCTGGCAGCTTTTCGGGCTCGACGGCGATCAGCATACGTTCTTGCGATTCGGAAAGCAGAATTTCCCAGGCGGTGAGGCTTTGATCTTTAAGGGGCACGGCGTCCAGGTTAAGGGTCACTCCCGTCTCAGCGCCCATCTCGCCTGCGCCGCAGGAAATGCCGCCCGCGCCCAGGTCCGTGATCGAACGGATGCAACCGGCGTCCCGCAGGGCGGGGATCGCGGATGTAAACCGCCGCTCGGTGATGGGATGGCCGATTTGCACGGCGGCGGATTCTCTTTCCAGAGTCTGCGCCGTCATGCCGGTTGAACTCGCCGTGGCGCCGTGAATGCCATCCCGGCCCGTCTCGCCGCCAATCAGCAGCACGTGATCGCCGGGGCGCGGATCGTCCTTCAGCGAGAACCTGTTGGGGATCAAGCCTACCGAATGACCGAGGGCAAAACATTTCGCGTAGCCCGGATGGCGGCGGTAGAGGGGATGCATCATGGGTATGCCCATAGGATTCATGTAATAGGCGGTGGCGCGAATCGACTCGGAGACGATCAGTTGGGGGTGGAGGGCGCCAGCAGGCACACGCGCTTCCGGCAAGGCCGGGTCCATAGTTCCCATAATCGTTGTCCCGCCAATCGGGTATGCGCCTTTGCCAAAGCCGAGCGTGTCGCGAATCACGCCGCCGTGCTTGGTGGCGACGCCGCCGAAGGGCGCAATTGAGCTCGGGAAATTGTGCGTTTCCCCTTTCAGCGTGATCACCCAGCCGTCATAGAACTCGATTCCCCCCGCGTTGTCTTTGAAGGCTGAGACGACCAAAGGATGGTTGATGCGCGCCGTCGCGGCGGCCAACCTCTTGAGCAGTCCGAGGCTCTTCCACGTGGTGTGATAGCAGTGGTCGCTCCAGGACTGAACGAGAATCTCGACTTCTGCATCGGTGTGGGGGCGGCGCTGGGTGAGCTCGTGGGCCTGAATCACCCTCATTTGGGTGAGCGGCGCATACCAGGAGCGTGCGGCGGACAGGGCGGAAAGTTCGGAATCAGTCATTCCGGCAAGAGAGATTGTGCGTGCGGCCTCCGGCTCGCCTCCCGGACGAAGGGTGAGTGGTTTTTCAGCGGCATCACGGATGCGCTGAACGACTTTATTGAAAAGAAAACGCTCGCTGATCTTTTGCGCCTGTTCTTGGGCAATGCCGACGAATTGGTATCGTTTGCTGAGGCGCGCGAATTCGAGATCCGTTTCGCCCAGCGCCCGCGCCGCGGCCAAAATGGATGGGGTTTCCGGGTCCGTCACGGCCGCGTGGTAAGCAATCTCGATGATGGGTCCCCGCGCGGGATCTAGCGCTGAGTGGAAAGAAGCTGTTTGATAAATGGGATTCACAAGCAGGGGCAGAAGGGCTTCCGGGTGGACTTGTCCCTCCAGCCAATAGACCCGCTCGATCACGACATCGCTGAGGTCACGGTAACCGTGGCGGCGAAAGATGCCCAGCCAGCTTCGCGCTTCCGCGTCGTCCTGGGACAAGGTATAAATGCT
Source organism: Terriglobia bacterium (assembly GCA_030040995.1). GTDB lineage: Bacteria > Acidobacteriota > Terriglobia > UBA7540 > UBA7540 > JASHON01. The sequence goes on along the minus strand of JASHOS010000138.1, from coordinate 10,386 downwards.
GTGGATCGCCATAGAGTCGAAGTCGAATGGAGATGGCAAAATCCCTCACCCGCCCTCCTTCGCAGCTCGCTCAGCTCGCAGCCCTCTCCCCAGGGAGAGGGCTGCTGTCCAGTTTTTTGATTCCTGCCCTCTCCCGCTTGCGGGAGAGGGTGGACCGCGGCCGGCGCTTTCTCCAGCCGGCGCGGGCCGGGTGAGGGGTGTTACCATCTCCGGTCGACTTGCGCGCCGGCGCTAGCGGGACGCGAGTCCCGAAGCACGAGCGCCGGGTCTCTGAGCCAGGTAAATTTTGGCTCGCTGGAGTTCATTGCGGTCGGCATGTGGTCCGCAAATCTTGAGCAAACTGGCGTAATACAAGTGCGCCTGCTCAACGTTTCCGGCGAGTTCGGCAGCGTGAGTGGCGCCGTAAAGCGCATCAAAACGGTTGGGAGATTCCTTTAATGCCGCTTGATAGGCAGCCAGTGCCTGGCTGGGTTCACGGCGTTCGAGGAGCAGATCGCCAAGCATCTCCTGCGCGGGCATGCCGAGTATGTCTACGCCATCGGGTCCTTCTTTATGCACCGCAGCCTGCATGGTCTTCACAGCTTGGCCGTGATTCCCTTCCGCATCGTCCAGCCACGCCTCAGCTTCCATTTGCAAAACACTTTCACCCGGAGGCGGGTTGTATCCCTGTTTCTTCATCGCGGCGTGCATCGCGGCATAGGCTCCCTTGAGTTTTCGGAAATCCTGCCGGGCGCCGGCAACATCGCCTCTGCGCGCGGCGCCGATGGCGCGCGTCCAACATATTTCGACTTGATCGCCCAGATAACCGTCGGCGGGGGGGAGCATAAGCGCAGCGGCATCCTTCCATGCGTGAGTCTCAAGGTCGTAGGTAGCCTGAAACAGTGCGTGGTCCTCCATAAGAGCGGTCCGGCTAACTCCAGGCACGGTTGCCAAGTCCGCGATAACGTGCCGGGCATCCGCATCCTGGCCGCTCTGCAAGTACGCGTACTCAAGGAAAGTGAGCGCATGCCTTTGGTAACCCTGTTCGTTATCACGTCCGGATTTCGTGGCCGCCGCCGCAGCGGCTGCCGAGGCTAAGTTTGACTCGATCGATTCTTGCCAGTATCCGAGGCGCGTAAAGATGTGGGAAGGCATGTGCAAGGCGTGTGCTGAATCGGGCGCGATTTTGGCGTAGTTGCGCGCCGCTGCGAGACCGTACGGTGCAAGCTCGGGTGAATCTGAAGCGTGAATCAAGTAATGGTCAACGCCGGGATTGCCGGGATATTGCGCAAACAGCTTATCGAGGATGGCGATGGCTTGTTTGTTCTGCCCCAAGGCAACCAGCGATAGGGCATAAAAAGCTCCAGCGTTTACGTCGCCGGGGTAACGAGCGTAGAGCGACTGCATCGCCTTCGAGTAAGCCCTGGTGCGCGCGTCATGGCTGAGTTTCGAACCATCCTGATAAAAAGCAGCGGCCGCGGCGACATACAGGCGCTCTCGCTCCGTCTTCGCGCCGGCTTGCTCGGCCTTTTCGATATATTCCCGCCCTTGCTTGAGTTGTGCGGCGCTCGGAAAATCCCAAAGCTGCTCGTAGAGCGACATGGCCTTGCCCCAGTAGGCCATCGCGCAATGTGTGTCCTGTTCTGCGACTTCACCGAATGCCTTGCTCGCTTCTTCATACTGGAAGTTGTGCAGCAACGCTACGGCTGTATTGAAGCTTTTCTGTGCGGGAGGCGAGCACGACACTGCAAAATGAACTTGGCCGAGATGCGCGCTTTCTACAGCAGCGCTGTTCCCTAAGCGCTGCCCAGGCCTCACTATCGAAGCAGTCATGGGGACAAATACCAGCAACGCAACGAGCAGCTTGGAAACACGCATCTTCGCACCTCCTCAACGCAAGTGACGAGCGGTAACGCCAGACCCGTCCTTGGGCCGGCGCAATGCCTCAGTTTCGGGCACGAGGAGGCAGCTTTATGCCGCCATTCTGAGTGGCGGAATAAACCCGCCGCCAGAATGGCCCCCGAAACTGAAGCACTGCGTGCCGGCGGCTTTTGAGCTTGCTTTCAGAGACCGTACTTAATCTTAGCTAAGCTTGCCGGTGACGGCAAAGGAAGCCTAGAATGATAGCGTGGATCGATTGATTTTACGAATGGACGAGCATGGGTGATTTCTTTCAAGTTGCGTTGGGCAAGGTCTTCGGGACCAAGAACGAGCGCGAGCTGAAAGCGCTCGAAGCGCGGGTCGGAGAGATCAACGCTCTTGAGCCGGAGATGCAGAAGCTTGCTGACTCGGAGTTTCCGCTGCGGACGGAGCAGTTCCGCAAGCGTCTCGAGCAGGGCGAGAGCATGGAAGACCTCTTGCCGGAGGCTTTCGCGCTCTGCCGTGAGGCGGGCCGCCGCACGCTGAACATGCGGCATTTTGACGTGCAGTTGATCGGCGGCATGGTGTTGCACCAGGGCAAGATTGCGGAAATGAAGACCGGGGAAGGCAAAACGCTGGTGGCGACGCTGCCTGTTTACCTGAACGCGCTGGAAGGCAAGGGCGTTCACGTAGTCACCGTGAATGACTATTTGGCGAAGCGCGACGCCGCCTGGATGGGCCCCATCTATCGTCTGCTCGGGCTCAGCGTCGGTGTGATCGTTCACGACCTCGACGAGGAAGAACGGCGTGCCGCCTACGGCGCTGACGTGACTTACGGCACCAATAACGAGTTCGGATTCGATTATCTGCGCGACAACATGAAATTCGAGCTGACGGATTGCGTTCAGCGCCCGCACAACTATGCCATCGTCGATGAAGTGGATTCGATTCTGATCGACGAAGCGCGCACGCCGCTTATCATTTCCGGCTCCTCCGAGGAATCCACCGAGAAGTATTACCGGATCGACAAAATCATTCCTCATCTTGAAGAAGGCAAAGATTACGACGTTGATGAGAAGCTGCGCACGGCCAGCATCACCGAATCGGGAGTTGAAAAGGCGGAGAAGCTGCTGGGCCTCGAGAATCTCTACGATCCTGCCAACATGGATTACATCCACCATGTCTATCAGGCGCTCAAGGCGCATTCGCTCTTCAAGCGGGACCGCGATTACGTGGTGAAAGACGGGGAAGTGATCATTGTGGACGAATTCACCGGCCGCCTGATGGCCGGGCGGCGGTGGAGCGATGGTCTCCATCAGGCGATTGAGGCCAAGGAAGGTGTCAAGATCGAGAAAGAAAACCAGACGCTTGCCACCATAACCTTCCAGAACTATTTCCGGATGTATGAGAAGCTTGCCGGCATGACGGGCACGGCGGAAACCGAAGCGGCGGAATTCGAAAAGATTTATGAATTGGAAGTGGTGGTTATTCCCACCAACCGGACGCTGATCCGCATTGAGCATCCTGACGTAGTTTACCGCACCGAGAAGGAGAAATTTGACGCCGCCATCGAGGAGATCAAGGAAGCACATCTTCGCGGCCAACCGGTGCTGGTGGGGACGATTGCCATTGAGAAATCGGAGCGGCTCAGCAGTCAGCTCAAGAAGTCCGGCGTTCTTCCCAGGCGCCTTCAGGAGGCGTTGAGGGCGGCAGGGCTGGAAGGGCCTAAGCTGCAGAAGTGGGCTCAGCAACTGGCTGCGCAGCACAGCCAGGCGATCGACTGGCTTGGCCGCGCGGGCGTGCCGGCCACGGCCGTCCGCAAGACAATGAGCCAACGCTCGTTTCAGTCTGTTTCCTCCGGCGGGGAAGACGGGCATGGCGCCTTCTTGCAAGCGCTGAGCAAAGGCGGGCGAAAGAGGCGTGACACCGGTCTTGAACTTCTGTCCGGCGACGCTTCGGCGGTGCCCCAGATCGTCAGTTTGATGAAATGGGCGGCAGACGGCGAAGGAGCGCGGAACGGTGGGGCAGAGAAAATGCTGCCGGTTCTCGACTACCTCATCGAGATTCGGTCGAGCCCGCAACGGCTTCTGGAAGTGATCGAGCAGAAAGAGGTGCGCCACTATATTCTTAACGCCAAGCAGCACGAGAAGGAAGCGCTGATTGTGGCGCAGGCGGGACGCGTCGGCGCCATCACCGTTTCCACGAACATGGCGGGGCGCGGCACCGACATTCTGCTCGGGGGAAATCCCGATTTTCTGGCGCGGGAAGAGTTCCGTAAATCACCGGAGAAGTTCCGCCAGCAGGGAATTGATCCCGAGCCGCCGGAACATCCGCCGACAGGAGCTTCTGACGAAGTCTTCCGGGCCTATGCAGAGGCATACAACCGGTGGCGCGACAACTGGTCCGCTTTTATCAGCAAATACAAGTCGGTGACCGATGGGGAGCACGACCGCGTGGTTGAATTGGGCGGGCTGCATATTCTCGGCACCGAGCGGCACGAGGCCCGGCGCATCGACAATCAATTGCGCGGGCGCGCCGGCCGCCAGGGCGATCCCGGGTCTTCGCGCTTCTACCTGTCGTTGCAGGATGACCTGCTCCGCATATTTGCGGGCGAGCGCATTTCGAAGATTATGCACCGGCTGGGCATGGAGGAAGGCATACCGATCGAGTCTGGCCTCATCACCAAGCGGATCAAAGCGGCCCAGAAAACGGTAGAGGCGCAGAACTTCGAATCGCGCAAGCATTTGCTTGAATACGACGATGTGATGAACAAGCAGCGCGAGACCATCTACGGCCGCCGCCGCGAGCTGCTGGAGGGCAAAGACCAGCACGAGTACGTCATGGAAGCGGCAGACCGGGTGGCGGACTGGCTCGTGGAGAAGTTCTGCCCTAAGGAGCACCCCAACGAGTGGAACGTAGAAGGCCTGAAACAGGAGTTCTGGAGCCGGTTTGGCATCGATTTGCGCAAACAGGAATTACACGCCAATCCCAAAGCGCCCGAGCAACTCACGGAGCAATTAAGAGAAATCGTTCACCAGCAGTACGAAGAGCGGGAGAAGGTGTGGGGCTCGGAGCGCATGCGCGTGCACGAGCGCATGATCCTGCTGCAAGTGGTGGACATCCAGTGGAAAGACCATCTGCTGGCCATGGATCATTTGAAAGAGGGGATAGGGCTTCGGGGATACGGCCAGCGCGATCCGCTTGTGGAATATAAGCGCGAATCCTACGATATGTTCGAAGCGCTGATGGACCGGATCGAAGACGAATCCTTGCGTTATCTCTTCCTGCTCAAGACGCCGGAGGAAGAGGAGCAGATGATCCGTGAGTACCAGCGGCGTAAACGGCGCGAGCAAGCCGAAATGCAGATGGTCGGCGCCGGCATGCCGCAAAAGCCCCAGCAGGTGATCCGGCGCACGGAAAAAATTGGCCGCAATGACCCGTGCCCGTGCGGCAGCGGCAAGAAGTATAAAAAATGTCATGGCGCTGCCAGCACCTCATCCGGGGCCGCAAAACCTTCCGAGTCCTCTGACCGTCCCGCACCCGCAGCATGAAGCCGTTAGCGGTAGGCCTGGATGCCGGTGATGCGCTCTCCAATAATGAGAGTATGAATGTTGTGGGTGCCCTCGTAAGTGAACACTGATTCCAGATTGCACATATGGCGGAAGATAGGATACTCGTCCGAGACACCGTTGGCGCCCAGAATGTCGCGCGCGGCGCGAGCCACGTCCAGGGCTATCTTGACGTTGTTGCGTTTGAGCATTGAAACGTGCGCAAAGTCCGCACGGCCCCGGTCCTTGAGACGTCCCACGTGTAACGCCAGCAACTGGGCCTTCGTAATCTCCGTGATCATGTCCACCAGACGCTCTTGGACGAGTTGGTGTGAGGCGACCGGCTTGCCGTCGAATTGGGTCCGGGTTTTTGCATATTCCAGCGCCTCGTTGTAGCATGCCATGGCCGCGCCTGCCGCGCCCCAGCCAATTCCATAACGCGCTTGCGTGAGGCAACTGAGCGGCCCTTTCAGTCCGCGCACGCCGGGCAGCATGCTGGCGGCTGTCACGCGCACTTCCTGAAGCGAGAGGATGCTGGTTATTGACGTTCGCAGTGACCATTTGCCCTTAATGTCGTGGGCGGTGAACCCGGGCGCGCCCTTCTCGACAAGAAAGCCGCGAATGCCATCGTCTGTCTGCGCCCAGATGAGAGCGACGTCGGCAATCGAGCCGGAAGTAATCCAGGCTTTTTCACCGCTGAGAATGAAGCCGCCGCCATCCTTGACGGCGCGCGTCCTCATGCCTCCGGGATTCGAGCCAAAATCCGGCTCGGTCAGTCCGAAGCAGCCGATGGCTTTACCTTGCTGGAGCGCAGGGAGCCAGCGCTTCTTCTGCTCGTCGCTACCATACGCATGGATCGGATACATGACCAGGGAACCCTGAACGGAGACAAAGCTTCGCAGGCTGCTATCGCCGCGCTCGAGTTCCTGCATGATCAGTCCATTCTGCACGTTGGACATGCAGGCGCAGCCGTATCCCTGGAGGTTGGCGCCGAGAAAGCCCATTTCCGCCATGGGAGCTACAAGATGCCGGGGAAAGCCTCCCGCCCGGTTCCATTCCTCGATGTGAGGCATCACTTCGCGGTCCACAAAATCACGGACGGTGCGACGAACCAGCTTTTCGTCGTCGCTGAGTAGACTGTCGATCTCAAGAAAATCAACGCCGGGAAAATGGAACATAGCACCTCGGCTCAGCAGGGTGGCCGTAGGGGTAGACTTGCCGTACCTGTCTCTATTCTGCCGATCCTATAACGTGCGGCAAGCCGTAGAATAGCATGCCTTTATCCCGCGCCGAATGGCCTCGGCTGCGATAAAGCGCCACTTCGCGCTCAGAATGCAGATATTCCACCAGGGAGGACGGCAAGCCGTCCTCCTACATACCTTCGGTTATCGACGGATTGGGTGTCTTGACGAACTTGACATCCCGGGGAGACGCCCCTAAAATAGTAATCGATGTTTTAGGCTAATCCGTTGAAATCAGGAATGTTAACTATAACGAGGGGACGCGATGATTTGGGTGTGAGGGAGCAGGAAATCCTGGCCGCCGTGGTGCGCTTATACGTCGCAACCGGATCTCCTGTCGGTTCGAAGGCGGTGGCGGCGTCGTTTTCGGAATCGCTTAGCCCGGCGACCATCAGGCACGCCATGGCCCAGTTGGAAGCCGCGGGATATCTCATCCAGCCTCACACGTCGGCTGGCAGGATTCCGGCGGACAAAGGGTATCGGGCTTACGTTGATTGCGCAAGGCACGCCGTTCCACTTCCTGCAGCTACTGAGAGATACATCGACGAGGCTCTGGGCGGCGAGACAGGGCCCGTGGAAGAATTTATGGTTCGAATCTCGCTCGTGCTTTCTGAGGTTTCGAACAATCTTGGCGTGGTGCTCGGGCCCGCGCTCGAGGAAAAGCTTTTAGAGCACATCAAATTTGTCCGGCTTCCTGACGAGCGCGTCCTCGCGGTGATCGTCTCGCGGCCTGACCTGATCGAAAACAAGATTTTCTGTCTACAGGATGTTTGTTCTCAGGAGGAGTTGGATTGCGCGGCTGACTTTTTGAACCAGGAGTTTCACGGGTGGTCATTGCGAACGATCCGGCTGGAATTGGCCAAGCGCCTGGAGGAGATGAGGGACGCTTCGGACCATTTGCTCACCAACGTGGCCAAGCTTTTCATCTGGGGTGCTTTGGCTCATCAGGCGCCTGGTCCTCTCTTTGTGGGAGGCACCGCGAAGATTCTTTCCCAGCCGGACTTTGTGGACCCAGGAAAGGTGAAGGAACTCCTTGCGGCGATTGAAGAAAAGGCCAAGCTCATCAAGATTCTCAGCACTTGCCTCGACGCTCACAAGGGGGGCGTGCAAGCGCTGATTGGGCGGGAGAATCCGAACTTTGAGATGTGGGAATGCTCGTTTATTCTCGCACCATTTCATTATCGCCGGCGCCCCGTGGGCGCCCTCGGCGTGATCGGACCGACGCGAATGGAGTATGACGGCGCGATGAGAGCCGTGGAATACATTGCCCAAGTGACCAGCCGATTGATTAGCGCCAACTGAAGCCATAATTTCGCCCGCGATGCCGTTACCCGGATCGCCCCGCTCACATCCCCTCTCCTCCGGGAGAAGGACGGAACAGGACGCAGTCCCTCCGCAATTTGAACAAGGAAGCGAGTCTAGAAGATTTATGGATCTAGGGAAAGAAAAGGAAACGGAAGCGCCGCTTGCGGCTTCAGCGGAAGCGAAGCCGGGCGAAGAGGGCGAATTGCATGAAGGCTCGGGGCAGACCGAAGAAAAGCAGACGGCTTACCAGAAGCTGCTCGCCGAGAAGCAGGAACTCTACGATCGCCTTCTCCGGAAGCAGGCCGAAATGGACAACTTCCGGAAGCGAGTCCAGAAGGAGAAAGAAGAATTTCTGCAGCAGGCTAATGCGGACCTCATTCGATCGCTCCTTCCGGCGCTGGACGCATTCGAGCGGGCGCTCAAGCGCCGTGACGCCGGCGTGCCGGAACAATTTTATGAGGGCATGGAGCTGGTTCACAAGCAATTTCTTGACGCCCTGGCCAGGGCCGGTTTGAACTCTGTTGAAGCGCAGGGGAAGATTTTTGATCCGGAGCTCCACCAGGCGGTCGAAACGGTTGAGGCCAAAAAGCATCACCGCGACCGCGAAGTTGTGGAGGAGTTTCAGCGCGGTTACAAGCTGAAGCACAGGCTTCTGCGTCCCGCTGTGGTTAAGGTGGCTGTGCACCAGCAGTCGCAGGCGCAGGAGTCTTCATCTCACCAGCCCGCTGAGTCCAAGCAGGCATGAGTTTGCTTACCCGGTAATCGCTCAGTTTTCAAGGGTGTAGCGCCGCCGTCCCGGCGGCCAATGCCGGCGCTACAGTGATTGCCTTACCCTACAAAATTTCCTTGAGGCAAAGAGGCTAAAGGTTGAACCACAAGCGTGACTATTATGAAGTGCTGAGCGTAGGCAAGAGCGCGACAGATCAGGAGATCAAGAGCGCCTACCGCAAGTTGGCGCTGCAATATCATCCGGACCGGAATCCCACCAATGCTGAGGAAGCAACCGAGAAGTTCAAAGAAATCACTGAAGCGTACGGTGTTCTCGCGGATCCTCAGAAGCGTGCCGCCTATGACCGCTACGGTCACGCCGGCGTCAGCGGAGCGGGAGGACAGCCCGATTTTTCCTCCGGTGCGTTTTCGGGTTTCGAAGACATCCTCAACGCATTCGGCTTTGGCGACATTTTCGGTATGGGAGATATTTTCGGGCAGTCGCGCAGCCGGCGAAGGGGAGCGGCTCGCGGGGCCGACTTGCGTTACGATCTGGATCTTTCCTTTGAGGAAGCGGCATCGGGGATGGAGACGAAAATCAAGATTCCGCGCATGGAAATGTGCCCGGAATGCGGCGGGCGGGGCGCTAAGCGGGGGAGCGAGCCTGTGACATGCCCGGCCTGCGGCGGGCGCGGGCAAATCCGGCAACAACAGGGCTTCTTCACGCTCTCGCAAACCTGCCCTCAGTGCCGGGGCCAAGGCCAAGTGATTCGCGAAGCGTGTCCCGTCTGCCATGGAGAGGGGCGCAAGCGCGAAGAACACGTCGTCGGCATCAAGATTCCTGCCGGAGTGGAAGATGGCACCCGCCTGCGGGTGAGGGGCGAAGGCGAGGCCGGTGTTCAAGGCGGCAGCGCCGGCGATTTGTACGTCGTGCTCCGCGTTCGCGAGCATCCTTATTTTGACCGGCAGGGCAGCGACCTCTATTGCACGATTCCTATCTCTCTCACCCAGGCGGTATTGGGTGCGGAGATCAAGGTTCCTACGCTCAAAGGTCATGAAAAGCTGCGCGTTCCGGAAGGAACGCAGCCCAATACCGTTTTCCGGTTGCGCGGTTTGGGCGTGCCCACAGTTGAGCGGCGCGGACAGGGCGACCTCTACGTCAAGGTCCAGGTGACGATTCCAACTCATTTGAATCGCGAGCAGCGACGCCTGCTGGAATCACTTTCATCCGCCATCCGCGTCGATAATAGCCCGGTGAAGCAGCGCGTCTCCGAGAAACCGAAAGATAATTTCGGCTAGCCCGCCGAGATTGTAGCGTGGACCGCCGCGCTTGTGGTCTGCGGCTTTTCGCTCACCTGACGAACAGGAGGCAGCGCAGACTTCGTGTCTTTCGAAGTCTGAGGCTTTTCTTTAACAATTCACGGACAAGCCGCAGAGTTTCCAAAGGCAGGAAACTCTGCGCTACCCGTTCTCCCCGGGCGGACAAGCCGCGGACTTTCCCGTCACGCGGGACAGCGGTCCGCGCTATCCCCCTTCGGGGCAGTCGATCTCGATGCGCCGAACGAGCTTGCGAATTCCTGCCGCAAAGATATCGGCTGGGGGAAGCAGGCTTATGACGAGATAGCCCTCGCGCCGAAAATCATAAAAGTGTCCTGGATGAACCAGCACTCCTTCCTCTTCGAGCAGCCGAATCGCCCACCTTTCATCAGATCGAATCCGGGGTACTCTGAGGATGGCGTACCAAC
>JASHOS010000137.1 GCA_030040995.1 Terriglobia bacterium | reverse complement strand
GCTTTTAGCTGGGCATAGCGGTGGAAGCACTCAATGACCTCGCCCGCCTGGCTTGGCGACCTGTCGTAGGCTTGGCTCAGAAAATAGTAAGCGCGCGGATCAGAGGGCGAGAGATCGGCGGCCCGGAGCAGGGCCGCTACAGCGTCATCGTATTTATCCTGCCAATAGTATGCGAGGCCAAGTCCCACCATGAGACGTGGTGAATCAGGGAAACGCTTTGCGCCCTCAGAGAGCACTTCAATAGCGGGGGGAAGAGCATGGTGGACAAGCAGTTCCGTGCCCCAGTCGAACAGGTTTGGCTCGGTCGGAGCCATGTGGGCAGCCTGCTGAAATTCGTTTGCCGCGGCAATGAAATCCCCAAGTTTTTCGTTGGTCTCCCCAAGCAGGTTATGCAGCTCGGCGGTATTCGCAGTCTTGAGCAGTTGCTGGATTTCGCGCCTGGCTTCCTGCGCATGTCCAGTCTCGGAGTATGCTAGCGCCAGATTATAGCCATTCCTGTAAGAAGGGTGGAGGGTTTGCGCCTTTTCGAGCGGTGGAATCGCCTCGCCAACTTTTCCCTCCGCCAGATAGAATTGCCCAAGATCTTGGGAAGCTTCATAGTCAGCGGGGTCGATTGCGAGCGCGCTTTTTAACTCCTGCTCCGCGAGACTGCTCTTTCCCAACTTGTCAAGGTTCACCCCTAAGTTCGCCCTCGCCGCCGCCCAGCCGGGATTTAATTGAACCGCCCTTTGCAAGTGGGTGTGCGCATCAGAATCCTTCAACTGGGCGGAAAGAACCATGCCAAGCAACTCCTCAACATAAGGGCTTCCAGGCGCCTGTCGCTCGAGGCTCTCCAGTTCGCAGGCCGCCTTGGCGAGCCGGCCAGCATTGTAGTCGGAAACGGCGGCTTGAAACTGATTTTGGAGCGCGCTGGCATTCTGAGCCGGGGCAGGATTCGCGGCGAGAAAGGTCAATCCGATGCACAGGAAGAGATCCAACTGCAGTACAGGTTTCCGCATTGCTTTGCATTATATACAGAACGGCACAAATTGTAGCGCCGCCCTTCAGGGCGGCACATGCCAGTCCCGCTCGGCGGGACCGGCGCTACTCTTGGCGCTCTGTATAGGATGCCATCAGGAAGGATTTGTAGCGCAGGGCGGATAAGAATCGCTGCTATCGCAGACATGGCGGACATCGCCATGTCTGCGCCACCCAACCGGCCGGTTAGAACAAGAGCTTCAGCGCGAACTGGATCTGGCGCGGGTCTTTATACGGAAAACGCGTTGACCCAATCTCGCCGAAAGTCGAGTCGGTGTAGGTTGTCGACCCAGAGACTGAGACCACGCCGTTGCCGCCAAAGCCAGGAGCGTTAAACGTAGGTATATTGAAGATGTTGTAGAACTCGCTCCGGAATTGCAGGCTGACTCTTTCGGAAAGCTTGAAGTTCTTGAACATCGAGAGGTCACAAGCGAAAATGCCCGGCTCCGCGATATCCCCGGGCTGGCCGCCCAGCAGGCCGACGCCGGTTCCGGAGGGGACACACTTCGCAGGCTGGTTGAAGCCCGGCGCCGGGCAAGGCTGCGTGAAAGCTGCGGCGTTCAAGTAATGGTAAGGCGCGCCGTCGCCGGCCCCACCTGTTCCGTACATGTCTACGCCCGGAACCGTCAAGGCATCACAACCGATGTCCGCGTTGGTCGAGTACGGGCAGCCAATTGTCATCGGCTGGCCGCCCTCTTCAGTCAGAATTCCCTCTGTTTGCCAGCCCCCAACCAGGGCGTTCGTAACCCCTCTGGCGTCGTGCAGGAAGTGCTGGCCGCTGCCAAAAGGAAGCTGATAGCCGCCGCTCAGGTGAAAGACGTTAAACACATTGTAGTCGCAGTTTTGCATGTCTCCCTGGATTCCGAAACCGGGAAGATAAGGAGCGCGGTAACCCTCGCCGTTGCCGCCGTTCAGCGGGTCGCCGGCATCGTCGCGGCAATGCGACCAGGTGTAAGTGGCGAGGAAGCTCGCCCCGTTTGCATAGTGCTGCTCCAGGCTTGTTTGAAGGCTATTGTAGCCGCTGTTCCCTTCGCTTGCCTCATAGCTAATCCCACCAAAATCCGGATACGGATATTTAGTCGACACGGTGGGGCTTAGGTTGATATAGCTCGCAGAATTGGCTCCCGGAAACGCATTGTCATGCCGGCTTTGGTCGCCGACGTATCCCACGGTGAGCGTCATTGAAGGCCGCAGTTCGTATTCCAGCATGAAGTTGTAGCCCATGGTATACGGAGTTACGTAGTTATACTGCCGGGCATCAAAGCCTAGCCCATCCGGACTCACCAAAGACGGGGTCAGGGGTATGCAAGCAAACGTGAGCTCGAGAGTTGCGGCCGGGCTACAGACCGAGCCGTTCGAATTTGTGAGGCTCACGGGCTGGCCGGGCAGTTCGGGGAGGCTGTTGTACGAGTAGCCGACGGTGTACTGGAACGGATAATCCTCACCGAGGTTTGGGCCGTAGCCCACGTTCTCGAACGCATTGTAAAACATGCCGAAGCCGGTGCGCAGGACAAGCTTGTTGGTTAGTTGATACGCCGCGCCGAGGCGCGGACCGAAGTTATCGTACGGAACGGTGCCCAGTGCGGCGTTACTGTTGAATTCGTACTTGATGCCGTCCGTGGCGAGCAGCGCCGGGAAAGCTGGGTTTATGTCAATCGCCTGATTCTTGCCATTGGCGGGTTCCATATATTCGGCGGTGCCGTCGGGCGCTCCGGGGATAAAGTTCCCTTGCCTGCCGTGGTTTTCTACAATCATGCCAAAGTATTCCCATCGCAGGCCCATATTCAGCGTCAATTTCCGGGATACTTTCCAATCGTCCTGGAAGTAGGTGCCCCAATAATTGTGGCCGTCATCGGTAGGCGAGGCGTTCGAAATGTACACGTCATTCGAGCCGCCAGCGTAGCTGATGCCTCCCGGAACGGTAGTCGGCTCAGGAGTGATGAGCATTTGCGCCAACCCGATGCCCGCGAAGGTTCCACAAAACCCAAATTCGCCGTGCGACTGCTCGGGCTGCAAGGTTGAAAACTTAATATGCTGGAATTCCATTCCCATTTTGAAACTGTGCTTGCCGTAAATCTTCGTGAGGTTATCCGCCACCTGAGTGGTCTGGGTGATTTCGTCGGAAGGCAAGTAAGCGTTCGAGCCGAGCGTGTTGAGACCGCCGATGCCGATCGCCGGCAAGCCGCCGTTAAGCGCAAACTGCGGAACGCCCTGGATACCGTATTGAGCAGGCACTCCGGTCTCGTTCGCCACGGGCCCGTCGCGCGTCGCGTCAAGGCGGTCTTCTCCTACCCGCGCTTCATTGATGAGGGTTGGAGAAAACAGGTGCGTATAACTGAACGCTCCCAGAAAAGACACTGCTGTCTGGGTGCCATTGGTGAAGGCTCCGCCATCAGCAACACCGCTGAATGGGGACGGGATGAATATCGGGTCGTTGATGTAGCTGAATGTCCCGAATATCTGGTCTTTATCGCTGGCGTTATAGTCCACGCGCGAATCCATATCGTTCCGGTTCTCAGTAAGATTCGGAGTCGTCGTGTTGTTGTCGATAAGATTGCTGTTGGTTGCGCCAGGGAAAAGGCTGAGAAGCTTGAGCGCGTTCGGATCGATCCGATTCTTGGGAATCTGGTTCAACTCGCAACTCGCGGTCGTGCAATAGCCGGTGAAATTGGTAATGCCGGCGACGCTTCCGCCCGAAAAGAACGGATCTTCCACATAGCCCGTATCCTTTGCCACTAGCCCGGTGACTGGATCGACCTGGCCCGCCGTTACCAGCCGCTGTGTTGCCGGATCGTCAGCCGTTCCGTTGGGGATGACGCGGCCCAAGTCGTCGGTATAGTAACACGTGGAGCACGCCTGGCCGAGAATGTTCTCGGCCAAGTCAGTGTACCCGCTTGACACCTCTGTGGGCGTCGGAACGGTATTGGTGTAAACGCTGCCCTGCGCCCGGCGCAAGCCTTCGTAATCCACGAAGAAGAACATCTTGTTCTTGCCGTTAAAGATGTGCGGAATCACTACCGGCCCGCCCAGCGTGAAACCGAACTGGTTCTGCCGGTATGCGCCTTTCGGGACGCCGCCTAGGTCTTCAAAGTAATCGGCGGCGTCGAAGGCGTCATTGCGCAGATACTCCCAAGCGTCGCCGTGGATCGCGTTCGTCCCGGATTTGATGGTGGCGTTCAGGATCGCGCCGCCCGCCCGGCCATACTGGGCGCTGAAATCGGTGGTCTGCACCTTGAACTCTGAGAGCGCGTCGGGAGGAGGAAGCATGACGTAATTGGTGCCATTCAAAAAGTCAACGTTGTCGGAATTGTTGTCAATTCCGTCGAGCAGATAATTGTTCTGAGAAGGCCGCAAGCCGTTGGCGCTGAAGGCGCCGCTCGCGGCATTGCCGCGCGTATCGGCCTGCGGAGTGTTGACGCCGGCTACGGTTTGGGCGAGGAACGTCATGTTTCGGCCGTTCAGCGGGAGATCGTTGATGCTCTGGCTGTTGACCACTTGACCGACGGAGGCGTTTTGCGTTTGCAGGGCTGGAGCAGCCGCGCTCACTGTGACAACCTGCGTCACCTGGCCAGGCTTGAGCGTGAAGCTGACCACCACATCCTGGTTAATGTTCACGTTGACGTGAGTGTGAATTGCTTTGGTGAAGCCACGAACTTCGACGGTGACCGTGTAGGTGCCGATTTTGATTGGGGAGAATGTGTAATTGCCCGACGAGTCTGCCGTAGTGCTGATGGTGAAGTTCGTTCCTTCGTTGGTCAGGCTGACATTGGCGCGGGGAATGACAGCACCCGATTGGTCAGTGACGGTCCCGGTGATTGTCCCAGTATCGATCTGGGCACAGAGCCTTAAGCTGCCAAAGCCAACCGCCATCACGGCTGCTCCCAGGAACATCGCGAATCGCGCGAAAAAGCTCGACTTTCTCATTGACCTTGCCCTCCCATTCGGCCCGCGCGCTAGCAAACCCGCGCCCGCTGGCCTGAATTCAAAAACACACTCCATCGCCGGTCAGTAGCTTCAGACTATGGTCACTTTGTGTGGCCGCGAAACACGTAAACGTATACAACACGATCAGGGCCTTGTCAAGAAAATTTTATCGTCCTAATTAGAAATAAGCAGGCATCTAATATATTGCTGACCGACCCAGATCCCGCCCTCAATGCCTCGTAGCGCCGACGCGAATAAAATTCCCGTTTCAGGGCTGATAACGGTCCAACCTGACTATAGTCAGGTTGTACTACAACGAATTCAGCGACAGTCTATTCCTGCAATATCCAAATGTCAAGAACTTTTTTACGCTTGCGCAAGCGGTTGCCTGATTTCTTTTTGACCGCGGCTATGCTAGAAATATACTATTTTCGGGTTCGCGACCGGCACGCCCAGTCTACGTTCGAAAAGTTCGTAGAGGCGGCTTTATGCCGCCATTTTGAATGGCGGGATAAACACGCCGCTACAACCGCACCTGAACGCAACAAGACCAAGCCGAGGGGAGCACACATGGCAGTTACAATGAAGGACGTTGCTGAACGTGCGGGAGTTTCCACCACCACTGTTTCGCACGTCGTAAATAAGACCCGGCGCGTCTCTCCCGAAACTCGAAAACGAGTACGGCAAGCCGTTCGCGAAATGCGCTTTTACAAGGATGCGCTCGCGGGGCGTCTCGGCAGCGGCCAGAGCCATTTCTATGGCCTGATTGTCTCCGACATCACCAATCCCTTCTTTCCCGAGCTCATCAATGGATTTGAATCGGCTGCCCTCCAGGGACGATTTGAAACGCTCCTTTGCAATACGAGCTACGATTCCCGCCGCACCGCCGCGGGAGTAAAAATGATGATTGGGAATAAAGTCAGGGGCGTTGCGGTGATGACCTCGGAATTTGCCGACCATCTAACCCAAGACTTCACGGCAAACCATATTGCTGTAGTCTCGCTTGATCTCGGCACTCCGGGCCTCTACACCGCCAATATTCGCGTCGATTACGCGCGAGGCATTCGTCAAGCGATCGACCATCTCTACGGGCTCGGGCACAGAGATATTGCGTTCATTTCCGGGCCCCAGAAGCTCCGTTCAGCTAAGATTCGCAGCGAGGGTTTTGCCAGCGCGCTCCAGTCCTATGGCCTCAATCCCGAGCGAACCTTGGAGAGCGATCATAGAGTAGAGGGGGGGATGCTTGCTGCCCACGCACTACTGGGACAAGGTAAGGCGCCGACTGCCATTCTTTGCAGCAACGACCTGACTGCCATTGGCGCGATGAGAGCGCTGTGTGAAGCCGGCCTGAGGATTCCCGACGACGTCTCAGTCGTCGGATTCGACGACATCTATTTCGCAGGTATAACCGCTCCGCCGCTCACCACGATCAGTGTTCCACGGGACCGCGTCGGCAGGCTGGCGTTCGGAGCCCTGCAAAGCATCCAGCGCAGCAAGGGAAATCAGGGAAGGGAATACCTTGTGGAGACGGAGCTCGTTGTGCGCAAATCCACAGCCCCGCCAAGGCGCTAATGCGGAGCGGCTAGGGATTGCTATCCGCAAGGGTCAGGGCTAAGTGTAGAAATTGTTGGCGATCTGCGGAGGAGAGGCGCATCGCGGGCGCATGGCGGGGCGCGCGGCCGTTTGCGGCGGAAAGCATGTGTTCAATCTTTCCCAGCTCCGGCGCCACCCCAAAGCCAGAAACTTCACTGAAGATTTCTCGCGCCTTCTGAGTTTGGCCGGTCTGGAAGTAAAGAGCGCCGAGCGCGAGGTACCCTCCGGGCCATTCCGGAAGCAAACCAACCGACCGCTTCAGGTAGTCAACGGCTCGTTGCGGGTTCCCCTCTGCGGCGGAAAGGGCGCCCATCGCCCAAAAGAGCTTTCCGGAATCCGGCATGCGAGCCAATCCGGCGTTGAGGGTTTCGTGAGCCTCGTCCAGCTTGCCGGCGCTCATTTGAGCCAGGGCGAGAGAGAGGTAATTCTGGTCGTTATCGGGCGCCCGGCTGATGGCGTCGCGGTAGAGATCGATCGCTTCTTCCGTCCTGCCCGTGCGAGCATCGGTATCCGCGAGGAGCGCGAGCACGGAATCCTCCTTCTGGCCAGCCGGAGAAATCTGCTTCAAGGCGGACATGGCCTGGCTATACTGTCCGATGCGGAAGTAAGCGTCGGCAAGAGCGTATTTCACCCCATCCGAAGCCGGATCAGCCTGAAGCGATATTTCAAAGTGGCGGATGGCCTCTGGATATAAATGGTAGCGGGCCAGCAATTCTCCCACGCCCGCTGAGGTGCGAGCGTCGCCGCCGCTTAACTGGTCGAGCCGGGCGATGGCGTTTTCGGCGTTCTCGCGCTGTCCGAGCTGGAGGTATGTTTGCGCCAGCGTGTAATAGTTTCTCGGCTCGCCAGGCTCTTCTTTGACTTCCTGGAGGAGCCGGCTAAGGTCCACTTCTTTTCTTTGCTGCAGGGACATTCCCTCCAACTTGTTCAGATAAGCGAAAACGTGCTGGAAGGGATAGGATTCCGGTTGCGGCTCCTTGGACAACGTCTGAAAAATCTTGAAGTCTCTTTCCGCCGCTTGCGTTTGGTGCAGATTTCTTTCCGCTGTCATCAGCTTGTAATACTCAGCAGCCGGATGCCGGTCAATCGCAACGCACCTTCGCAGCAGGGGAATGGCTGCGGCATACTGCCGTTCTGACATCTTCACCGAAGCCAAGGCATACAGGGCGTCGTTATAGCTCGGGTCGGCAGCAAGGGCCTTTTGGAGCCAGCTTTCAGCGGCGGCGTAATCGCCCTGACGGTTAGCGATGTAGCCCATGTTATAGAGGCACGCCGCATTGTCAGGGTCCCGCGCCAGTCCGAGCAAGAAGCATTTCCTGGCCTCGTCGTACTGGAAAACATTCCGGTAATAGGAGCCCAAGAATGCAAAGGAAGGCGCGGTGGGATCAAGCTTGATCAAGATTTGGAATTGCTCAAGCGCCTGGCTGGGCTTCCCGGCCTGGAGATAGCATTCGCCCAGGGCGGCGTGAAGGCTTGCTTGCTGAGGAGCAATTTTCAGCCCTTCGTCGAGCAAAGCAATCGCATCCTCGAAGTAGGCTTGTTGCATGCTCAAGCGCGCCATCAGGAAGATCACGCTGGTATTCTGCGGTGCGAGGCGGCGCGCCCGGACGAGTTGGAGAAGGGCATCCACGTCGTTGCCCTTAGCCGTTTCCGCCTGCGCCAACAAATAGAGAGTTTCCGCAGAATCGGGCCGAATCTGTGCGGCGCGGCGGAGGATTCGTTCCGCTTCCGTATTCTTTCGGTCCCTGAGGTATGCCTCCCCGAGGTTATAAAGGATTTCGAAAGTGCCGGGTGCGAGCGCGTCCGCTGCCTCAAGCTCGCTTTCGGCCGCCTGATACTGCTTCTTAGACGCCAGAAGGATTCCCAGAGTGAATTGCACCCTCACGTCATCGCGGCCATGCTCCGAGAGCAGCTTCACGATGCGCAGACCCTGTTCCGTCTGGCCCGAGTTCAGGTAAGCCTGCGCGAGGCCAAAGAGCGTGCCGGTATCGGGGGGTTGGATTCTGCGAAAGCAGTCGATTGCGTCGCGTGCGCGGCCGCTGCCAAGGAAAATGACGCCCAGGTTGTAATTGGCATTGCGGTCCGCTGGCGCCTCTCTTAGCGCGCTACGAAATTCCCTTTCGGCAAGTTGCGGCTGTTTCAGCACGACGTAAAGGCTTCCCAGGTCGTCGTACGTTTCAACAGACTGCGGATCGATTTCCAATGCGCTTTTGAACGACTGCAGGGCCTGCTCGTTTTTGCCCTGGCGGGCCAGGATGATGCCCAGCAGGTTCAGTCCGGGCACGCTGCGAGGCGCAGCCCGCAGCCCCTTCTCGACGTCCGTGAGCGCCAGCGCGAGATCGCCGCTCTGAGCGGCCTGCTGCGCTTGGGCGAATGCCGCCTGCGCATCGTTAGAGTTGGCCGCCGCTCGCAGCGCGCACGAGAAAGTTGCAACGACAAGGATGAGGATAGCGCCATCGACCCAGGGTCGGGCACAAACCTCCAGCACTGTCATTCTGAGCGAGGGCAGCGAGCGAAGTATACCCGCATTAGCTTTTGCCAAACCAGCCGTCACTCAGATCCGTCCATGTTGGATTGTGCGATACAATGAGAGGCACCTTCTTCGAGCGAAGCTATCCCTTGATTTCCTTCTCCCGCCGAATGGCAGCGCGAACATCACCGAACTTCTCACAGTGCACCAGACGGTTGATGTTGTACTTGCTCGTGAAACCCGCAACCAGCTTGCGCTTGTACTCGAGCACGCGCCGCTCCAGATTGTTCGTTATCCCTGTGTAGAGGGTTCTG
>JASHOS010000136.1 GCA_030040995.1 Terriglobia bacterium | reverse complement strand
AGAATCTGACCAAAGTCGGCCAGCGAATCTACTGGGGACTCGCTCAGGACGACACGGCGGTGCTCTGCAATTGGCATGTGCCGGCTGCGCACTATCTCGAGTCATGGGGCGATCTTCGCGCCTACGACGGCACCGTGAGCACGATGCAGCCGCTCATTGCTCCCCTCTACGACGGCAAGACGGCGCACGAAGTGCTCACGCTTTTTCAGGGACAACCGGGCCGTAGTGCGCACACGATTGTTCACGACTACTGGCAGTCTCAACAGCCCAAGCTGTCTGCTCAGGAATTTGAAGTGCAGTGGGACTCCTGGCTTGAGAAAGGTCTGATTGATGGAACTGCGCTGCCACCCAAAACCGTGGCACTGCAGAAAAAGCTTGACTTCACTTCCAGCCCAGCGAGCGCCGAGGCTTCCGGGCTGGAAATTGTGTTTACGCCCGACCCGTCGGTTTGGGACGGCGCATTTTGCAACAATGGATGGCTTCAGGAGGTTCCCAAGCCTTTCAGCAAGCTTACGTGGGATAACGTGGTGACCGTGAGTCCGGCCACCGCCGACCAGCTTCGCAAAAGCATGAGATCGGTGCAGGCGGCCTCGCCTGCCGGCCCTTCGCCCAGCGGATCGCCAGGCTTGGTGCCGGGCCCGCCGGGCGCTGAGACAAGCCCCAACAACCTGCCGTGGTGGAACCTCGGGCCGTACGAAAAGCTTGAAAACGATCTGGTGGAGGTTAATTACGGCGGCCGCAAGGTGGTTGGCGCGCTGTTTGTTATGCCGGGTCAGGCGGATGGCTGCATCGGCGTGACGCTGGGTTATGGACGAACCCTCGCCGGACGTTTTGGATCGGGCCGCGGGTTCAATGCCTATGCCGTCCGGACGGCAGACGCGCCATGGTTCGGTCCAGCGGTCGAGCTGAAGAAGACGGGACGAACCTATCCCCTGGCAGTAACCCAGTATCATTACGCTGTCGACAAGAACGGCAAAGAAGTTGGGGAAGAAGGCGCGGCGGCCTTCCGGCGGGACTTAATGCGCGTCGCTAATCTCGATGAGTACCGGAAAAATCCGGACTTCGCGCAGGATCCTGCGGATATGACCACCCAGGCCGAGTCTCTCTACCCCACGCTGGTTGCGCCGTATGACTTGAAGAAATCTCCGCAGTGGGGCATGTCGATTGACTTAAGCGCTTGCATCGGCTGCAACGCGTGTGTGGTCGCCTGCCAGGCGGAAAACAACATTCCGGTGGTGGGAAAAGATCAGACCGCTCGCGGCCGCTACATGCACTGGATCCGTGTGGACACCTATTATCGGGGCGGATTGGAAGAGCCGGAGATCTATAACGAAGTGCTGCCGTGCATGCAGTGCGAAAATGCGCCGTGTGAGTACGTCTGTCCGGTAGGCGCCACGATGACCGGCCCGGAAGGAATCAACCAGCAGATTTATAACCGCTGTGTAGGAACGCGGTACTGTTCCAACAACTGTCCGTGGAAAGTGCGCCGGTTCAATTTCTACAAGTATGCGGATTGGAGCACGCCGAGCTTCTATGCAGTCGAGAATCCTTGGGTGACCGTACGAAGCCGCGGCGTAATGGAAAAGTGCACTTACTGTATCCAGCGAATCCGCTACCACGAAATCAAAGCGGAAGAAGCGGGCCGCAAGCTTGGCGACGGCGAGATCTTGACCGCCTGTCAGCAGACTTGCCCCACGAATGCCATTGTGTTCGGAGATATTCTCGACCCGAATAGCCAAGTCTCGAAGTTGAAGGCCCAGTCGCGCAATTTCGGCCTTTTGGAGGAACTCAATACGCGGCCTCGAACCACCTACCTCGCCAAGGTATGGAATCCTAACCCCGAGATCAAGGAGTAATTGATGGAACCCTTGGATCCGGTCGATTCGCCGGTAGCGCAAGAAGAGCCGCCCGCGTTCGTCTCCCCGGGCGACCCCTTTCTCGCCCCCGGACATAGCTACGCCTCCGTAACGAGGGATATCAGTGGCACCGTCCTGAGAAAAACTCAGCGCGGCTGGTGGATTGGATTCGCCGTCGCAATTTCCCTGTTTCTGGTGCTCAATTTCGGCATTACGTTGCTCTTTGCAATCGGCGTCGGGGAGTTCGGGATTAACATCCCAGTGGGATGGGCTTTTGCCATCACGAATTTCGTCTGGTGGATTGGAATTGGGCACGCGGGCACGCTGATCTCCGCCTTCTTGCTCTTGATGCGCCAGAAATGGCGGACTTCCATCAACCGCTTCGCCGAAGCGATGACGATTTTTGCGGTTATGTGCGCGGGCATGTTTCCTTTCGTCCATATGGGCAGGCCTTGGCTGTTTTACTGGTTGTTCCCATATCCGGATACGATGGGCGTGTGGCCGCAGTTCAGAAGCCCGCTCGTATGGGACGTGTTCGCGGTTTCGACCTACTTCACGATTTCACTGTTGTTCTGGTACGTGGGACTGCTGCCTGACTTTGCGACTTTTCGTGACCGGGCCAAGCACAAGGCGGGAAAACTGATTTATGGGTTTTTCTCGATGGGATGGCGCGGCTCGGCAAGACACTGGAAGCGCCACGAGGTTTGCTCATTACTGCTTGCCGGCTTAGCGACGCCGCTGGTTGTTTCGGTCCACACGGTAGTGAGCTTCGATTTCACCATCGCCATTGTCCCCGGCTGGCATAGTACGATTTTCCCTCCCTACTTCGTGGCAGGAGCGATTTATTCGGGCTTTGCCATGGTGATTATGCTGGCGATACCGCTGCGGAAGTGGTATCAGCTCGAGGATTACATCACCATCCGCCACCTTAACAATATGGGCAAGCTGCTGCTTGCGACAGGCATGATCGTGGCCTATAGCTATGTCATGGAAGCGTTCATGGCTCTCTACAGCGCGGATAAATTCGAGCACTCCATGATCGTGGACCGCTTTTTTGGAGGAGGGTACGGCGTCGTTGGCTGGATCCTGCTGAGTTGCAATCTGTTCATTCCGATGACGACGCTGTGGTCTCACCGCATCCGAACCAGCACGGTGGGGCTGTTTATCGTGGCTACATTTGCGCAGTGCGGCATGTGGCTGGAACGGTTTGTGATTATCGTTCAAAGCTTGCATCGCGACTTCACGCCCTCGTCGTGGGGCATGTTTTATCCCACTCCGACGGACTGGATGATTCTATTCGGCTCGCTCGGCTTGTTCCTTACTCTGTTCTACTTGTTCGCGCGCCTCTTGCCGTCAATTTCCATCTTTGAATTGCGGCACCTCGTCCATCGGACGGCAGAGGAAGCGGGCGTGATTGAAGCCGTCGAAGCGGAATAAAAGCAGCATTCAGCGGTCAGCCCAAGCTTTCTAAGCAGCGGTGAGATAGTGAACGAGCGGTGGGGGGTAAAGCGGATGTTTTCTTCAGCGGTCCGCAAGCTGAATGCTGAGTGCTGATCGCTTCTTTTTACATGGCAAAGCGTCCCATTTACGGCGTGATGGCCGAGTTTAATACGACCAAGGATGTACTGCATGCAGCGCGCCGGGCCCGCGAGGAGGGATACCGGCGAATGGACGCCTATTCGCCGTTTCCGGTTGAGGGACTTTCGGAAGCGATTGGTTTTCCACACAGCCGTCTTCCTGTCATCACGCTGATTGGAGGATTGATCGGCTGCTTTGGCGGGTTCTTCCTGCAATACTATCCCAATGTGATGGGTTTCCCGCTGGACATCGGAGGAAAGCCGTTTGATAGCTGGCCGGCGTTCATACCCATTACATTCGAGCTCACCATCCTTTGCGCCGGGATCTCGACAGTTGTAGGCATGATCTGGCTGAACAAGTTGCCGACTCCCTATCATCCGGTATTCAACGTTCCGCGGTTCCAACTGGCCAGCCAGGACAGGTTTTTCCTTTGTATTCAGTCGAAGGACCCGCAGTTTGAGATCGATGCCGTGGTGCGTTTCTTGAAGGACCTTAACCCGAGGGAAGTGAATGTGGTCCCGGTCTGAAAAAAAGCGGTCAGCGATCAGCTTTCAGCCGTCAGCACAAGCGGGTTTCAGCCGGTTGATAGCTGACCGCTGATGGCTGATTGCTATATTTTACTTATGTCTTTCATCATTCGTCACTGGCGTTGGCAGGTGCTTTGCCTCACGGTGCTGTGCCTCTGTTTCGCCGAAGGCTGCCGCCTGGACATGCACATTGACCCGCGTTACGATTCGCTTTCCCAAAGCACCTTTTTTCCGGATGGCCGGTCGGAGCGACCCATGGTTCCCGGCACCGTCGCCCGGGGCCACCTGCGGGTTGATGAGCTTCTTTATACTGGGCGGATCAACGGCAAGCTCGCGAACGAGTTTCCCTTTCCGATCACTAAAAGCGATCTTGAAAGGGGCCAGCAGAGATTCAATATCTATTGCACACCTTGCCACGACTATACGGGCAGTGGCGTGGGCATGATCGTCCGGAGGGGTTTCCCAGCTCCCCCCTCCTATCATATTCCCCGCCTAATGAATGCCCCGGTAGGCCACTTTTTCGACGTGATGACGAACGGCTACGGAACCATGTTTAGTTTCGCCTATCGCGTTTCTGTGAAAGATCGCTGGCGCATTGCCGCGTATATTCGCGCCCTGCAGCTCAGCCAGAACGCCAATATCAATGAGGTTCCTCCCGAGGAGCGCCTCAAGCTGTTGTCGGACAAAGCCCAATGAATTCGTATTCACCCCAATCACTGCAGTACGAACCGCGAGGCTTCCAGTCAAAGGCCCTTGCGGTGGGAGTCGTCTGCCTCATCATCACTTTGATCGAACTGTTTCTGCACCCGACGCAATTCTTTCGTTCCTACCTGTTCGGCGTGGTCTTCTGGCTGGGTATCGGCCTGAGTTGCACAGCTATTTTGATGCTGCATCATCTGGTGAGCGGGCGGTGGGGCTTCGTGCTGAGGCGATCGCTGGAGGCTGCTGCGCGGACGCTGATGTGGATGGCGCTGTTCTTTATCCCTGTGGTTCTGGGCATGCGCTATCTCTATATCTGGACCCACCCAGCGGCCGTCGCGGCCGATCCGATCTTGCAGC
This sequence comes from Terriglobia bacterium, assembly GCA_030040995.1. Lineage (GTDB taxonomy): Bacteria > Acidobacteriota > Terriglobia > UBA7540 > UBA7540 > JASHON01. The sequence continues at coordinate 3,590 of JASHOS010000136.1, read as the reverse complement.
AGAAACAGTTTTACCTGAATACGCCGTTCTTTATCATTCGGCAAGTCATTTATTTTGGGCTTTGGATCGTGCTGGCGTACTTCCTCACAAGGTGGTCGGGGGAGCAGGATAAAACGGCCAACCCAGACCTCGTGAAGCGCATGCGGAACCTGAGCGGGCCCGGCTTAGCGATTTACGGTTTCACAGTGAGCTTTGCCGGATTCGACTGGATGTTATCGCTAGAGCCGCATTTCTTTTCCACGATTTACGGCATGCTGTTCGTTGTGACGGAGGCGGTTGGGGGCATGTCGTTCATCACTCTGGTGGCCTATTTCCTCTCGAAGCGCGAACCACTTTCCGAAATTATCAGGCCTTCGCAGTTTCACGATTTCGGCAACCTGCTTCTTGTCTTCACGCTGCTGTGGGCGTACATCTCTTTTGCCCAGTTCTTGATTATTTGGTCGGGAAACCTGCAAAATGAAATTCCCTGGTATGTGTACCGGATCAATCATACTTGGGCAACCATTGCGCTGGTCCTCGTGATTTTTCACTTTGCTGTGCCGTTCCTTTTGTTACTGCAGCGATTCGTCACTTTCCGGAGACAATATCTGGCGTGGGTGGCGGGCCTGCTATTTATCATGAGCATTCTGGACCTTTTTTGGCTGATGATGCCTTCCTACGAGAAGGCTGGCCCACAGTTCTACTGGTCGGACTGGCTGGCGCTTATTGGATTGGGCGGAATTTTTCTGGCGATTTTCTCATCGCAGCTCAAGCGGAAGCCGCTGATGCCGCTCCACGATCCCAATTTTGTGGGGGTGTTGCAACATGAGTGATGCGAACCACGCGGTGGAGACGCCGCCCTCACCCGCCCACCAGCACGAGACCCGGGACGCCGATATTCGGAAGCTGACCTACTTGGCGCTGGGAATTTTGGCGCTGATCATTTTTGGTTTTGTGGTGACGGAAATCGTGTTTTACGCGCTCGTCGGGCGCCAGAAACTGACGCCTCCGCGAGCGCTGTTTACCGCGGGCGCGCAGATGCCGCCGCCACCCCGGCTTCAGGAACACACTGGCGTGGAGCTTCAGGGCTATCTTAGCGAACAGAACCACATTCTTGATTCTTATGGCTGGGTGGACCGGAACGCGGGCAAGGTGCGAATTCCGATTGATCGCGCGATGAGCCTCCTCCTTCAGCAAGGTTTGCCCGTCAGGCCGGCAGGCCAGATGACGCTTGCGCCGTCCGTCCCGCACGAGTTGCCGCGAGGTGATTTCGCGCCGCCGCCGCAACCGGTTCCGGGACCGCGGCACCAGTAAGGTAGTGATGAGTGACGAGTAGGAAGCCGGAAAGCAGAAAGCTAGAAATCAGAAACCAGATAGAAGTTGGGTTCAGGAAATGTTCTTAGGTCGAAAATCAGGAGCCGGAAACCAAAAGATGTTGTTCCGCTCGCGCCGGGCCGTTCTGGTTTCTGGTTTCTGCTTTCTGGTTTCTGCTTTCTGCCTCCTGGTCCCTGGCTTCGTAAGGGCAAGCGCGTCAACCAGCAGTATGCCGATGCCGCGTGGAGAGTGCCAGATGGAGCCGGACACGGCTCACGGCCTGCCCACGAATTCAACGCAAATGCCTGCGCTGCTTCGCGGCGTCGGCATCACGCAACGTCTGAACAACCAGGTCCCCCTTGATCTCATGTTTCGCGATGCCAGTGGGAAAAGCGTGCGGCTGGGCAGCTATTTCGGCCATAACAAACCGGTGATTCTCTCGCTGGTCTATTTTAATTGTCCGAACCTGTGCACGATGGTCGAAGACAATTTGCTGGTCAGCCTGAAGAATCTCAAGGCGTTCACGGTGGGCAAGCAGTTTGACGTCCTCACGGTTAGCTTCGATTCTCACGATACGTCCTTCATGGCCGCCGACAAGAGGCGCATTTATCTCGGCCTTTATGGCCGCCAGGGCTCATGGGAAGGATGGCATTTTCTAACCGGCAGCGAAGCTTCAGTCGACGCGCTCTGCGAGGCAGTGGGATTTCACTTTAAATATATTCCGGAGACGCACCTCTTCGCCCACGCGGTGGGGATCATGGTGCTGACGGCCCAGGGAAAAGTGTCAAAGTATTTCTACGGTTTGGAATATCCTTCCGGACAGATTCGGATGGCCCTGGACCAGGCGTCCAACGGCAAGATCGGCTCGCCGGTGGACGCGCTGCTCTTGTTTTGCTGCCAGTATGATCCGGCCACGGGAAAGTACGGCCTGGCGATTTATCACGTTCTGATGATAGGCGGAATTATTACCGTCCTGATGATCGGAGGCTTGATTTTCCTCTGTTCTCGCGGAGGATCCAAGCCTCGAGAGAGCGTTCCAAAAAGTGAGGAAGCGGAAACCGTCGGGGCCGGCCGGCATGCCGGGTAGGGTGAAGAAGAGGTGCAGAGGCTAGAAGGCAGAAAGCGGAAAGCAGAGGGCAGAAACCCAAAGCAGCTATTTCTGTGCCACCCAGACGGTATGCCGTGTGGGGTGAAGGCAGAAGCGAGAAATCAGAAAGATTCAAATTTCAGATTCAAGATTCCGGACGAAGCCGGGTTCACTATTCCGAATTTATAATTCATAAAATGTTCCCGTTGTGCATGCAAATTCCGTTCTACCCCGATCAAGCCTCCACGCTTGCGCCCAGGATGGATGCGCTGTTCTTTTTTGAGACAGCCGTCCTCGTTTTCTTCACCGCCTTGATTTTTCTCCTGATGATCATTTTCGCCATTAAATACCGGCGGAGATCAAAGGACGAGATTCCCGCGCAGATCCACGGCGATCTGCGCTGGGAACTGGCGTGGACCGTGATTCCTATTTTGATCGTTATTGTCTGCTTCGTCTGGGGTGCCCAGATTTTTGTCACCGAGGCGCGGCCACCGAGTGACGCTGTGCACATCTATGTGGTCGGAAAACAATGGATGTGGAAGATTCAACACCCGGAAGGGGCGCGGGAAATTGACATGCTCCACATTCCTGTCGGGGTACCGATCGAGCTCATCCTGACGTCTCAGGACGTGATCCACGATTTTGCCGTTCCCGCTTTTCGGGTGAAGATGGACGTGCTTCCGGACCGCTATACCACGATCTGGTTTACGGCTACCCGGACTGGCCGGTATCCGTTTTATTGCGACCAGTACTGCGGCACGTTTCATTCCCATATGCGCGGCTACGCGGTGGTGATGTCTGATCGTGATTACGAAACCTGGCTGAGCGGAGAGATTCGCGAGACGGAATCTATGGCGGCAGCCGGCGCTCAGCTTTACCAGAGTTACGGCTGCATCACCTGTCACGGCACGGGTAAGGCTCCGCCTTACGTTGGGCTTTATATGTCGAAAGTGAAGTTGACTACGGGGCAAGTGGTGATCGCCGACGACGCCTATATCCGCGAGCACATTCTGGATCCATCCGCGCAGATTGTTGCCGGATATAAGCCGATCATGCCGACGTTCCAGGGCCAGATTTCCGAGGAGCAAATCCTCGATATTGTCGCTTATATTAAATCCCTTGCGACTACGCCGGGACCCACGGGCGTGCCCGTTCAGCCGGCAACGGCAACCAAGGCGAAGTAAGTGTTTATAGTGGCGGCCGGGATTGT
>JASHOS010000135.1 GCA_030040995.1 Terriglobia bacterium | reverse complement strand
GTCTGCATTGCAAGGTCGTGATTTCTTGTTTTTTTGGCAAGGTTTTTGATTACCCCTCACCCGCCTGCGGGCAGGAGCCGCTCCGTCGCTGAAGCTCTGGAGCGTAAGCGACCTTCGGTGGGCGCAGGCCCGGCCCGCGCCGGCTGAAGAAAGCGCCGGCCGCGGTCCACCCTCTCCCGAGGGAGAGGGCAGCGGCTACGCGCACGTTTTGTTACGGCTCGGCCGCGCTGCGCTACCAGGCTCCATGACCTTAAAAAGATCGAAAGACTTTTACCCCCTGAAGTTCGCAGCGTGGCTCTTATCGCTGTCGAGCGGGGGGCGGATATACTGTAACGTGGGTGGTTCAGTCCGCGGCGGGCGGGAGGGAGGTACCCCATGTCAGAGCCGGCAGGCAAAACACGCGAATATGCTCTGGGGCATTCACCCCAGGAACTTGATCGCTTGAGCACACAGGCGAAGCTGCTCGAGCCGTTCACCCGGCGTCTGTTTGAGCGGGCGGGGATCGGCCGGGGCATGCGGGTGCTCGACGTGGGCAGCGGCGCGGGCGACGTCGCGTTCCTGCTACGGGAACTGGTTGGTCCCGAAGGAAAAGTGGTGGGGACGGACCGTGCGGCGCAAGCTCTCGAAAGAGCCCGCGAGCGGGCAGCAGCGCTCGGCTATTCCAACGTGGAATTCGTGCAGGGCGACCCGGTCGAACTGACGTTGGACGCACCCTTTGACGCACTGGCCGGCCGCTTCGTGCTGATGTACTATCCGAGTCCAAGTGAGGCATTGCGCCAGTTGGCGCGCCACGTTCGGCCCGGCGGCGTGATCGCTTTTCAGGAGTCCGATAACAGCGGCGCGCGCACTTACCCGCCACAGCCCTTGTTCGAGCGCCTCTTCGAACTGATGCAGAGGGCCATCGAGGGCTCCGGCGCCGAATCCCGGATGGCCCTGAAGCTCTATCCGGCCTTCATCGCCGCCGGACTGCCTACGCCTTCGATTGAAGCTGAGGTGGGCGTGATGGGATATCAGGACGCGTTCGTGGAGCCTTTGGCTAACTTCCTGGTGCAGGGCCTCCGCAGCATGACGCCCGTCATCCTCAAGTATGGACTGGCGAGTGAACAGGAGCTCGAACTCGATACTTATGCCCGGCGCATGATCGATGCGTTCCGCGCCGGAGGCGGAATCTTGATGAGTCCGCCTTTCATCGGCTGCTGGACGCGGAAACCTGACGAGTGATCAAATCATCCGATGACTGAAGCGGTGCTAGTGTTGGCCGCTGGCAGCTTTGCGCGGTCAAGCGCCTTTCTGAGCAACGAGGGGGCGGCCGGAGTCGCGTTCCAGCCTTTGGATAAATTCCGGTGTGTCGAGCGACCGTCCGGTATGGGCGCTCTGGCGAACGGCATCGGCCTCGGCTGGCGAGGTTCCCGCCGCGAGATAGTTCCGCCAACCATCGGCTGTCCAGGGTTGCTCCTAAAGCCGCGTATTCAGCGATACGTCGGACGGCGCCCTCCCACAGGTCGAGGTAGACGAGGCGTTTAGCGTCCGTCGTGTGAACGAATTGCGTGCTGTGCCAGATGGTGCGAGATGTCCAGAGCGATGACGAACCGGAACTTTGACGGAACCCTGCCTGCTTCAGCTTTCGGTTGACCACGAACGCGGCTGGCGTTACACTTTTTCGGGGTAACTAAATCGTAGCAACCACAAGGAGAAACAGCATGGCGGACTCTGCCTTTCGGCATGTTCCTCGCTGGACGTTCATCCCTCTTGTAGCGGCCGCGGCGATCCTGGTGTTTCTCGGCTGGCGCCTTGCGCCCACGGCAGCCTCCCCTGCAAGCGCTCCGGCAGTTCTCAGCTTCAATCAGGGACTTGACGGCTCCATTCGCCCCGGCCAGACGCTGGCGTGGCAGACGCCTTCTCTCACGCCGGGCTCGCTCTATTCAGTGGATGTCAGCCTGGACCACCCAGCCAGCCTGACGACGCCGGAAGAGCTCGTGCCGGGCCGGATTGCGTCTCCGATCACGTTCAACGTAGTGAAGAAGGACGTCATTCCTGTCGTCGCGCGCGTGGTTGTGAGTTTTGACTCTGCAGGCAATCCCGAAATCAGCAAGAAACTGCATTCAGGCGATCCGGGAACCTACTTCATCGTTCGCGCTGTTCAGGCGGGCCCAGCGAGTCTTACGCTAAACGCTCCTTCCGGCGGGAGTTCCGCCGCCGTCGGTTTTCACGCAGCGCTTCGCCCGCTGAATGTGAGCCCTCAGGATGCCGTGCAAATTGCGCCCAATACAGCGCGTGACTGGCAGCATGCTTCAGCGATGAAGCTTGGGAAGACGGTATTTGGCACGTCCGACGACATCGAATACCTCTACAACACGGATGAAGGCAAGGTAGGCTGGCAATGGCTCACTTTCAGTTACAACCTGCCCAAACCGAAACTGGTCTATTTCGAGTTGAACGTGCTTGACCGCGACGTGCCCTGCGCGCTGAAAATCTATCGTTTGGAGCAAGGTCCACGCGGCGCACACCTAACGGAATACACCGAGGGTAAGAGTCCTGTCGAAATCCGGCACGACGATCAAACCGACGCCCTGGTGGACAATAAATTCATCACTCGAGTCCTCGCGCCCGGCCGCTACTATTTGAGCGTGAAATCGAACGCTCCGCACTGGACTCTGAACACCGTGCTCTACGACGTGCCGCCTTATCAGGACCCGCGCGAAGCGGTGCAGGTGGCGATGCGTTACATGGTGGATATCGCCGATTCCTGGTTTTCAGACATTCCCCGCAAGGGCGCAGTGCTGACGCGCGCAGAAAACGTGACCGATGAGACCGAGCGCTGCATCGCCTGCCATGCCGCGCATTTCACTATGCTCTCTACGCTCCGGGCTCAGCGGAATGGATACTCCGTGGTGAATGAACCCGAGTATAAGTTCATGATCGACAGGCTCTATAACGCACCGGCGCCGTTTTACGGCTTCCCGAAAACTTATTGGCTGCGCTTCGAGCTGGCGCCGACAAACGGCCTCAGCCGCATGGGCAAAATGCTTTTGATGTACGAAGACTCCGTCAGCCATCACCCGACGGAAATCCCGAACGATGTCGCCAATTACATCCGGCTGGTCTACGACGCGCGCCAGGTGCTGCCGCGGGTCGACAAAGCTCACTTCGTCCCTGAATTTGAGCCGGCTAAAACCCGGAATTACGAATTCGACGGCAACCGGCCCATCAGTGACTTCCGCGTGGCCTCCGATTCCTGGTTCGATCTTAACGACCTCGCCCGGCGATACCACAACGCCGCTTATGCGGCAACCGCCGCCCACCTCAGAAACCTGATGACAACGGCGAACACCAACGATCTCGAAGACATTGTGGAACAGACCAAGGGCATGGTCGCTATGGGCGACGCGCGATTCAAGCCCATCATTGCCAGAAACGTCCAGGAAATCCTCGCGCGGCAACATACCGACGGAGGCTGGGTAACCGCCGAATATATGTCTAACGAGCAATTCTTTGATGCGGCCGCTCGCGCGCCCTTCGAGAAGAAGACCGATCCCAGCCTGCAATTCATGACGGGAGAAACGCTTTACGCGCTCAAGATTGCCGGCTACAACATGCAAGACCCTCGCGTCCAAAAGGCTATTCACTGGCTGCTCGGATTGCAGCGACCGTTTGGCGGCTGGCTGGATAGTAAGGGCGAGCTTTTCCTGCTTCCACAAAAGGAAACTTGCGAGGCCGTATTCGCGCTTTCTACGATTTATCCGGAAAAGAACCCGCCCCTGGCTCAGGCGCCGGAGCCGCCCGCGGCAGTTCAGGAAACTGAAAATCCTCCCCTGGCGCCCACGCTTCAGTGGCTGGATCAGGTGTGGTATGACCGGAATCCAGAAGCTCTGAAGCTCGTCTTACCCCTCCTCAGCAATCCGGAGCCGCTCATACGCGAGGCAGCCGCATCGGCCATTGGCCGCATGGCGGTAGACGCCCCTAACGCTGCGCCATTTGCCGTGGCCGTTGAGCCTCTGGCGCGGTTGCTTGGCGACCGTACAAAGATGGTGAGCCTCGCGGCAGCGTGGTCGCTAAGGCAGCTCGGCAATGACGGTCTCGGGATTGCCGCTATTAAAACAGCGCTCAACAGCCCAGACGATTATACACGCCGCGGCGCGGCGCGCATTTTCGCCCAGTATTCCTATCATATGGTCCCCGACGAGGACGTGGCTCGAATTCTCATCGAGCACGTTAATGACCCGGACATGCTCGTCCGCATTGAGAGCTTGAAAGCTCTCTGGCGCTGGTGGTATCGGACGCCGGATTTCACGCTTCGCCGCCAGATCGAGCACGCCTTTCTTGAGCGCGCGTCCGTCGAGCGGGAAAATCCGCTGGTGCGGCTGAACGTGGCGCAGGCGCTTTACAATATCCTTGACGAGAACACCGTTCAGTTCCACCGTAACTGGCTGCGCTCGATGGCTTTGGAGAAGGACCGTGAGCACGCTGAAGCCGCGCGCATCGATGAGGTTGAGCGTCCGCTTTCGGTGGAGCTGGCGGCGGCGCTCGAATCGCCGGACGAGAGCTCCCGCCAGACGGTGTTGACGGCGCTCGATTATTACTTCCTGCGAGGCGGCATCGGCAACGATTACGACCCCATTACGTTCTATGACCGGCAGGCTGCTGAGACGATGGCACGGGCGATTCTGCCTCTTATCAGTTCTCCCAATCCCCTGATTGCCGGGAAAGCGCTGGAAGCGGCGGCGGTGGCAAGGGACGCGGGCGACCGGGCATTGCTGCTTGCCGTGATGGAGCATCTCGCGTCAAAAGACTCGCACACGCGGCAAGTCGCGGAAGAAGAACTTGCCAAGTTCTCCACCAGTTATAATCCGTCCGGTACGGCACTGGCCCGAAGCCAGCCAGCATCAAGGAGGGAGAAGAACCATCTGCGGGCCGCCGCTCACCAATCGCTAGCCCCGGTCGGCGGTGGATCGTAAGATGAGGATTTTGATACGGAACCAGAACTTCATCTTCCTGGCGGCGTTTGGGGCCTGTCTGGGGTTTGCCCTGTGCGGGTCACGCTCTTCCTCGAAGCCTGCCAGCTCCGTTCCTTCCGCAACCCCCCGTGTTGATCCCGGCGTTGTCTCAACGCTCCAGACCCTCCTCGGAAGCACTCAGGCGGACGTGAGGGCTTCCGCGCTTGACTGGATTTCGCGGGACGGGCGCGCGCAATCTTCTGATTTCGTGTCTACGATCTTCATGGATCTCAAGGACGCGAACGGCGGCGTTCGTGACAAGGCTCTTGCTAATTTAGGGTGGATTCTGGATCGCTACCGTGGTTCACCGATCGGTGAGCGGGCGATCGAGACGATCCAGAGCGCTCTGAAGCAAGCGAACGACCGGGACGGGCAGCTTGTTGTTCTGGACTTGATTGGCGGGACCGGAGAGGGCGGCGTCTACGTCAACTCCGGCGCGGGCGGAGGCAATGCTATTTTGATCTCCGATCCTCTTATCCGCAACACGCTGATTGCCCTGCTCACAAACTCTGAAAGCTCCCTTCGCCCTCAAATCCTGACACTGGTCAGCGGGTCATCATCGTTGCAATCGGACCCCGCAATGCCCGCTGCCGTGGCAGCCGCGCTCGAAGATGACGATTTGAGCGTGCGCAACCAGGCCATCCGCCTTCTCGTCACGATGTACGGCGAGCGCCCGCCGTGCAAGCCGTTGCTCGAAAGCGCGCTCGAAAGCGGCGACCCAAACGTGCGATTGCAGGCGGCCCGGGCGCTCGGCGTCCCAGTTCCTCCGCCCCCTCCCCAGCCGCGGCTAGTTTCGCTGACGGGCGAGAAAGTTTCGATGGCAGCGGTACCCTTCGATTTCAATTATTTCACCGCGTTCGTGCAGCCTTTGTTCGTGAAGAAGTACGGGGGCACGGCCTGCGTGGATTGCCACACGCCAGATTCAAATGCCTCGGGTAGCTTTCGCATTTTGGCGCCTGACGCGGGCGGCCACTATACCCTCCAACAATCCCGCATCAACTTTGTCTCGGTGCTTGCCGTGATCGACCGCAAGCAGCCTCTCGAGAGCAAGCTGCTGCTGAAACCGCTCAATCCCCTGACGAAGGAAGGCGCCATCCGTGGCATGCACCATGATGGCGGCGTTTTCTGGGCGGACCAGTACGACCCAGACTTTGAGATGCTGGAGGACTGGCTTAGGGGTGCCAAGCTCGAAGACGCGCCGGCGAAGCAATTGGACTTCGCCTATTTCCAAAAGCACGTTGAACCGATTTTCTCGACCCCGGGACCTGACGGATTCGCCTGCATCAACTGCCACTTCTCACACGCCATCCTTCACCTGGAATCCCCGGAAACAGCGCAAGGAAAGTTCTCGATCGAAGAGGTGGTTAACAACTACCAGTCGGCGCTCCGGGTGGTGGACGAAGAGGCACCCTCAAACAGCTACATTGTCCGCAAGCCGACCAGCCCGCGAGAAGGAGTTCCCGGAGGGCTTTCGCACGCCGGCGGCGTTCGCTGGCCCCAAGAGAAGCAATCCTGGCAGTATCACGCCCTGATCACGTGGATCGGAATGGCGAATCTGGCGAAGAGTTCAGGGAAATCGTCCCAGGTTCACGCCAGCAATCAGAATCTGAGGAGCGCGGGAAAATAAGCTGTTCCGCGACTCGAATCCCTGGGCGTTGCCCCATAACCGTTGACCTAAGGCTCTCGGCCCGCCTGTTGCCCGGAGAGCATCACCGTGATTACTTGGCTTTGGCCGCGGCCCTCTTGTTCAAGTACCGCTCGCGCGCTTCGAGAATCCGCTCCCTCGCCTCCCTGGGGCTTCGCCATCCGTTGATTTCTGTCTTCTTCCCTTCGAGGCTCTTATAGATATCAAAAAAATGCTCGATTTCCCGCCGGACGTGAGGGAAAATCTGGTCCACGGTATGGATTTGTTC
>JASHOS010000134.1 GCA_030040995.1 Terriglobia bacterium | reverse complement strand
CCGGTGAACGGTGATCTGGTGGAGCGCTATGCCGACGTGCTGCAGGTGGGGGCGCGCAATATGCAGAACTTTTCGCTGCTGAAGCGCGTAGGCCGGTCGCCGAAGCCGGTGCTTCTTAAGCGCGGCCTCGCCGCAACGCTTGATGAGCTGTTGATGGCGGCCGAGTATATACTGGCGGAAGGGAACTATAATGTCATGCTGTGCGAACGCGGCGTCCGGACGTTTGTGGATCATGCCCGGAACACGCTCGATTTAAGCGTGATTCCGGCCGTGAAGGCGCTTTCGCATCTCCCTATTTTCGTCGATCCCAGTCATGGCACCAGAAAGCGCGATAAGGTCCTGCCACTGGCCCGGGCGGCTATCGCTGCCGGGGCGGACGGCTTGATTGTCGAGGTCCATCCGGACCCGGATCAGGCGCTGTCCGACGGCTATCAGTCGCTTTATCCCAGCCAGTTTGACGAGCTCGTGAGAGAAGTCACCGCAATTGCCGCCGTGCTGGGAAGAACGGCACAGGCACCTCTGTCAATGTCAACGGATTGAAGGCATACGTAGTGGGTCAGTTTGATGTAGAGGCAGCTTCATGCCGCCACCTGGCGAAGTAAACTCGCCGCTACAAGTCCAAACTGACCCACTACCCAATCGTGGAATATAAAGTAACGCTTTACATATTTCTTGGGGTTTCAGTCTGTATGCAACGACATAAGTTGTAGTGCCGCTCTATGAGCGGCGAAATTCGCCGGTCGCACCGAACGGGGTCGGCAAGTGATCCCGTAGTGCCGACCTTTAGGTCGGCACCTGCCGAGCTAAAGCCCGGCGCTATAGCGATCGAGCGTTGCGGACTTATGTCGCACAGTGAATCGCTTTAAGCGAGCGGTCAAGCCGCGCTTTGAAAAAAACCGTCCCATTCGACCCAACCGTCTCAATTGAACCTGCTAAGCTAACTTTACGGATGTTACGGACGGGGGGGCGCGAATGAATTCGACCACACCCACTGCGCGCGGCGCACATAAAGGAAACAAGTTCCTCATAGGCGAGCCGATTGAGACAGCACTAAAAAAACGACTGGTTTTTTGCTGACGACCCTGAGCAAGTCTATCAGAACAAAACACATGAGAATCTGCTAATGGAAAACAAACCTGAGAACAACCCTGAGGATTTGAGCCGTGATTTGGAATAAGTCATTTGCATTGAGCGAGATAAACCAAATGCCGGCTTTTTCAGGAAGCAAAATTCAGCAACTATATGAAAACAGACGAGATAGTTGTTAGATGATCAGATGAGGCGCTGCTGACCATTTTTAGGCGGTGAACCCTGAGCAAGTGTATGAAAACAGGCTGGCTGCTTGAGGATTGGAAGTAACTTTGGGAATCCGTATGCTTCGCGCGCTTGAGATCCATCACATTCAGATTACGGTTCCCAAGTCCTGCGAAGACGCCTCGAAGCGATTCTACTACTCGGTGCTCGGTCTGGAAGAAATTCCTAAGCCGACCGGGCTTCTGAGAAATGGCGGCGCATGGTACCGCCTGGGAAATAGCGAGCTGCACGTCTCGATCGAGGATGAGAGTTCATCCAATTCGGCGAGCAAACGGCACGTCTGCTACACGGTGAGCGATCTCGCTGCCGCCGAACGGGAGCTGCGGCACCACGGCATTGAGATCACGCCCGACCGGCAGGCGATTGAGGGCTGGCGGCGCTTCTACATCCGCGATCTCGGAGGAAATCGGATTGAGATCGCGGAAAAGATCAGAGAAGGAGAGCGATAGATTCCATCATGGACGGGTTCCCGCGCGAGGTAGTCGGCGCGCCGACATTGTTGCCGGGACATCAAGAGAGAGCAAATGGTGATCGCGGGATGAAAGGAAGCGGCTCCGAAAGGGGTAGCACAACGTTTGCTCGTTTCTTGTCATTTATTGCTCGTCACTGTTTCCTGTTCTGTTCCGCTCTTATCGTGGCGCTGGCGCCGGCGTGCAGCCGCCCGATGGCGCCTCCCCGGCCTTACCTCGCCCTCGCCGCTGTCGGCAAGGATCACTCCGTCGCCGTGGCAAGCCTTGCCAGTTTCCGGGTGTTGCGAATCATCCCCCTTGCCTATGCTCCTCGCCGTGTGGTTCTCCGGCCCGGCAGCCGCGAGGTCTACGTCACATCCGCGGATGGAATCCTCAGTATTATCCGCTATCCCGATCTTGCCGTCGCCGCAACACTCCGCGTCCCGCAAGGAGCGACCGGGCTGACTTTTTCTCCGGCCGGTGATCGTGCCTATGGAATCGGCGGCGGTGGAATATTCGTGCTTGATTGCAACTTGCGAAAAATCACTCGCTGCTTTCCTCTACACGATCATCCGTCCGGCATTGCACTCACTTCGGACGGAAAGGTGTTGCTCGCCGAAGACCGTGCGGCCGGCCAGCTCGTTTTCGTCAACGCGGCTGACGGTCAAGTACTCGGGAAGGCAAGCGCCGGAAAGCAGCCCGGTAGTATGGTGATTCTGCCGCGAGGCAAAAAAGTTTTTGTCGCTGATCCGGAAGAGGAAACGGTCGCCGTTCTCGATATCGCAAGCCGTCAGCTTCTCTCGGAAATTCAAGTAGGCGGCGCGCCCGGCTTGCTGGCCCTCAAACCAGACGGAGGTGAGTTGTTTGTCTTCAGCCCGCAGAGTTCTCTCGCGACCATTCTTAACACGTCTTACAACTACGTCGACCAAACCGTGTCTACCGGCACAAACCCGGTAGCGGCGGTCTTCACGCATGATTCGAGCCTTCTGTATATTGCCAACGAGGGTGATGGAACGGTGACCACGCTGAATGTCCCAACGCGGCAGGTGGTGGCATCGATTCGCGTTGGCATTAAGCCGGTTGCATTGGCCTTGACACCTGACGAACGATTTCTTGCCGTCGCTGACGCCGGAGCGTCGAGCCTGGCCATTATGCGCGCCCGAGCGCCGGCGCTCATCACGACGATCCCCGTGGGAGATGAACCCGAGAGTGTTGTGGTTCCGGACTGGATTGAAAGCCCCCGTTCCCGCGCTTCAGCACAGACAACTCACTGAGCAGGTCCTTGAACCTGATGCTTTAGTTACCAGCCTGTGGGTTCCTGTGGCGGAACGAGGGGCAGAAGACCTTCGCGAGGGAGAACTTGCACCGGCAACTGGTCGGCCCAGAGCGAAACCTGTACCGTGCGCTTCGCGGGCTGGCTCAAATCGAGGAGCGAAGACGGAATTGCCAGTTCGAAAATGCTTCCAAACGCTGCCCGGACGGACTCGGACCCTCCGTCATCGGATAACAGTTCATCGCCACGTTCTAAAACGATGGCATCCAGAGCGCTCGGGGTTATGAACGCGCGCACGCGAAACGGAGTGCCCTCGCCGATAGAAATCCGGATTTCAAAACCCCTCTGCCGGGCAGGGAAGTCATTGTTAAAGTTAAGCCTTAGATAAACCTCTTTTTCACCATACCCATAAAAAACTTGACTGATGAACTCGTTTCCGTGATGGATTGCAGTGGAACGTAGGTCGGGGATGTAGACTCCGGCTCCCATCCACTCGAAATAGGTGGTTTCTCGCCCGTCAATTGCCGGAGCAATCGGGGCGGTCGGCGGCATGAAGGAGCCGGAGCCGGCTGCCGCCCGGCGCTTGATGGGGGAAGCGAGTTCGTCAGGTGCCCGGCCGCCAAGCAGCCGGTAGATGTTGCCCAAGTGCTTGCGGTAGAGATCGTCAAACTCCTCATCGTTTGCAGTCGAGTGCTCAGGACCATACCACCAGCACCAATCGCTTCCTTCAGCGATCCAGAGTTCTTGGCGGGCCAGTTCTCTATTCTGCGTGCTTATCCCTTGGTTTTCTGAGTGTTCCGTGAAGAAATCTCGAGCGTCACTTAATAAATCCCAGGCGCGATTGTCTTCCTCAGCGCCGATCCAGACGTTAAAGTCAGCGTTGATCCAAGAGCCAGGAAAAATCGTGGGCAAGGTGGCAGGCTGGCAATCGCGTAGGATTTCGCTGGGTGTCATGGCGCGAATGTCCGGATCGCGAGCGAGACCGCCATAGAATTCGCGCAGAAATTCGCGGCCGTTGCGCGGGTAGTATTCCCAGGCGTTTTCGCCGTCCAAAATGATTGAGATCACGGCAGGCTTCTTCGCGCTACTTGCCGCCGCCAGGCGGATTTTATGAATCAGATCCGCCGCAGCACCGCCGGGGTCCATCCGCTGGTAGACGAAACCGATCAGGTCAGAAAGCAGGTGGTCGCGAAAAAAGAGGTCTATGGACTGGCCATCGGCCACGAAGCTGTACGTCTGGTAAAGCTGGTCGCCGCCGCGCACGATTCCTGCTTCATCTCGGTGAAAATAAGTCTGGAGCGACCGGCCGAGCACGCCCTCGCCGGTTGCCGCCCATTCGAATCCTTCGCTGGCCGCGAGGCGCAAAGCTTCTTCCGAAACACTGCCTTCGCTTGGCCAAAGTCCGCGCGGCCGATGGCCGAAAACCCGTTCGTGCAGCTTGATGGCTGCGCGCAACTGATCGCGCGCGTCTTCCGGATGCCGAAACCGGCGTCGCGGAAGGCGCAGGCCAGGACGCGACTCGGCTGCTACATCTGTGTCGCAAAGAAGGGGAAGGATAGGATGATAGAAAGGAGAAGTTGAGAGTTCAATTTGGCCTCGCTGCGAAGCCTCCCGATATTCTTCAAGTATCGCTTTAAGCAGTTGAGATTCTTTCTTCTGCAAAACCTGCTTGTCATTCTCGTTAAAGTTCCTTTGCTTTTCTACAAGGCGGTGGATTTCTGGATTTTCCGCGATGTACTCCTCATCAAACCAGGCGAGCTGAGATAAAACTTGAATATCAAGTATTTCTTGAGGGCTGGAAACGTGCCGGGCGCTAGGCTTGCCGCCTTCTGAAGTGGCCTTGTGAAACAGCTCCAGAAGGCGCTCGTAGCGCGCGAGCAGGTTCTCGTGATTGAGCTGGAAGGCGTAGCTGACCAGCTTTTCTTTTTCGGCGGCGCTCAAATCCTCGGCGCGCTTGAAAGCAAGCTCGTAGCTTTCCTCGCGCACGCTTCCGTCTGCGTAGTCGAGAAGCTGGGCCACTAGTGATGGCGCCATGTTGAAAGTGACGTGGACGGAGGGAAATTCCTTGAGAATCGC
Organism: Terriglobia bacterium; assembly: GCA_030040995.1. Lineage (GTDB taxonomy): Bacteria > Acidobacteriota > Terriglobia > UBA7540 > UBA7540 > JASHON01. The sequence continues at coordinate 31,955 of JASHOS010000134.1, read as the reverse complement.
CACCATGCCGTAGTAATCCTTCAGCGCATGCAGGCGGACCCACGGCATAGAGTAACGGTCTTCGGCCAGATCTTTGTAGTACGGCTGGTGCATGTGCCAGAGCAGCATGAGCTGCGTGTGGGGCATAGGGTTGCGATATACTCCTTCTAATGAGGATTCTCACGCGCTACATTCTGAAAGAGGTCTCTTCCCATACACTTCTGGGCCTTGTCATTTTCACCTTCGTCATCTACTTTCCGAAGCTGAACCGGCTGCTGGAGCTGGTGGTCCGCCGGGGAATGGGCGCGTCGGACCTCGTTATATTGCTCCTCCTGCCCATTCCGGAAGTTCTGGTGATTACCATCCCGATTGCCATTCTGCTCGGCACGCTGGTCGGGCTCAGCCGTATGGGCGCGGACGGGGAAGTGATTGCGGCGCGGGCGGCGGGCGTAACCTTTGGCCAGTTCGCGCGACCGGTGATGCTTTATGCGGTCCTGGGCTGTCTCGTTGCTTCCGCCATGAGCATGGTTCTGGCGCCGGCTTCGGCATGGAAACTGATGCGCATGGAGGACACGCTCGAATCGACGCAACTCCCTTATGAGATCCAACCTCGCGTTTTCATCGAGCAGTTCCCGCACCTTCTTCTCTATCTCCGGGACGTCAGGGATTCGGGTTCGCGCTGGAAGGGAGTCTTTATCGCGGATACGACGCATCCCGATAGCTCGGAAATAACCCTGGCTCAAAGCGGTTATCTCGTGAGCGACCGTGCGGGCGGCGGTTACATTCTGCACCTCGAACGGGGAACCACCCAAACGTTCGACCCGCAGAATCCACGCGATTACAACGTGAACTCCTTCGCCAACATGGACATTCATATTGCCACGGCACGGGAAACGGCCACAATGCCGAGCCTGCGGCCGGCGCCTGCACAGCAGTTGCCGCAATTGCTCCGCTACATCCAAAATCCTCGTTACCGCCGCGACGGTCTGGTGGAGCTTAACTCCCGCCTCGCGCTGCCGCTTGCCTGCCTGGCGTTGGCCTGGGTAGGACTGCCTTTATCATTGGTCAGGCGCGGGGGAGGGAAGTCCGTCGGAGTGCTGCTGGCGATTCTTCTGGTGTTCATCTATTACGTCATCATGGCGCTCGGGATGGGCTTCGCCAAACAAGGCCGCATCAATCCGGAGGCCGGACTCTGGGCTGCGAATCTCATCTTCGGACTAGGTGGCCTGTTCATGGTACGGGCGATGCGCGTGGCGCCATCTCAATCGCGCTGGGCGTCTCGTCTGGCAGCCGGGTTTGCGGAGAGGTTCAGGCATTTCAGGCTGCCCCGGCTCAAGAAGGCAAGGTTCACGCCTCTTCAAGTGTTGCTCAGACCCCGCCGCGTTCGTGCCGGCGCCGGCGGAGGCTTTATTCAGATCCTCGACCTCTATATCGTCCGGGAGTGGATATTTTACTGTGTGGTCATGGAAATCGCACTGACCGGCATCTACATCATCTTCGATTTTTTTCAGCTATTGAATTATATTGTGCGCAGCCATGCCACCGCCGGCCTGGTTTTCAGATACTATGTGGCTCTCCTTCCGCAAATCACTTATCTGGTGCTGCCGCTGAGCGTTTTGGTGGCTACTTTAGTTACCCTGAGCCTGCTGACCAAGACGAGCCAGACGATCGCCATGAAGTCTGCGGGCATCAGCCTCTACCGGATCGCGCTGCCTATTGCCTTGGCGGCGGCCGTTGTGAGCGGGTTGATGTTCGTCCTGGGAGACCGGTACCTTCCCGCCGCCAATCAAAGGCAGGACGCTCTCCGCAACGAGATTCAAGGCCGCCCAGCCCAGACCTTTCTGCACCCGGGGTGGCAGTGGATCTTTGGCCAGTCGAACCGCATTTACAACTATCGTTTTTTCGACCCCGACCACGCCGTCTTCGCTAATCTCTCGGTGTTCAGCCTCAACCCCTCCTTCCACATCACGGGACGCATTTACGCTCAACGCGCGTTTTGGGAGCCGCACGTTCATGAATGGATTCTCGAGAACGGCTGGAAACGACAGATTCAAGGCGACCGGGAGACGAGCTATCAACAGTTTTCCGTGGCGGGCTTCCGGACCCTTACGGAAACCCCGTCTTACTTCGGCCAACAGGCGCGCACGTCGGAGCAGATGAGCGTGCTCGAGCTGCGGCGCTATATCGAAGAGTTGCGTCAAAGCGGCTTCGATGTGGTGCGCCTGACCGTGCAGTTCTATCGGAAATTTTCCTACCCGCTCGTCGCCTTGGTCGTGGCCCTCATCGGTATTCCTTTCGCGTTCACGGTCGGGCGAAAGGGAGCGCTATCCGGCATCGCGTTAAGCCTCGCGATCGCCATCGCTTACTGGTCCATCTCCAGCCTCTTTCAAGCGATGGGAAACCTTAGCCAATTGCCTGCCGTGGCCGCAGCCTGGACGCCCGACATTCTGTTTGGACTCGGCGGTGGCTATCTTCTCCTGCGCATCCGCACTTAACGGGCTGCTGAAAAACGTGTAGCGGCGGCTTCATGCCGCCATTCTGCCGTTGAGAACTTAACAGGCCTCTGAAAAGACATGTAGCGGCGGCTTTATGCCGCCACCCTGCCGTTGAGAGCAGTTGGGTTCGTGGTGATCTAAAATTGCCGCTACGCCGACTTGGCGAAGTTTTTCGGCGCCCTGGCAAGACGCGAATCGGGTTTGTTTGCCCGAGGCAGCCCGGCTACCCGGCAATGCATCTATAGAGAATTTTGGGGTCTATTACAGGAGTTTTCGGGAGTTGGTTGAATTGTGCTAAATAGAACGACACAAATTGTAGCACCGCCCTTCGGGGCAGCACATGCGGGGCTAATGCCCGGCGCTACGTCAAATCGGCAATCACTCTTGGTGCGCCGTCCCGGCCAACCTGCCAAACGCGCGGCTTGGCGAGGGCTCGGCGCCGCCTTCGCCGTCGTTGTCGCCCTGCAAGTATGCCCGTCTGCTGCAATCGCTCAGAACTTCAGTGTCAGGATTCCGCCCGTGAGGAGCACGTTGAGGATTGCCAACCAGCCCGTCACGATTACGACCCGGGGAGCGATCTTCGCCGCTCCGAGAAACAGCGGCGGGGGTGTCTTCGAGCTCCATCTGGCCGCGGACCTCTCTGACCTTCAGGAGAATGTAACCGGCCTGCTGCGTTCTCAACTGAACCGGTCCGAGCCTTGCGGCGACCGCATCTTTATCCAGCGCGCCACGCTCGTTCCTGCCGGGCCGTCCAGCGTGCTGACCACGCAATTTCATTACGAGCGTTGGGCCTGCGCCAAGATATTTGGCAAACGAGTGAGCCGGAAGCTGGTTGGCGGAAACGGGATGATTGCGCTGAGGCTAACCCCGGTTATTGAGGGTGGCGTCACCTTGCGGCTGGCGCCGCAAGTGGTGGCGGTTCAGGCTCAGGGCCCGCTCGGTGACTTGCTCCGTTCGGGAACAGTCGGAGCGATGTTGCGCAAACGAATGAACGCGGCGCTCGTCTCGGCGATGCAAAAAGGCACGAAACTCAGTGTGACGCTCCCGCCGGCAGCCCAAGGTTTTGTGACGATCCGCAATGCCCGGTTCCGCGATCAGGGTGCCGGCAGTTTGGGCCTTGTACTGGAGGGCGAGATCCACGTTTCCCCACAGCAGCTTCAGCTTCTTACCCAACAACTGAAGCAGCACAACTCATCAGGGTATTGAGGGGGCTTTAGGTCACCCCTTCAGGCGTCGTTGTCGCAAGGCAGACCCGATTCCCTGGGCAACGCCCAGGGCTATCATAGAGCAGCGGTCCTTCGCGCCTCCAAATCTGCGAGTTCCCGGGCGCAACCCAAGGTGGCCTTTATGCAAAAGCACGTTCCACCGCGTCTATGGCGGAGCCGCACCCGGCCCGCCGCGTCGAAGCCACCCGAGCAATCTTCCGGCGCGCCCTAATGGGAGGAGAGCTGGGCTGCCAATAATACGTCAAATAGCTTGTCAGCCGCCATGCCGCGCGCCTGCACAACTACCGGAAAACTGCTCAGCTTGATAGAGCGGACCGAAAGCGGATTGCCAAATTCGTTTTCCCATTTCACTTCCGAAGAGGCCGCGCGAAACGGACCTGAATGAGCAGCGTCACTCCACAGGATGGCTTCGGATCCCAGTGGCCCGGAAACCATGGAGCCGCCCACGCCGTGGAGAAGCTGCTCGGCTAATGGATCGACGGAGTACTTCCCATCCACAAGTCCGGCGATCTCGTCGTGAAGTGCGGCCAGCGAAGGCACTAACGGCTGCCCCTTCAAGTTCGCATGGCCTATATATTCCCAGATTTGTTGCCTCGTCCGATGGGCCAGCACGTATTCCCCGACTGCTCTGAGGCCCATTTCTGCATCGCCGCGTTCTTTGTACTTTCGGTACAGCCATTGGCCGTTCAGGAGGTGGTAGTAAAGGCGAGTTTGGAGAAGCGTAAAATCCATCTCGCGTTTTTCGTTCGCGAGCCGCTGCCGGTAGACATCCAAGGATGCGTGGCGGAGGGCTCCATCGAGTGACAGGGCAGCCTGCGTGAGCGGTCCTTCGATTCCTGCACGAATCCCGCGCACGTGATAGCCTAGTGCCTCGTCGCTTTCGTTCTTCACTTCTTCAGAATCCCAAGCGTCTCCCGGGTGGGTATACTGGCAGGTTTTCAGCACGTCTTCGAGCCCGGAACTTAGTTTCTCGAAGTAGGCACCGAGAGCCGGATCGCCGAAATAGACGCGAGCATAATCCTGAAGGCTCTCACCCAGATCAGCTTGGACGTTCCAGAGCACTTGTGGGTAAAGATATAGGTTCACCATGGGCGTCGCGAACGCGCTCGTGTTTGTCATCAAGGCACCCAAGGCCGGGATTCCAAGCCGATGGTAGTATTGCGCATCTGCTTGTAGTACTTCAGGTAGGGGCGGCTGTAAGTTCTCGTAAAGAATTTCATCTACGTAATACTCAAACACTTCAGCGTGCGCGGCGCCGAACGCGGGAAGGGCGCGCTCGAGCGCCTTGCTGTACTGCTGATTTAAAGGGCACGCGGGATCGTTCAGCGCGTGGGCGTAGCAGCGTTCGCGCGGCGCGTACAAATAGACGATTCCGTTCGCCGGCTTAACGACCCGGGGCGGATAAACCGTGTCATGATAGGCCAAAAATGAGAGATCAGCGTTGGGCAGCCGGCGGCGAAGGCGTGTCACAAGATCGTTCGCCACCAATAGGGACTGGTCCGAAGCTGTATATTGCGCCTTGCCCGGCTCATGGGTCCAGCCCCCGTCTTCGATGTCGTCCGGCCAAAGATGGTAGAGTTCTGCATCAGGCATCTGAATGAGATACCTGATAGCTCCCGAAGTTAAGTAAGCGAGTGCGCGGGAACTGAAGGGGTTGAGGTTGAAATCGTTCACTCGCTGACCCTGGCGGTTCCTGCGAAACCAATCCGGATGTTGCTCGAAGAGATCTCTCGGCAGGAAACTCGAGAGAAAATGCCCGCCGACTTCAATTTCCATGCCGCGCTCTCTCAATTCCGGTAAGAGCCGTTGCCGGAGGTCGATGTACCAGTCGCGAGCCGGCCACGTATAATGAAAGGCAATCCGATTCAGCCTCGCTTTGGCGGCGTAATCGATCCAGTCCTGTACGGAGCAGTAGTTGTTGGGCCAATAGAACAGGATTCGCTCCGGGAACGACGGAGATTCGGAGATGTTGAGAGCTTTATCCCACGCAATCTGTTTGTGAGGAACCACCTCGTATGCTTTACCCGGAAAAAACCAGCGCACTCCCAGCGTTTCGAGGAAGGCGTAACTGCCGTAAAGGTCACCCCTGCCGCCTTGTCCTAGAATGATGATGTCCCGTCCCAGCGAGCGAATGATGAAGCCGTCTTGCGGGAGCCGGTCAAGGCTGCTGCGCAGTGACAGGGCCACTGCCGCGCGAGTGCTGGCAGGAATAAAAGCGAGGTCGATACGGTGCCGCGCGGACGGCGCATTGATGGGAACGGCTTCACCTGTAACCTGCCCCAGATAGCGGGCCAGCTCCCGCCCGGCAAACGTGACCACCGGACCTCGTGACCGGGGAACCATGATGGAAATCTGCGGCCGTGGTAATTCGGCCGATGGACTCCTTTGGGCAATCACAGGGCTTGACACCGTCAGAGCAGCCAGTAACAACAAAGTGAAAGCTGTGGCGTGTGATTGATGTCCAGTTATCATTTTTCACCTTGTAAACTCCATAAGTGCGTACACCAGTTCGGCTCGCGCCGGTTCTTCTGGCACAAGTCCATGGCGAAGGTTAAGATATGCAGGCGTAGTAGTTGAATGAGAGAATCGTCTCCCCCCGCAAACGTAAGAAACCATCTTAAGGCTCGGGCATGTCCTTTGCCAGCCATGGCTACTGTGGTTTTCTGCGTCTTGATGGGAAACGCTTGGGCTCAAAACTCAGTCCAAGGGCTGGCTGCGAAGGCTGAACAACTGGAAGCGCAAGGGAAGTGGGCACAGGCTGCCACGGCTTACGAATCGATTCTGAAAATTCGCCCCTATTCGCTCGCCGCGCTCAATCGCTTGGGCGCCCTCTACGTGAATCACCACCATTACCGCGAAGGCATTCGATATTACCAGCGTGCGCTTCAGGCAAGCCCCACTGAATATGTGACCAACCTCAACCTGGGTATTGCGTATATCAAGATGGCCGATTTTCCTCTGGCGGTAGTCCCGCTAAAAGAGGCAGCGGCGGTTCAGCCCTCGAGCTTTCAGGCTCATGAGTTGTTGGCAGTAGCTTCAATAGGTGTAGGCGACTATGTGACGGCCATCCGGCAATTGCTCGAAGCCGAGCAGATCGGGCCGCAAGATGTTAGCACGCAGTATCTTCTTATCCGGGCCTACATGGCGACGAAGAATTTCCGTAAGGCTCTCGGCGCCTTCGACCGCCTGGAATCGCTGGCGCCCCATTCCCTTTGGGTGCACATCCTGAAGAGCCAAGCCTATGAAGGAACCGGGGCTTACAGCGAGGCGTTACAAGAGTTGGAAGTCGCAGAGCGACAAGCGCCTCACAATGCACTCGTGCATTTTTCGCTTGGATTCATCTATTGGAAAACCGACCGATTTTCACAAGCCGAGACAGAATTCGTTCGCACGTTACAATCTGACTCTGAGTTCGAGGAAGCTCGATTTTACTTGGCAGATTGCTATCTCAAGCAGGAGAATCCGAAAAGCGCACTGCCGCTTTTTGAGGAAGTTGCCGGGAGTGAACCTCGTGACTTTTGGACCCGTGTGGAACTTGGCAAGTCGCTGCTGGAACTGGGCCTCTATAACGACGCAGTCGGGCAATTTCAGGCGGCAATTCAATTGCGGCCAACTGTGGCTGAGGCACATTATCTTCTTGGGCGGACGTACCAAAAAATGAAACGAATGAACGCCTATAGGCACGAATTGGAGATCGCCCAAAAGCTGCAGTCTGAGAAGTTGGTGCAGATCGAAAGCCTGATGGACGCCAGCGGGTCTCGCGGCGACCCCACGCATGAGTTTCCCCCATCTCCGCCCAGACAGTAGCGTCTGCCTTTAGGCTGGCATTTCGCGCGTTACGTGACGCAATGCTTTTGGACGGCTTCATTCGTATTTGACAAATAAAAAAAGTTGAGAAAACTCGAGAAGTTGCCTGCCCTGTCGAGCAATTTAAAAATGCTACTTTCGCTGAATCGTCTTGCAATTTAATAATGTTACCCGTCCTGGTTCTCTTTTCCTTTCGCTTGTCGAGCTGTCATTTTTCGCCTGCTCTGAAAAGTTCGGCGGTGCTCCCTCGCGGGCCCTCACCCTTTTCCCGTGCGCGGGAGAGAAATAAGGACCGGGGGAAGGGCAGGGTTCTTATCATGCTTTGCGAGTGTCGCAAAGTGACTCGATTGAGTGATAAATTCCGGTAATCAGAACAATTCCAATAATCCTCTTGACGCAAGTCGGCCCCATATGTTAGCTATAGAGGCACAATAGAGGTATTGGTATCGCTGAATGCGTGGTCTTTTTTGAGTTAGGCACAGGATTTGGGACTGGTCAGTGCATAGCCAGGCGGCGAACTCATTGTGCATTTGAGGTTGTGGCCGGAGCTGTTGACGAGGCCGGGTTTCTCCAAGCGCTTAAGGGAGGCTATCAGTCATGCCAAGAAGCAACAGGAAGCATGCGTGGGGGTATCTCGTCGCACTCATATTGTTGTTAGCAGCGGTTGCTGCGCCACTTGGGTACGGACAGGTGGTTAATGCCACCCTGGCCGGGACAGTTACCGACCCGACGGGAGCGGTTATTCCCGGGGTGAGCGTAACGGCCACCGATGTGGCGACCGGCATCAAGACGAGAAGCAGCACGAATGCTGCGGGATATTATGTCGTTCTGTCGCTCGTTCCAGGCAATTACAGTGTCGAATTTTCAAAACCCGGGTTCAAGACGGCCTTGGTCAAAGGAATTGTCCTTCAAGTAGATCAGAAGGCCACCTTGAGCCAGCAAATGCAGGTTGGGGCAGTAAGCCAGCAAGTGTCCGTGACGAGTAGCGTGCCGCTCGTCAACACCGGCACGGCCACTATTGGCAACGTAATTACCGCGCAAGAAACAGTGGAGTTGCCTTTAAATCTCCGTGAATACGGGTCGCTGGCGACGTTGGTACCCGGCGCAGTTCCGGATAACGGGGGCTTCGCATCAAGCACCTTTGGATCGCCTTTTAGCCAGACCAGCTACAACTCGGAGGGCAATCGCTCCGCCAGCAACAGTTTTCTGATCGACGGCATCGAATCCCGCAACCTGACTTTCGGCGGCTTTGGTTTGCAGCCGCCGCCTGACGCCGTGCAGGAATTCAACCTGGAGCAGAATATCTACGACGCGGCGTTCGGCTTGGCCGCCGGCTCGACCGTCAACCTCACCACGAAATCAGGCTCCAATCAAATTCACGGGGGAGTATATGAGTTCCTCCGCAACAGTGGTATGGACGCTCGCAACTTTTTCGACTTGAATCAGACCAATCCATCAACGGGCGCTGTAATTCCCGATTCAGCCCGTTCGGAGTTTCGCCGCAACCAGTTCGGGTTCGATTTGGGCGGACCGATCAAAAAAGACAAGGCTTTCTGGTTTGTCAATTACGAAGGCTTGCGCCGAATTGAAGGTGGCTCGTCGCTCAGTACGGTCCCAACGGCTACAGAACTCAACGGCGACTTGAGCCAGTTTCTTACCGGCACATCCGTGAATTTGTGTGGCGCGGGCGGGCCGGCCACCCTCCAATTTGACGGCGGTCAATTGTTTTATCCAAACACTGTAAAGAACGTCACTTGCCCCGCCGGGAGCGCCAACGCCGGGTCTTCTGTCCTGACGGGCACACCAATCACTAACAACATCATCACGAATATCGACGGGGTAGCTGCCCATACGATCTCTCTCAGCCCATGGCCCGCGCCTAACTATCCGGCCACAACGCTAGATGCTCCAAACTTCATCGAGACGTCGCCGATTACTGAATCAGACAACTCCTTCATCGCGAAGACCAATCAGCAGATCGGTCAAAAAGACGAGGTTTTCGAGCGCTATATGTTTGGTGAATCGAATTGGACTGATCCTTATTCCGGTTACAGCGTGCTTCCAGGGTTTGGCGACAAGCTCTATTTCCGCGGGCAGAACGCCGCTGTGGGCTGGACACACACCGTTAGCCCAACGCTTTTGAACGAAGTCCATATCGGTTTCCAGCGAGATTATGACATCAACAACTGCGCCTCTTGTCCGCGGGCGTCTGATTTTATGAGCGACTTCGGCGTTAAAAACTTGAACGGGTTTTCCTCCGGCACGATTGGCTTTCCTGTCTTCTCATTTGTGAACTTTGCGACCATCGGCGATTCGGAATATCGCCCCGTAATCAGCCCTGACATGGTTGAGACTTATAAGGACACCGTCACCTGGGTCCGTGGCGCGCACACATTTGCCTTTGGAGCTGAGGTCGACCCTTGGCAGGTGTTGGGCGAGGAATCTCCCTATTCGCCGCACGGCCAACTTGAATACAACGGCGAGTTTTCTGGCTTGGCAGGCGAATTACCCGGAGCGGCGCTCGGGTCCGATCTGGCTGACTTCCTGACGGGCTACCCTTCCGGGGCCAATGAAACCCTCCGCTTTGAGGACACGAATCAGCGGGGCGGCAAGTTTTGGGATTTTTTTGCGCAGGACGACTGGAAAGTGACGCCGCGATTTACGCTGAATCTGGGCCTGAGGTGGGAATATCGCCAGTGGCCGGTAGATACGCGCGATAACCTTGTCACATTCGCCGAGACAGGCGCTCCTTTCAGCGGATATAGCAATGCGCTGCTCGTTACGGCCTTGCCCGACGCGCAAAACGATGCTTTGTGCACCAATCCAGCCTATTCGTATCTGATTTCACCGGTCACGGGCAAATGCCTGGTGGCAACCTCCTCCGAACGTGCTGCGTTAGGCTTTACCGGCCGCACGGCACAAACATTGATTTTCCCGGATTATCGTGATTGGGATCCCCGGCTTGGTTATGCCTTGCGACCCCTTCATTCTGACAGGGTGGTGCTGCGCGGCGGGTTCGGCATCTTCACTGATTTGCCCAACTTCAACAACCAGCACTTTGTGGATGATAATCCCATTAACGGCAGTACGGATATTTACAACACGTCCTTCGGGTCGCCCCCTCCGCTCACCAACGGCGTTCCAACGACGAGCGAAAATGTCTTTGCGGGCAGCAGCGGCATCCCGAACCTCAATGCGCAGTTTAGCTCCTTGTATGTCTCTCCATACTATAAGGATCCCACGATCCTCGAATGGAGTTTCGGCATGCAGTCAGAGCTTGGGCAGAACTACGCGCTGCAAATTAATTACGTCGGCAATCGCGGCTATTACGAGGGTAACTTGCAAATCTTCGGCAACCAGCCCACGCCGGGAGTGGGTGCGTACCAGTCGCGCCGCCCGTATCCGGCCTTTAACCAGCTTCTTTGGACCACGCCGGATGCGGACTCGATCTACAACTCGCTCCAGGTGGAACTCAGCAAGCGCTTCGCGAGCGGCTTCACATTCCTTGCTGGCTATACATTGGAGAATAACTTTAGCGATAACCAAGGCGATGAAGGCTTTGGTACCGCTCCCGGAAACACAGCCCCGCAAAATGAAAACTGCCTGATGTGCAATTGGGGTCCTACCTATGTTGACGCACACCAACGCTTCGTCCTGAGCGGCATTTGGGAGCTGCCTGTTGGGACGGGCAAGCGCTTCCTTTCGGGATCAGGCGGGGCGGTCAACGAGGTGCTCGGAGGATGGAGAGTCTCCGGCATTTACAGTTATCAGACCGGCTATCCGTTCACCGCGGTTGCCAATGAGGACTACTCCAATTCTGAGTCGACCAACGAATTTGCCGACCGAATCTGCAACGGCAATAACGGGCCAAAGACCATCGCGGAATTTTTCAGCACCAACTGCCTTACCGACGCGCCGTTGGAGACGGCGCTCGCGGCCGGACACCCGGAGTATGGCAACGAGGCCCCGGGCGCCTTGTTCGGCCCTCCACAAAACGACTTAGACTTTGCGCTCCTGAAGGAGTTTAAGTTGAGTGAACGATTCCACCTGGAGTTCCGTGGAGAGTTTTACGACTTCCTGAATACCCCAATCTTTGGCTACCCTGGGGGTACGGTGGGCACTGCAACGTTCGGCGAGCTCACGAGCACGTACAATTCGGACGAGGAGCGTGAAGTTCAGCTTGCCCTGAAGCTGCTGTTCTGAACTGCAGGTATGGAGTGCGGCAGCGGAGCTTGCGGAGCTGCCGCCTTGGCCTCCGCGAGCTTGCTCGCGGGCAGAACTGCCCCTAATTACCAAACCGTTCCCCGGCAGGGCTCTTGAGCGCCTTCAACAGTGGCTCCGGCTTCCGCATGTTGACCCGTGCTCCCTTCTTCTCCACCGACGCACCAAGACACCAAGAAGGCGGACACAAGAGACGAAAGACGAGAGATGGTAGCGCAGCGCGGCCTCGCGGCCGCAACCAAAGTTATAGATCCTTCGCCCTCTCCCTCGGGAGAGGGTGGACCGCGGCCGGCGCTTTCTCCAGCCGGCGCGGGCCGGGCCTGCGCCCACCGAAGGTCGCTTACGCTCCAGAGCTTCAGCGACGGAGCGGCTCCTGCCCGCAGGCGGGTGAGGGGCTCGCCGAAAAATCTTGCGAAAAAACAAGATCTACGACCTTGCAACACTGGGTCTTGTGCTTTCCGAGACTCTGCGGCTGTTCTGTGAAGCCGGGAAGAAAAAGCCGCAGACTTCGACAAGCACGAAGTCTGCGCTACCCGCTTTGCAGCGTAAATTTGGCTCGGCCTCTGGTAGCTAAAATCTGGCGCCGGGCATTAACCCTCCACTTCAGTCCACCTATAACATCCTAGCGCCCCAACTCGCGCCGTAGCTGTTTCGATAGCCTCTCAATCTGCTTCAGGTTCTTGATCAACTCTGTAGGCATCTCGCCATGGCTTACTTTGTCGAGATCGGGAGAAATTGACTGTGCCAGGCGCGCGAGTTCCTTGGCTTGCTTTTCAGCCTGCTTCGGCTGGAAGGCCTGCCGGTGACTTCCCCGGACGACGACGGGCGGCTGATCGATGGGGAGCGGAGGATTGGTTTGTTCCGGGGGTGGAAACGTTTGCGGGAGCAGTGGATGGCTTTGTTGCGCCCCACTGAGCGAGGCGGCCAGGGTAACTGCCAAGACCAGGTTACATGCTCCGATCGCGAACGTGCTCATGTGGCCCTCCTGACTGATGGGTGGGGAGACAAGAAACGATGCCCGTATTGCAAGCCTGGAGAATCTCATTTTCTTACCAAGATTTTCTCTGTGGTCTCTGTGCTGAAGAGATCTAACACGGACTTCACGGAGCATTTCTGTACCCTCAGGGTTTAGCCTTCAAAGCACAGAGATCACGGAGCGCATCGGTTCGCTTGCAGTCGTGAGGCTGCGGGACGCCGCCCACGATTGGCCAAGCCGATTTTCGCGTTTCAGGTTTCGACTTTCGCGGAACGGCTTTTACGCGTCACTCGTCAATTTCGACCCCTTACTGTTGCCCTAATGCCGCCCGGGCTGGTTGAAAATCAGGATTATCCTCAAGGGCGCGGCGAAACTCTTCCTTCGCTTTTGCCGGCGCGTTTTCGGCACGAAATACCAAACCAAGGTTGTAGTGAGACCATGCGAAGTCGGGCTGAAGCTGTATTGCCTGGGTGAATTCTTCCTGGGCTTTTACCAAATTGCCCTCGCGCAGGTAGATGCTGCCAAGCGTATTGTGGGCTTCTGGAGAAACCGGCTCGGTCTGAACGGCAACCAACAGGTAGCGTTGCGCCGTGTTCCAATCCTGGTGAAGGGCCGAGAGCACGCCAAGGTTGTAATTGGCAGAGTAGTCGTTCGGGGCGTATGCCAGCGCGTGTTCGAAGTTCGCCTTGGCCTGATCGTACCGCTTCTCCTGAATCCAGATCGTCCCCAGAAGCGAGTCCGCCCTCGTGTAATACGGCGCCAGGGAGAGGGCGACGTGAGCCTCCTGGATAGCTTGGGGAAACTGCCCAAGGGCATAGTAGCTTACCGCCGAATCAAAGTGGGCGAGGACATTCGTGGGATCCCTCGCGAGGACTTTCTGAAAATTCTGAACCGCCTCCCGGTGCCGGCCGGCCTTTTGTAAATTCAGTCCCAATGCGAGCTGGACATCGGTCAGTTCAGGGTATTTCAGGAGCAGGCTGCGCAGAATGGCGTCAGCTTCCGATCGCCTGCCGCGCGAGGCCAGAACCAGCGCTCGGCCATATTCTTCGAACTGAACGATGCGGTCCTTTGGGTCAGCGCCGCTTTCGGGTCTGCGGGAGATATTGCTGCCGGCGGAAGCAACGTAGGGAAGAGACTGGAGCAGGCTAACGGCTGCCGGGCTGAGTGCGCGATGGACTGCCTGCCCGTGCTGATACCGAGCCAAGAGATCATGGAGCTGCTCCCCGAGACTTGCCGCGGTGGCTCGGGAGCTCCCGTACAAGTTGTGAGTTTCGTTCCGGTCTTGATTCAGGTTGTAAAGCTCGGGCTTGGGCACGTCGATGAATTTATACGCTCCAACGCGGAGGCTACGCAGAGCCGCGGTCCCGAAGTGGTAGTAACCATACAAACTCTCCGAATAGACTGGCTCAACTTGGTCAGACGCGCCCCTCTCGACCCGGCTGAGCAGGCTACGACCTTGAAATTGGCGCGGCAGGGGCAAATCCAGGAACTGGAGAATGGTGGGTGCAACATCGATGAGACTGACGGGATCATCCACGCGGCTGCGAGAATATCCCGTACCGGTTGGCCAGTGAAAAATGAGAGGAACGTGGATTGTACTTTGATAGATGAAATACCCGTGCGCGCTTTCTCCGTGCTCCTTCAGGCCTTCTCCATGATCCGCCGTGAACACGATCAGACAATTTTGAAATAGCCCGCCTTCACGGAGGAAGTTTTCGAGCTGGCCTAGAACGCTGTCGACATAAGCAATTTCGGCATCGTAGCCGGAAGCCGGGTAAAGTCTTGCGTATGCTTTCGGTGGATCATAAGGAGTGTGAAGGTCGTAAAAGTGAAGAAAGACGAAAAAGGGTTTCCCTGAGTTTTCGCCAATCCAACGCGCCGCCGCGGACTCAACGTCTGAGGCGGGCCGCTTGAGGTCGCCCGGGTCAATGCCGGCGTAGCGGTGCAAATCGAATGGGCTGTCATAGGTGCTGAAACCTTGGTTTAGGCCAAATCGCCGGTCCAGGATGAAAGTGGCTACGAAAGCTGCCGTCGCATAACCGTGGGCCCTGAGCACGCTGGCCAGCGTCACTGCACCCGCTGGCAGTCCTTCGCCGTTATCTTCAACACCGTTCGAAAATGGATATGTAGAGGTTAGGAGTGAGACGTGCGAGGGAAAGGTTAAAGGCACCAGCGAGCTCGATTGGGAGAAGAGAGTGCCCCCCTCAGTGAGAGCGTCGATGTGTGGCGTGCGGACGCGCTTCGCGCCATAGCAGCTCAGGTGGTCAGCTCTCAGAGTGTCAACGGAGATCAAAATAACGGAAGTGGCAGATGGCTTTCCTGTTGCTAACGCCGCGGCGCCAGGCAGGAAGCCGGTACCCAGTGGTCGGCAGCAGGCCTGGCGCACGGCGGCGCTGCTGACTGTTAAAATCAGGCTGAACACAGCCAGCCCCGCGAGACGGCACAGCGCGGCGGAGCCGCAACCAAAGTTGATCGACATCCTGCCCTCGCCCCCTTTTGGGGGAGAGGGTGGCTCGCGTCCGGCGGCTTCACCAGCCGGCGCGAGTCGGGTGAGGGGGTAATCAAAAAGCTCGCCTAATAAACAAGGTTTTACGATCTTGCAGCACAGAGACTGCCTCGTTCGGAAACTCTGCGGCTTTTGAGAGAATTTCCGAAGGAAAGCCTTAGACCTCAAAATGCGCGAAATCTGAACCACTCTTCGGGCAGGCTGCCTGGGGGTCCTTAGCTTCAGACCGGCAATCGGCATTGCTTAAACCTATTGGCTGAATGAATTGTAATTGAAACACGAACAAACCACGGAAGCAATGTTAGATTCTCACCGCCCCACAACTGGGCGTCCCGTTCCAGAAGCTCATTAGCAGGTGGGCTTACCAACTGTAAGCGCCATGATCCGGTGTCGCGCCGGCATTTGCCGCCGGACGGCGGCGCTATGCGCCCGAAACTGAGGAATTGCCAGCGAACCAGGAATGCCCTTGGAAAGTGGCCGGGATTTTGTATCCGGCCAACTGAAACAACGAGGGAGCGACATCCAGGAGGCGCGCCCCCTGAAATTCCCCTCGCAGCGGCAAATGGGGGGCGTTTAGAACAAATGCGCCGAACTGCGCATGATTGCAGGCATCCGGCCCGGTGTCGTTTTCCTTGAGGTGCAGCTTGCCGTGGCCCACGCTGCCGATAGAACGCCAGAACAAGCGCCCGAAATGAACGATCAGGTCCGGAGGTATCCCGCGCACCTGCTGGTAAATCTCCCGGGGCTTGAAGACGAGGGAGCGAAGTGGCCGGCCGCGGTCATCGGTAAGGGCCTCGAAGCGGGACTTCATTTCCATGAGGAAGGTTTCGGATTCATGGGCAGGAATAATGCCCTGAGGCTCGCGGCCTTGGACGTTCAGAAATACACGGGCATAGTATCCACCCGCGCCCCAAACGCGCGTCTTTGCCCAATTCACCACGAGCTTATCAAAATCCGTCACCTGCGCGGGATATTGATCGAGCACGAGTAAGCCTTCTTTCACAAGCCATTCATTAATCGCAAACCCGCCCTCCAGGCGCTGCGCGCCATGGTCAGAAACCACCAGCAGCACGGTTTCGTCGCCCAGCTCATCCATTACCTTTCCGATCTGTTCATCAAGCCACCGGTAGTATTCCGGGATTGCGCTTTCGTAGGGATTACCCGGCTGAAAATCGCGGTGCTTCCGGTCGAAACAGGACCAGAATCCGTGGTGCATCCGGTCGAGGCCAATATCCACAAAGTGGAAGTAGTCCCAATCCTTTGTAGTGAGCAGCCAATGAGCCACTTTCCACTGTTTTCGGCTCATTTCAAAAATTTGATTCTTCAGCCAGGTCTTGTCATCGGTGCGGAACCCTTCGACATCGACTGGATAATCGCCCACGAGCGCGGTGATTTCCCGCTTGATGTTGGCGGGATACGTGAACTCGTCTCGCTGCGGGTTGGGCGTAAGGAAACAGCCAACGCTGATGCCGTGGAGGTGCCGAGGCGGATAGCCTGGCGGCACGCCTATCACAATCGATTTTTTCCCTCCCAGACAATCCCAGATCGCCGGGGCTTGGATGGAACGTGAGTCTGCAAGACGGAGCTTGCTGTAGGAGTAATCACGTCGGTTCCGGAAGCCGTAGACGCCCAAGGAGCCGGGATCCCGGCTGGTACAGAGGCACATCCAGGCCGGAACCGTAATGGGAGGAATCACGCTTTCCAGGCGGCCCCACAGGCCCGAAGCCATCAAGCGTCGCACGTTTTCGAGGCGACACTTCTCAAACAAGATCTCCGGGGCGGCACAGTCAAGACCGACAACGCAAATTTTCATAGGGGGGACAAGCGAATGCCTCAGCCGCCACCTGGTGTTCCCCTCTCTCCGCGCGAGAGAGGGGAGGGGGATGAGGGGTTTTCCAATGTCCAAGGCTTGCCATCCATGTGCGGCGGAACCTTCAAGCCAAACCACTCAAGCACGCTGGGAGCGACGTCAACGATGGCCGGCTGGTGGCATTCCAATTTTCGGTTGGAGAAAAGCACTCCGGGAACCGATAGAGGATCGATGCAGTGGTCGCCACTCCAGGCCTTGCAGTTGTCCTCAAATACCGTCTCCGTCACCCGCCCCGTGACCGAATCCCATCCGGCGCGGAAGCCCGGCGCGTAGCCGACAATCAGGTCGGGAGCGCTTTCGCGGTACGGACCGCGAAACGTTGCTTCGCTATCGAACACCCGGCTGATCGCCCGTCGGCTCGCTTTGGGATCGCAGAGTTCTTGCAATTTTTCACGCAGCTCTGCCTTGAGCGATCGGGTCGCCTCTCCCTGGGCCACGGTTCCGCAGCGTTCCCGGCCTTTTTGGTTAATGTAGAGGCCGTTGAGACCCATTGCGTACGCTCGCGTATGTTCCCAATCGACTGTCGCAAACCACTCTCCACTCTGCCAGACGCCCTCTTTCAGAGCGAGGTAGCCGTTGCGCCAGAGCCAGCTATTCAGATTCACGCTGCGCTCAAAGGTTTTAAACCCGTGATCGGACAGCACAATCAGGACGCCCTCGCCGATTCGGCTGAGAATTTGGCCCACCAGTTCGTCCATGCGTCGGTAGAGGTCTTCGATTACGCCTCCGTAGCGGCCTCCGCGCTGTCCTGCCGTTGCCGCTGGGTGATGGTCATCGATAAAGCGCCAGAACATGTGCTGTACTCGATCGGTGATGTCGAAAACACAGACGCACGCGCCGCGTGGCGTTTTAGCCAACGCGTCGAAGAACATGCGCTTGCGCTCCTCGTGGATCAAGTAGCATTGTTTGAGAAAAGCCTCTTCATCCAGGCAGCCTTCATTCAGAGCCCAGGTATCTTCAGCAAGCCCAAGAGTGGCATAAGGTCCCAGGAGTTTAGACAAATAGACGGAGTAAACGAGCGGGTGAGAGATGGGAAGCGCAGGTCGGCTGGGATCGATATTCACCGGCCCAGCATAGACTTCAAGATGCGGCTGTACCTCCTTCAAATAAAAGCGGCAGATGCCGCGCACGCGGACATTCAGCGCCGCCTTGAACTCCAGCTCAACCCAGTCTGAATATTCTCCCTTCTGGAGCTTAAACCGCTGACCGCCAATCTCGAATTCGGCCCGGTCGGCTGTCCCATCCGGCATCACGCTGAAATCTACGCGCAAAGGCGTATGCTCGCCGGGGTGCAAGGGATTTTCCGGGCCGGGGATGTACGAACGAAATCGCCCGTTGTTTTTGCGGACCGGGATGTACACACCGCTCGCGGGCTTTTCATTGCTTAACTCGCGGGTTGAGTAGAAGGAGAACACTCCCTGGCTCCCTTGCAAGTCGGGCACGCACATCCCGGAGAGCAGCACGCCGTGGAATTTTTCCGGGGGAAAGGTGACGGGAACGCGGAGCACCGAACTGAAAATTCCTGCTTTTCCAAGAAACTGCCAGAAGGGTATACCCTTGCGCAGCAACTTGACCCGCGGCTTGTCGCGCCGCAGCCAGTATTTGCCGGACTTCCCCGGTTTTTTTGGATTTCGAATCCTTGCCGAGGAGAGAAGGGGCAGATAGCTCTCCGTATCGCGATTGATGAAATCATAGATATTGTGTTTTCCAGGATTGACTCCGGTCATAAACGATGACCAGGCCACCGGCGAAATCGGGGGGCACGTTGTTGCCAGGGGACAAAAGGTTCCGCTGTCTCTGAGCCTGGCGAAGTTCGGCAGCTTTCCTTGTTGCATGAAGCGCGCCGCCAAGTCCGGGTCCAAACCGTCAAAACCGACAATAACCACCCGACGCGCAATGGCGCGGCGGTAAACCTTGAAGCTGCGGAGCATGCGATAAATCCGGCGGATTGGCCATGTGATGAAGGCAAAAAAGGAATAGATAAAGGCCAAAAACAGGCTCAGGAACGAGGAAAGAAAAGCAAACCCGGCTCCCGGACCGACGTAGGCGTGCGCTGCGGCAGGAGTGACCAGTATAAAAGCAACGGCTAAGAGGACAGCCGAGGCCACCCTTCGGTCTGTAAATGACTTTGTTGCCTGCTTTCCTTTTTCATTCGCCCCGACCCTCTCTACCGCATGCGGCACAGAGGGGAGGACGATACGGTCTGCGCACGTGAGCCGGGAACGGGTGAGGCGGTCGAAAGTTTTCGGAAAGATTTGCGCGAACCTCACAGCTCAACTCGCAGACAGACTTTCGCCGCAAATCCTGAAGCAAACGCGAAAGCAAAGAAGAAGACCCACCATTCCGTGTGGAGCGGCCCCACCTGGATCGTGCGCGGAGCGTAGTCGATTCCAATCGACCGCAGCGGACCTGCCGGCGGAAGCGCCCGGCCGCCAGGGTTTGAGATCCAGTTGAGCAAACTTTTCTGCACGCGCTTCGCGTGTAGACTCGCAATATCGTCAGAGACCACTACGCGCTTTGTGAATGTTTGGCCCGCAATGACCACAGCGGGCCAGAAATCGCCATTCTCGTTTGCTTGAATCTGCCAATCCACCTCGTTGAGCGCCGGAATGTGCACGGGTGGGGCTGTCACTTTCATGCCGCGGGGCAGCCTGAGCGAAGCGGACTCGATCCGCAGTGAGCGCATGAGCTTGGCTTGCAGGATAAAGGAATCGCCTGGCTGTAGCGGGAGTCGGCTGAAGCGCAGGTTAAGCTGAGCCAACACGATCAGCATGGGAAGAAGCAGGATCGCCAATGCCCGCAATGCGTATCCCAGGTAAACAAAGGTATAGCAGAGGACCTGAAAATAAGCGTGTAAGACCACGCCCAACTGGTCCGGAAAGAGCCGCACCGCCAGAATATTCGCCTGTATGCGCTTCTTGATTCTCCGCATTGTGCGCTGGTTGGAAGCATATCGAAAAACCAGCATCGCCGCGACGCCGGTCACGATTGAGATTGCCGCAAGCGGATAGGCTGGGTTGGCAGCGTGAAAAGGCCGAAAAAACAGGTCAAATGCTCCGCCGATCAGCCTCAGAAAAGCACTCCCTCATTCAACGTAACCCAGGCCGCGAAGTCGCTTTTTGACCTCTTCATCATCTTCGGTATCTGAAGTCAAGAGGAGGGCAGTTTCTTTTTCGAGAACGTGGATAACGAATTCCTCCGGAGAAGAGTAACCGGCTTTCGCGGCGCACTGCTTCACGTTCTCTGCCAAGTCTTCATCCAGCTTGATTCGAAGTCCTCGCAATGCTCATGCCCTCCTGCTTTTGGCCGGGGACTCGCCGGCTGCATTGATCACGAATGGAACACCGATTGTCCGGCCATGTTTTCGGGCTTGTCAATTTCAAATTCTGCCAAAATGGTCGGCGCGATGTCGGTGAGTGCGGGTGCTTGGGAAGCGATGGATTTGTTGCTCAGTAACACACCCGGGACCAAAGTGTGGTCAATGCAATGGTCTCCGCTCCACGGTTCTTGATTTGGATACAGTACCTCGTCGTCAAACTCGCCCACGGCAGTTTTCCACCCCGCCCGATAACGACGATTGTATCCTACCACCAGATCGGGAGCGTCAGCCACAAAAGGCCCGGTATACACCTTCTCTGCGCGATCCATCCGGCTGATGGGTGCGAGATGGGTAGCCGGGTCGCGCACAGCCAGCAGCTTTTCGCAGATTTCCGCTTTCAACGCTTCCGCCACTGCCCCGGGTGGCACGATCCCATAACGCTCTCTGCCCGTCAGGTTAAGGTATAGTGCCTGGAGCCCCAAACCGTAAGCACGGGTGTTGGCCCAGTCGACGTCATCGAACAGGTCCCACGGCCTCGGGCCTCGGTTGGGCAGAAGATTGATATACCCGTTTTCAAGCAGCCAGGTGTTCAGGCCGAACGAGTACTCGAATGGAGCGAAGCCGTGATCGGATAGGATTATCAGTGTTGCCTTAATATCCTCCACCCGGGCCAATACCTTTCCAAGCATATGGTCCATCTGTTTGTAGAACCATTCGAGCGTGCCGCCGTACCTCGCTCCAAGTTCGGGAGTATAGGACGGAGAGTCTTTATCGAACGTCCGCCAAAACATGTGGGCGTTTTGATCGACGCTGGAGAAATAGGCAAAAAGGAGGCCGGCACGAAAGCGGCCAAGCTCCAGATTGAACAGACGCAACTGGTCATCCATCACCATCCGTGATTGTTCCAGGAACTCTTCATCCGTGAAAACTCCGTCGGAGCGCGCGTTGGTATCCTCCGCGATTCCTTGAGTGTAGAACGGGCCCACACGCTTCCAAAGGTCGCGCACGTAGTCGCCGGGTGTTGAAAGGGGCAAAGCAGCCTGCGAGGGATCGATGTTGATGGGCGAGATATAGAGCTTAAAACAAGGCCGGACCTGCTTTAAGTAGATTTTGCATATGCCCGTAGCACTTTCAATGTCAGGAACGAGTGAAAACTTGAGTTGGACCCAATCACTCCATTCCCCTTCACGAAGTATCAGTTCATGCCTCTGTATGATAATCTTGGCAACCGGATTGGTGGGATCGAGCCAAACCGTGAATGGCACGGGAACTTGCGGCGCGCCGTTTCGGAACGTATCCTGCGGCCCGATTAGCGTGCAGACCACTCGACCACCTCCCACGCCGACCGGGTAGATGCGCCCTCCACTTGCTTCACCTCCTTGTTGGGTGGGGTCGCTCGTAAAGAAAGAGAAAGTCCCGTACGTGCCTACCATGTCCGGCGTGCCCATGCCGGCCAACGTTCGCGAGCTGCAGTCCACCGGCGGGAAGTTAGCTGGTATACGCAGCACTGTAGCCGGAATTCCGTGGGCATCCACGATTTGCCAGAAGGCTGATCCGTGTCTCAGGTTTATAGCGTTGCCGGCTGATAGGGGAATCACCCAGTCCCCCAGGTGGAGAGCATGGCGCGGCCCTTCTACCTGCGCCATGGAGAAATAGGGCAGCATTGTCCGGGGATTACGGTGAATGAAATCGAAAAGACCGTGTCCTCCGGGGTCCATCCCCGTCGTGACGTTGGACCATGCTACTGGACTTTGCGGTGGAATGCTCGTACGAAGTTCTTTAAAGCTGCCCAGGCGCGCGAGGCGCTGGAAATTGGGCATACGCCCCCTCTGCATGTATTGGCGCAATAGGTGGGGGTCCATGCCGTCGATACCCAACACGAGCACCGCGCGATCAGCCACATGGGAGTTTTGCTGCGAGCAGCCTCCCGACGCGACCAAAGGTCCAGTCAACGCTAGGACGCGGGCTATTGCGCTTCGACGGTTCACGTTCCCAACTCCGCACCCAAGGCAGGCGACCTGCGGGACGGTCCTTCCATCTGTCAGGTTAACATACTCGTGCGCTCGCGGCCCCCGCTGCAGGCGCGTAGGGGCCAGCCCATAGGAAAGTCACAACTTCCGGCTGAGCCAGCGGGCGAAATCAGGCCAGAACTCATTAAATGCATTGGTCCCGGCATCGCCGAGCAGAGACCAGCCGACGTTGCCGGTAGTGCGGCCCCATCCCCGCGCTTGGGGTGGATAATAGGTGGCGGAAATCAGCGTCGAGGTGGTGCTGCCCAGCACCTGCGACCAGTTGAATTCCTTCTGGCCCGAGTCTCCTCGCGTGACGAAAACGCGGGAGGCTGAGTAGAGAATACGGCTCGGGAGCGATCCGTGACCCTTGCGGTAATAGCGAGGATCCTGGTGCAGGAGAGTGGGGTATATGAAGGTCGAGAACATCGCTGCGGAGGCCTCGTCAAGGTAAGCGGCCCCAAGCTGCTCGCCGTAACCGGAAATGCCATAGCCGATTTTTGCCTTTGCATCAGTGGCTCGATAATATTGCGCCTTCACCGCTGCACTGACGACTGCAAAGGGATTGGCAAAATCGGTGAAGGCAAGTTGAAGTTTTCCGGTTGCTGTAAGCGGCGGGGCGGTTTCCGTGTTAACTACACTGGGCGTGTGAACGTGCTCTAAGAGACGGCGCAGCTTCTTCTCTTTTTTGTGCGCGGCCGGTTTCGCTTGGGTGCTTTGTACGGGATTCTGACTGGCAGACACAGTGTGGGTAAAGAACAGTAGAGAGCACGTAACTGCCATGAATTCTATTGCATAATAGCGCTTTCTCATGAGAGACTAGAACACTGAACCTCAGCTTTCGTTCAAGGATTAAAGGGAGCAGAGGAGCCAGGCGATTTCCAGGCTACGCTTACTCTTGGAACCCATAAAGTTTAGATGTTGACGCGCGAAGAGTCAGCTTGATATTGCACAGATGGTCCGCCGGAAAGCTTAGAGGCTGTGAATTATTCGTAAGGAAAAACGCAACCGGCGCTTCGCCAAGCCGTGTCATGACACCGGAGGTTCTCTTGGCTGCATCTCCTAGTTGGAGTCTAGTCGAGAATTTCCTGTAACGCCAATATTCTGGGTGCTGTGCCCGTTCTGGAGAGGCGAAAGCCTACGCCGGCTACACGAAGCTTACGACATCGCGCATTTTGCGGGTGCGCGAAGACTCAATCTCAATGGAGGCCTCCCATTTTATGAGAATGCTCAAGATTATGGGTTTAGCACTGATGTGTGTGTTCCTCGCCGCCGCTGTCCCGGCGCGAGCGCAGGACCAAAATCAGCATAAACAAGAGACCAAGAAGCCGGCGCGGCAGGCGCACGCCAAGGCCGCGCAACACGGCCGGCAAACCAATCGCACCGCGCGCACGCAGACGCGGCAGCGTACAACCCGGCAGGCGCGGCCAGCCCAGCGTACAGCGCGCACCCCAGTGCGGCGAACGAGGCCCGTGTCCCGCGCGCGCCCGGCAGCATCGGCCCGTTATGCCCGCGGCGGCGGGGCGGCCCACGGCCGCATTCCCGCAGCCCGTTTTCGCGCCAGCTTTGGTAGCGCGCACAGGTTTCGCGTCAGCCATTTTTATATGGTTGGCGGGCACCGGCAGTTCCTCTACGGCGGCTATCGCTTCCAGATCATCGGGGCGTGGCCAGTAGGTTGGGTCTATACGAGCCCCTTCTATATCGACTTCATTAGTGGCGCGTATTGGATGTTTAACCCGCTGTTTCCCGGCGTTCGCGTCGCCATTATTGTCATCTAAGGCCCGAAGGGCCGCTCTATCGTAGCCCTGGGCAACGCCCAGGCAATCCGGTCTGCCTTGCGAAAACGAGCCCCGAAAGGGCGATCTAGAGCGGCCCCTTAATTCGACCCAAAACCAGATTTCACCACCTTGCAATGCAGAGTTTCCAGACTCTGGAAACTCTGCGGCCTCGCCGCGAATTCCGCATGAAAGGCCGCAGACTTTCTGAGAAGCAAAAGTCTGCGCTACCCACTCGCCCGCATCTGCTTATAATACGTTCTTTCATGAAGGCGCTGTGGGTCCCGTGCAGGCGTGGCGCCAGCCTGGCTCAAGGCCTGGAAAATCCTTTAGGGAGAGAGATGACCGTGCCAAGAAACTTCAAAGATCTTTCGGAACAGGAGATTCTGGCTCTTGCGATCACGCTCGAAGAAGAAGATGGCCGTATCTATGGTGATTTTTCGCACGGCCTTCGCGACAAGTATCCGGCCACTGCGAAGATGTTCGACGGCATGCAGGCCGAGGAGTCCGTGCATCGCGAAACTCTGATCGAGATGTATCGCCAGCGTTTCGGCGATCACATTCCCCTGATCCGGCGTCAGGACGTTAAAGGGTTTGTGGGACGGCGTCCGATATGGCTCGTGCGCCCGCTCGGGTTGGATGCCGTGAGGAAGCAAGCGGCTCTCATGGAAATGGAAACCAGCCGATTCTACGAGCGCGCGATCCAGCGCGTAACGGACGCCTCCGTGCGCAAGCTCCTGGGCGGCTTGGCCGAAGTGGAGCGCCACCATCAGGTGCTGGCCGAAACGCTGGAAGAAAAGCACCTCACTGCGGGTGCGCGCCAGGAAGAGGACCTCGCGAAACGGCGGCAGTTCGTGCTGCAAGTGGTTCAGCCGGGTTTAGAAGGCCTGATGGACGGCTCCGTCTCCACGCTGGCGCCGATTTTTGCCGCCGCTTTCGCCACTCACCGTAGTTGGGATGCCTTCCTCGTGGGCTTGGCGGCGGCGCTCGGAGCAGGCATTTCCATGGGTTTCGCCGAAGCGCTTTCGGACGATGGCTCGCTGACCGGGCGGGGGTATCCCTGGGTGCGAGGCGCCATTTGTGGGCTGATGACGGCAGCAGGCGGCATCGGCCATACGCTTCCATTTCTCATCTCGAATTTTCAGCTCGCCTTCGCGATCGCTGTCATCGTGGTAGCGTGCGAGCTTGTCACCATCAGTTACGTCCGTCACCGCTATATGGACACCCCTTTCCTCGCCGCCACTTTTCAAGTGGTCGTCGGAGGCACGCTGGTTTTCATTACCGGTATCCTGATCGGCAAATCGTGAGACAGGTCGGGCGAGGGCGACGACGAGGCAGCGGCCCGTACTTCGTGGTGGATTCTATTCAGACCGTTATGCACCCGGAAGCGAGAACTTTGTTCTCGTTGTAGCGCCTGGCGTTAGCCCGGCACGTGCCGACCTGAAGGTCGGCGCTACGGGATGTCAAGGGCGAAGCCCTTCAGAGAGCCTTCACCCGCTTTCGCCATTCGTAGTGGTTCGCGGCCGGCGCTTTCTCCAGCCGGCGCGGGCCTGGCCTGCGCCCACCGAAGGTTGCTTACGCTCCAGAGCTTCAGCGACGGAGCGGCTCCTGCCCACAGGCGGGTGAGGGGGTCCTCCCGGGACTTTCAAGTCCCCGCTAACCACCCTCAGCAAGATTACTATTGGTTTGAGCATAGTGGGGCTTTCTGCTCGGCACGCTCAACACTCGAACCTTCACCGGCGCGAGGCCTCGATGCGTAAACCCAAGGCGCCTCGCCGCGGCTTTGGAAACGTCGATGATCCGGCCTCGAACTCCGGGCCCGCGGTCACTGATGCGCACCACAACGGATCGCCCATTCGTGAGGTTCGTCACTCTGACCCTTGTCCCGAGCGGCAGCGTGCGGTGAGCGGCGACCATGGCGTATTCATTGAACGGGACACCACACGCCATTAAACGGCCTTGGTCCTCCCTTCCGTACCAGCTTGCGATTCCATACTGCACTCGGCGTATGACCGGCTGGGTAGCGCGCGCCATTCTCCTTTGGGCGTATAGAGGAGACAAGCACATCATGATTGCAAGAGAACATGTCGTTATCAGTTTCATTGGGCCTCGCTCCCTTCGTGATGACTCGGCCTCCCTCATTTAAACCATTCCCTGACGTTTCTTAGTACACAGTTGATGAGGCAAGATGCCTTCCAAAATCAGCGTAGATAAAAAGATTCCCTAATGGATGCAACCACATAAAAGCCGAGCCGGAATACCGGCAGAACACTTTTCACGTAAAACATGAGCACGTGAATGAAAAATTTACCGGCGGACTTCAGGCGGAAGGGCTTTGTCTTCCGGAGGCCCGCCACTTACCGAATCTGGCTTTCGCGGGGCGCGGAGTTGGTGGGGGTACGGCAAGCCGTACCCCTACGGAGAGCCGGAGACAGCTCTGGTCTGTGGCCAAGCGCACTTCGCCGCTCTTAGAGTGGTGCTACGGTTCTGTACGTTGCGCCCTCCGCATCCGTCCGATAGAATGTCGATTGGCGGTGCAAGCATATCCTGCCGCTCCGGAGAGCTGTTCGTTGCCAAAAGAGAAACTCGCAGCGGGCGCGGATCACGCCGGTTTCCGGCTAAAGGAGTACGTGCGGCATTACCTGGGCGAGCAAGGATATCAAGTGGAAGATTGCGGCGCTTTCTCTGAGGAGCCTTCAGACTATCCGGACTACGCAGAGAAAGTTGCCAGGAGGGTGGCGAGCGGGGAAGCCGCGTGGGGCGTGCTCATCTGTGGCACCGGATTGGGCGTGGCGATTGCCGCCAATAAAGTTCCGGGCATCAGGGCAGCGACGTGCGACAACACGCTTCTCGCCCGGTTCGCCCGCGAGCACAACCAAGCCAATATCTTAGCTATGGGCGGTAGGATTGTGGATCGGGCTACGGCTCGTAAAATTCTCGACACGTGGATCTCGACCGGATTCGCCGGAGGCCGCCACGCCCGGCGAGTGGAGAAGATCGCGGCCCTGGAACTAAAGGAGAAATCATCATGAGCTTTAACCGGTCCGGGCGGCTCCTTCCGCTCGAAGAGGTGGATCCTGAAATTGCCCGCGCGATTGAGAACGAAACCGAGCGCCAGGCCCGTACCCTCGAATTGATTGCCTCGGAAAATTTCGTCAGCGAGGCTGTGCTTGAGGCGATGGGCTCGGTAATGACGAATAAGTATGCGGAAGGATTACCGGGCAAGCGGTATTACGGAGGCTGCGAGTTCGTTGACGTCGCGGAAACACTGGCGATTGAGCGTGCGAAGGCACTTTTTCAGGCTGAACACGCCAACGTGCAGGCGCACTCCGGCAGCCAGGCGAATCAGTCGGTTTATATGACCGTTCTCAAGCCCGGCGACACCATTTTGGGAATGAGCCTCGCGCACGGTGGCCACTTGACCCACGGCCATCCTTTGAATCTTTCCGGCAAGCTCTACAAGATTGTCTCCTACGGCGTGAGACGGGACACCGAGACAGTCGACTATGACGAGGTTGAAAAGCTGGCGACCGAGCATCGGCCCAAGCTCATCCTGGCGGGCGCGAGCGCGTATCCGCGCCTTCTCGATTTTGAGCGATTTGCCGCCATCGCCCGAAAATGCAGCGCCACGTTTATGGTTGATATGGCGCATATCGCCGGTCTCGTGGCAGCGGGACTTCATCCCAGCCCCATCCCGCACGCCGACTTCGTGACCACCACCACTCACAAGACCCTCCGCGGCCCGCGGGGCGGAGCTGTTTTTTGCAAGGCGCAGTTTGCCAAGGAGCTGGATAAGGTCACCTTTCCCGGCATTCAGGGCGGGCCTTTAATGCACATCATCGCTGCCAAGGCGGTATGCTTCCTTGAAGCGTTGAGGCCCGAATTTAAGGAATATCAGAAGCAGATTCTGGCCAACGCCAAAACACTGGCGGAGACGCTGGCTGACGCGGGCTTCAGGGTTGTTTCCGGCGGCACGGATACGCACCTTATGCTCGTTGATGTTTTTTCCCGAAAGGTCACGGGTAAACAGGCTCAGGCCTGCCTCGAGCAAGCCGGAATCACGGTTAACAAGAACGCCATACCATTTGACGTCAATCCTCCCGCGGTCGCGAGCGGCATCCGCATCGGGACGCCCGCCGTCACGACGCGCGGCATGGAAGAAGCGGAGATGCGCCAGATTGGCGGCTGGATCGCAGAAGCTCTGAACAACGTCGAGAACGCTCCGGCGCTCCGCCAGCTTCGCGACCAGGTTTTCGATCTCACCGCGCGGTTTCCGCTTTACGAAAACCGCTTCCATCCCGTGGCTCAGGAGCGCTAATCGTTCGCGCACAAACAACATGAACAAGGGGTGACACAGCGCGGCCTCGCGGCCACAACCAACGCTAATAGAAACCCTACCCTCGCCCCCTTGGGGGAGAGGGTGGCTTGCGTCCGGCGTCTTCACCAGTCGGCGCGAGTCGGGTGAGGGGGTCGCAGCGACGCTGACCACTAACTCCTAACCACTGGTCACGAACCACGGCATTTCATGCGCGTCTGGGTATTCAAAATCAATACGCGGCGGGGGTGGGAATTTGACCAGTATTTCCGGTCGCGCTGCCGCGGCCCCTACAAAATGGGGAATGACGGTTGGATTCGCAGCGCGTCCAGCCTCCGTTATCTCCGGGAGGAAGTTAAGCGCGGCGACGTCTTCCTGTGCTACGAAACGAATCGCAAACGTATGGTCGGTTTGGCCCGAGCCGTTTCAAATGGACGGGACGTTGACGCAAGCTCGCTCGTCGATTTTTGTCCTCCGCGAGAAGCAGTTCGCCTTAGCAATCCGCTCAACCGGCGCCCCGATCTCGACCACGTTTGGGCTTTTACTCCGCACCGCGGTCGCGGCACTATTCAAAAGATCGCTGCCGACGAATTTAAGTTTCTGCAGCGGCGCATCCTAAGCAAGAACCCCAGCCAGAAATCATCTCTCGAACGCCTCTGGGCTCGTGCCTAGTAGACAGGCTCCGAAATAGCAGGAAGTGAACCGGGAGAATGCCGAAGAATCGCTCCCGTAGCGCCGACCTTTAGGTCGGCACCTGCCGGGCTAAAGCCCGGCGCTACAAAACGCGAACAAAATTCTCGTTTTTGGGCGCATAACGGTCTAAGTTGGCGGCAGTAAAACGATGCGGGAAGGGAAGCGGCGAATGAAGTTTGATTGCGGCGGTAAAGCGGCGCCGCGGAGTTTTCACACCACGCTCGGCGCGCTTGGCGAGGGAATATTTGAGTCGCCGCGCAGCGATATGCAGGTGATCTCGGGCGGACAGGCCACGCGCACAGGCAACACGACTGTGCCAATGCCGCGGCTCACATAAATCTGTGTCCCGCCAAGCTGGTTCCATCCATCCACAAACCTTTCCCCCAGTTTGGAACTGTAGAGGGACCGGATCAGGGGTAAACGCACCTGTCCGCCGTGCGTATGACCGGAAAGCATCAGATCAATGCCAAACCTGGCGGCGCGGCCAATAGCCATAGGATTATGGCAGAGGAGAATCTTGGGGTCTTGCTCGGGAACGGAATCCATGGCCCGCTCCAGGTCATCGAATGATCCCCAAAGGTCGTCCACTCCCACCAGCCATAACGGCCTCGCGCCAGCGCACAATGCATAATGCGAATTGCGCAGCACACGGATGCCCTGCGCGCGCAGCGCCCGCGTCATCTCCTCCGCGTTCACCCGGAAATCGTGATTGCCCAGCACGGCAAACGTTCCAAGCCGAGCCCGCAGCCGTCCGAGTGCCCGCGCCGCAGGCCACACGTAGGCTGGCGAAAAGGTCACGTAGTCACCCGTCAAGGCGACGAGGTCGGGATGCTGCGAATTCGCCAAATCAACAACTCGTTGAACTTCTTCGAGGCGTGTGTATAGGCTGAGGTGGATATCCGTGAGGTGGACGATCTTCAGCCCGTCGTAGGCAGAGGGAAGTCTCTGCAGATGAATCGCCGTCTTCGTGATTTCCGGATCTGCGGTGAATGCCCGGGCACGCGGGCGCGGCTCCCGGCCGTTCAGCGAAAGCAGGGTAAGATCCTTCCGCTTCCATAAACGTGGCGCGGCATGATGTTGGACGGTACGCATGATAAAAACTTCAGAAGCTGTGAACTAATCGTTTGAACCACAAAGCCACCAAGGCACGAAGCTTATAAAGAAAACTCCTTTCTCCATGTCTTGGTGTCTTTGTGGTGAGATGTGCAATCAATTGACCCCTCGCCCAAGCTTCACGTCGCGCTCCACCTTCTGCGCGAGCAGCTCAGAGAACACTTGAACCATCTGTTTGTGAACCCGGCCGTTGGAGGCGAAGACTTCCTTCTCGAGTAATCTAAACGGTCCCCCAGAGAGATCACTCACCTCGCCACCCGCTTCCGTAACCATCAAGACTCCCGCCGCTTTGTCCCATGAGTTCAGCTTTAGCTCCCAGAAGCCTTCGAACCGCCCGGCCGCCACCGAGCATAAATCAAGCGCGGCGGAGCCGGCTCGGCGCACGCCGTGGCAAAGCTGCGTAAACCTCAAGTAATACTGAAGGTTCCGGTCATGATCCGGGACGTAAGGAGGAAACCCTGTTGCAACCAGCCCATCCGAAAGATTTTCGACCTTAGACACCGAAAGGCGTTTTCCATTCAGAAATGAGCCTGAGCCCCGCTCCGCGGTGTACATCTCGCTGTGGATGGGGTCGAGAATAACACCCGCGATCACCTCGTTACGAAAAGCCAGCCCGAGAGAAACGCAAAAAACAGGAAACCGGTGAGCGAAGTTCGTTGTGCCATCCAGCGGGTCAACGTACCAGCAGTAATCGGAGTTGCTCTTGTGGCCTCCGCCCTCTTCGGCAACGATATCGTGGCCGGGAAATTCACGGCTTAGCCGCCCAGTAATGAGAGCTTCGGAGCGGCGGTCTGCCTCCGTGACAATGTCCATCGGGCGCTTGTAGGAAATCTCGTGGGGCCGGTCAAAAAGACTGCTCAACAGCGCGCCAGCTTCGCGAGCGATATCCGTAGCGACAGTGAGAAAGTCACTCATAAATCAGAGTATCTCGTACTGCCTCACTTTCGGGCCTATCGGTAGCGGCGGGTTTAGCCCGCCACAGAAAGAGGCGGTCCCACCGAGCGGGAACGCCTCTACGCGCCCGAAACTTGAGGCATCAGAGGACTTCGGCCAACCGGCTTTCTTGTTTGGCAAGTCCGGCCCATACGGCTCCTTCTTCAAAATGCTCTTTCTTCCAGATGGGAACTCTTCGCTTCAATTCATCGATCGCATAGCGGCAGGCATCAAACGCCGCTCCGCGATGAGCGGATACGGCGACGATGGCGACACTGGTCTCTCCGATTTCCAGGTGCCCGACCCGGTGAACGATGCCAATACGGTCGATGCCGAACCTGCGCTTGACCTCTTCGCTGATTTCCTGCATCACGCGAACAGCCATGGGTTCGTAAGCTTCGTAATCCAAGTAACAGGTTCTGCGCCCTTGTGAATGGTTACGGACAATTCCTTCGAACACCACCACCGCGCCATCCTCGGCGGCCTTTAACTGCCGGCTCAACGCGGCGGTCGGAATGACGTTGCGGGTTATATAATAAAAGTCTGCCGACGCCCCACCGCTTACCGGAGGCAGAAAGGCTACTTCGTCACCCTCGGCGAGCGCGCGGGAGGCGTCTGCGACGTCTTGATTCACCGCAACCACCCACGACCCGGATGCGGCAGCCCAGGCGGGAAACCTCTCTTTATAGTGCCGCCACAAGTCCCCCACCTTTTCGCC
>JASHOS010000133.1 GCA_030040995.1 Terriglobia bacterium | reverse complement strand
GGCGCCTTCAGTTATCGCGGGTGGGACTGGCAGGGCTTTTCCGCCAATCTGGATGCTACTTCGAATCTCATCCATGTTGGCAATGGGAGGTTGCGCTCGATGCTGAGTGTGTTCAACTTCCAGGGATCGGCAAGTCTCGCCGATTGGCAGGTAGAACCGGATTCACGGCTGACCCTCACGGCTGAGGGCCGCCGTTCTCCGCTTCGCGGCATCGAGGATGCGCTCAACCTGCATTATCCAGTTTCCGGTATGGCGACTGGCCAATTGACGCTCACCGGAACGGCTTCACGGCTGACAGGGAAGGGAAGCTTTCAGCTTGTGGATGGGATCGTTGATGGCGAGCCGTTTGATTCACTTTCAGCGCAGTTTGGGGTTGCAAGCTCGGCGTGGAGTTTCAGCAATATTGTCCTCGCCAAGGGAACTGGCCAAGTTTCGGGGCGTGCGCATCTCAACTGGCCGCGCCGGTCGTTCTCGCTTGCTCTTCGAGGTCATAACCTTTCGCTGGCTCAGTTTAAAACCTTGCAGCGGACGAGAGGCGGGCATGCGAGCGTATCACGAACAGCCCCACCAGCATCAATCGCCGGAACAGCAGATTTCACCTTACAGGCTAGCGGAACGGCGCGGCACCCCTCCATTCAACTCAACCTGCATGTGGGGAACGTCGAGCTCAGTGGCGAGAAGGCTGGAGATATCGAGACGCGGGTCACGCTCCAGGACAGAGAGCTCAAAGCCGCCGGAACCCTGAATGGACCAGGCGGCGAGATGGCTGATATCGGCTTGAGCGCGGAGGCCGGGAGCGGATGGCCGGGCAAGCTCGAAGGCCGCTTTGCGAAGTTGCGTTTAGACCGGTGGCTGGAATGGATAGGCAACGGACACTGGCACGCACCCACCACCGTTTCCGGATACTTCAGCGGCAATGGCCCGCTGCGGCATCCGCGACAACTCGCTATCAAAGCACGAGTGCAAGCGCTAACCGTCTCCCGGCCCGGGTTTGCCCTGCAAAGCGATCAAATGATCGACGTGCGCTATCGTGATGGATCGCTTGAAACGAATTCCTTCCGGATGAAGGGACCATCGACGAATCTCACCGTTCAGGCCTCCGCGAGCGTGCTTCCCAAGCCGTCATTTTCGCTAATAGTTCAAGGGAATGCTCTCGCTTCTCTGCTAGGCTTTTTCAATCCTGCGATTGACGCCGCGGGCCGCTTCAACTTTAACGTCCAGGCTTCGGGGCCTTTAGCTCAACCCTCCCTGGCGGGAGATATTGACGTTCAGAACCTCAGCCTGCGTTATGCGAAGATGCCGTTCATTCTGGCCGGCCTCAATGGCGAAATCCGGTTGAATGGAAATCAGGCCACCATCGTCTCGCTGAAGGGAGCGAGCGGGCAGAGCGCGATTCAACTGACTGGCTCCGCGACCGTAGCTTCCGGAGTCTTCTATGATATTCACGCTTATCTGCAGCACTTCCGGTTCGCCTACCCGGCCGATTTCACTTCTCTGTTGAACGGCAGCTTGGTCCTTTCCGGCTCTTCCCAACACGGAGAACTCAGCGGACACATTAACATCGAGCAGATGTTTGTCAGCGAGAACTTTAACGTGGTGAATTGGCTCGGCCAGGTAGGCTCGACGCTGGGAGAATCACCTGTGGCGGGAACGTCCTCCCCGGCTTCTTCAAAGATCGGCTTAGACGTTCGAATGACCTCCAACCCGGAAGTCCGGCTCACTTCGCGGCCTCTCAGTTTCGTCGCCACCATTGATACGACGCTTCGCGGCCCAGTGGCTGATCCGGTGGCCACGGGAGGTATCCGCATCCAGGAAGGACAGACCGTGATCGCGGGGAATGATTACCAAATCCTGCGCGGCGATATTGCCATGACCAGTCCGTTCCAGACCACGCCGGTTTTGGATATCGAAGCCCAAACGCGGGTGGACCGCTATACGGTGACCATTGATATCACGGGACCCACTGATCGCGCCAAGCTCGCTTACCGGTCGGACCCGCCGCTTCCTGCCGCCAGCATTCTTTCTCTTCTCGCGCTCGGATACGCCCCCCAGCAGCAACTGATGCAATCCACCGGCAACCAGCCCTTTGCCGCTTTGGGAGCCAGCGCGCTGCTCTCCGAAGCGATGTCGAGCCAGGTTTCCGGACGGGTCGAACAGATTTTCGGCGTGAGTCGCATTCGAATTGACCCGAACTTACTTGGACCTGCCACCGCCGGCGGCGCCCGAGTCACCGTCGAGGAGCAAGTGAGGCACAACCTGACCGTCACCTATTCTACGAACACCGCGGCGGAAGAGCAGCGCGATATTCGCATCACGTGGGACCTGAGCAACAAGATTTCACTGATCGGCGAGCAGGATATCAACGGCGTCTACGGTTTTGAAATCCGCTTTCACCGCCATTTGAAGTGAGAGCGAAATTAGAAGTCAGAAATCGTCGGGTGGCGCAGCGGGGCCTCATGGCCACGTATGCGCCAAGCGCGGTTCCACCCATGTAAATTGTGTATACTCATGAAAATGGGAAGCGTGGAGAGGTGTCCGAGTGGCTTAAGGAGCACGCTTGGAAAGCGTGTACTCGAGAAATCGAGTCGTGGGTTCGAATCCCACCCTCTCCGCCATCCTACGCCATAGGCTTCGGATGGCGGGCCATCCAAACGCCAACGGCAGGCCACGCGAACGCCGACCGCAGGTCATCCTCCGCTACGCTAAGTCGGCGGTGGCGTGCCACCCGAAGCCTATGGCGTAGGGTGGAGGGTCGATATTATGTGGTACGTTTACATTCTTTCCAGTGAGAAGGACGGGAACTTATATGTAGGCTCGACAAACGACCTCAAGCGCCGGCTGGAAGAGCACCACGACGGTAGATGTGAGTCCACGAGATTTTGCCGGCCGCTGGACCTGGAAGCGTACATCGCCGTGCGGGGCGAAAAAACTGCTCGTGATCTGGAGAAGTACCTGAAAAGCGGTTCCGGCGCTGCCACTCTACGTAAGCGAATTTTAACCTCCGTAGTCCGCAGGACGTAGGAGGTCCCACCCTCTCCGCCATCCTACGCCATAGGCTTCGGATGGCGGGCCATCCAAACGCCAACGGCAGGCCACGCGAACGCCGACCGCAGGTCATCCTCCGCTACGCTAAGTCGGCGGTGGCGTGCCACCCGAAGCCTATGGCGTAGGGTGGCCGTTGCCCTGCTGACTGCGAATAGAGCGGTCGATCTGCCCAATGAGGCCTTCGAAGGCTACCTGGATGTGGGATTGGTTATCAGCCAGGAGTTGAGTGACCCGAAACAGGTCGCGCACATCGTCACTGAGACCATTCACCTTATCAGTTAGGCATTCAGCTTGTCGCTGAGCTGGGCAAGGTTGCGTTCGATGCGGCCTGCAGGTATCCCTGGACGATCACGGCATCGGAGAGGGCGTTCGTCCGCATCTCCAATGCGTCGAGCCGTTCCTCCGGTGTTTTGCCGCTTAGGTTCGCCATGGCGCTGATTCATACTGTTACGAAGGTACGGCCTCTGTCAAACCGCGCGCTATTCGGATGGGGTTACGTCAAAGTTGGGCTTATTGCGGTTTGGGGCGCGTTTTTGTAGCCCTGCGGCTTGTCGTTTCCACGAAAAAGCCGCAGCGTTACAAGGCGAACTCTGCGCTACAACCGCCTCTATCCGGACTTTGACGCGACCGTGGCTATTCGTAATGTAGAGCTGTTATCGGATCGACCTTGGTTGCTCGTCGCGCGGGGATCAACGTGGCCACAAGCGCGCAGGCAGCCAGGACAGCGGCGGCCGCGCCAATAATGAGCGGGTCGGTACTCTTGACGTTGTAGAGCTCGCTCGAAAGCAAACGCCCGCCAGCAAGAGCCGCCGGTATGCCGATAAGCAGACCCAGGATGACCTGCGCGAAGGCGTCCCGCAATACTAAACGAAGGATGTTTCCCCGGTCCGCACCGAGCGCTACGCGGATGCCAAACTCGTTTGTACGCCGCGCCACGGAATAAGAGGTGACGCCGTAGAGTCCAACGCAGGCAAGGGCCAGCGCCAGCAAGCCAAAAAGCTGAGTGAGCCGGGCGATGAGCCGGTCCTGATTGAAGTTGAGAGCAACCTGTTCGCCGAAGCTCATCATGTCGAGTACCGTAAGGTTAGGGTTAATACCGGCCAGCGTGTGACGCACGGCTGCCTCAAGGTTCCGCGGTTTTCCGGCGACGTGCAGCTCGATGGCGCCGATATAGATCGAGCCGTCATAACCCGCCGTTCCGCCTGGGACTTGCAGCAGGGGCATAAAGGCGGTGGGATAGGCGGGCACGCGCGCCTCCTGATACTTTGCGTCCTGGACCACGCCGACGATTTCGTAGTCTCCGCTATGGGAGGCGCCGCCCAAGCCAAGATGTTGTCCAACGGGATTCTGGTGCGGAAAGAATTTGTGCACGAAAGCCTGGTTGACTACGGCCACGTGGGGTGAGTCCGGCGTGTCTTCGTCGCCGATCACGCGGCCGCGGATCAAGCGCGTGCCGATCGTCTCAAAATAATGCGAGCTGACGCGATCCAAGGAGCTATTCAGATCCTGGTTGGAGTTGCCGGGCGCGCGCCCCTCGATGTAAACGTCCTCGTTCCAGTTTTGTCCCTCCATGGGACTGTAATCCGAGAGGCTGGCGCTCAACACGCCCGGTATCTCCGTGAGCCGTTGTTCGAGCTGCTGGTAAAGTCCGTATAACCGGCTGGGCGCATACCCGGCAAGCTGCGGGTTGACATGTACGATCAGTCGCCCTTGCGTGACAAAGCCAAACTGCTGGCCCTCGAGGTTGCGCAGGCTATCAGCTAACAAGCCTGCTCCGATTAACAGCACCACGGAAAGGGCGACATGCACCACCACAAGCGACCGGCGGGGAACGGACGTACGGTTGCTGGTTGCGCGTCCCGCGGTATGCAAGGCCGTGGCGGGGTCCGTGCGGGATGCACTCCACGCGGGCGCTACTCCAAAGACCACGCCGGTGACGAGGGAAAGCAAAAAGGCAAAGGCCAGCACGGGCCAGGATGGAGCGGCGCTGATAGGGACGTAGCGGGCGCCGCGGAAGGCGAGCAGCAGGATGGCGCGAGTGCCTGCAAAGGCGACGTAAAGTCCAGCCAGCCCGCCCAGAACCGCCAGCAGCACGCTTTCGGCGAGCATTTGACGAATCAGCCGGTGGCGCGACGCTCCAAGCGCCACCCGCACCGCGATTGAGCGCTGGCCCGCTGCGCCGCGCGCGAGCAGTAAATTGGCGACGTTGGCACAGGCGATCAGGAGCACCAGCCCGGCAATAATCGTGAGAAGGCGCAGACCGCTCGAGTAATTCGTCTGCATCACCTGAACGCCACCCCCCGCGGGCGTAAGGCGGATATGCTGCCGGGTGATTTCCTGCCGGTACTTGTCGAGCAAACTCATGCTGCTGCGCTGCTGCGGTGACGCGTTCGCGTAACCCGTTTGCCACAGCCACCGCTGGAGCTCGGCCGTCAAATGAGCCTGTACGTTTGCGTGTTTAGTTCCTCGCCTCAGACGGCCGATGAGATAGAGCCACTGGAGTTCTGTGCGGTGCAAGAGGCTTCGCTGCCGGCTCAGCGCCGGAGCCGCGCCAAGCGGCAGCCAAAAATCCGGTGGGTCACTGCGGAGCGTATCCCCGTAAAATCCGGGCGGGGTAACTCCCACGACAGTGCAGGGCAGTCCGTCAATGGCGAACGTTGATCCGATCACCGACGGATCAAGGCCAAAGTCTTGCTGCCAGGTGTGGTAGTTCATGACAGCGACGAGCGGGGCGCCTGGCTTGTCGTCATTGGCGGTAAAGACGCGCCCGGCGAGCGTGCCAATTCCGAACATCCTGAAATAGTTACCCGCAACCAACTCGCCCTGGTAAGGTGTAGCAGGCCCGGAGGCGCCGTTACGCCTGACCGTCAGCGTGGTTAAGGAAGGTGTGAAGGCGGCAAGCTCGCTGAATTCCGGAGTGTGGTCGCGAAGCTCTTGGTAGAGCGGATAGGAATAGAGAACATAGCTACCCCCGTTTTGCGTGGTTCCCGTCATCCCACAGCAATTATTGTTGTCACCCAGACGGACGAGCTGCTTGGGATTCACCACCGGGAGGGACTTGAGCATCACCGCATCCACCAAGCTGAAAATCGCCGTGTTCGCTCCGATGCCCAACGCCAGCGTGATAATAGCGACGGCCGTGAAGCCGGGACTTCGGCGAAGTCGACGCAGCCCGTAGCGGATGTCCTGCAAACAATTCTCAACGTAGCTCACCCGGCGCATGTCGCGGCACTCCTCTTTGATTTGCTCGATCCCGCCGAGTTCGCGCCGCGCGGCGTAACGCGCTTCCTCCGGCGCCATCCCTCGCGCGAGCTTCTCCTCTGCCAGCTTTTCCAGATGAAACCGAAGTTCCTCGCTTAGCTCATCTTCGACGCGCTTCTTGCGGAACAGTGAGCGGATGCGAAGTGGAAATTTGTGGATCCAGCACATAAAAGCTTTCAGCGATCAGTAATCAGCTATCAGAAGTCATTCCCGGCCTATGGGGTAGCGCAGACCTGCGTTTTCTTGCAGGTCTGCGGTTTTTCCCTGAAATCGCGACAAGCCGCGGACCTCAACAGCGGAGGTCCGCGCTACGTGGCTTGCTGATAGCCGATGGCTGACTGCGAGAGCTTTTTAAGACGTTTCCAGGACAAGCCCAATGGCGCCAGAGAGCCGTTTCCAGTTCGCCTCTTCTCGTTCCAGGTACTTGCGCCCCGCGGGCGTCAGCGAATAGAACTTCGCCCGGCGGTTGTTTTCGGACTCACCCCACTTCGCCTTGATCCACGCGTTTTGCTCAAGGCGGTGGAGAGCGGGATAGAGTGCTCCTTGGTTCACCCGGAGCACTTCTTTCGAGACCTGCCGGATGCGCTGAGCGATGCCCCATCCGTGCATCGGCTCGAGAGCCAGAGTTTTGAGAATTAACAGGTCCAATGTCCCTTGGA
>JASHOS010000132.1 GCA_030040995.1 Terriglobia bacterium | reverse complement strand
CAATATTCCACAGGACTTTCCTCATTTTTTTGACCGCAGCGACAGATCGACCGCCAGTTGCGAGCCAACCCGAGCGCGGCACTGCTGCTCTGCAGATGTGAAATGTGTCAAAAAGCCCGGAAATCCCACGTTCACGGTGCTACAGCACGGGCGCAGTCCCTGAATCGAGTGGTTCAAACGCCTGGATTTGCTTGCCGTTTAGCAGAATGTTCGGAATTCGACCTGGCCCGCTTTCAAAAATCGGTAACCCTTTTGCTTGGCGTGGTTAGGGCAGATGAGATCAAAAAAATGATCCTAGGCATCGTGGGGGCAAGGCCCAATTTCGTCAAGATCGGAGGGGTCGTGGGTTTTCGCAGAATTTCAATCTCAGGATATTCATGGCTCATTTCTGAGAGAAAGGCCGGATTGATCGTACCCGTGTCGAAAGGTAGAGTGGAAACCGGAGGCACTCGTGACTACGCGGTGCGGTACGTGGAAGGCCGGCACGGTCGAGTTGCGCTGGTTAACCGTCCGCCTTCGTCTATGTCGCTCCCGTTGCAGGAGCGACATGGGCGACTGCTTCAAAGGGAGGAGCTATGAAGAAACGAACTATGAAAGCGCGGAGGCCCAAGCGGGAGCCAACAAGCCAGTTCGAGCTCGGACGTTTTCTCAGCAGGCTTGTTGGCGGAAAGAGCACAGGTAAATATCACAGCGGCGACGTGATTTTTGCCCAAGGAAGTCCTTGCGAGGAAGTGTGCTATCTCGATCGGGGAAAAGTCAAAGCGAGTGCGGTTTCTGATAAAGGCAAGGAAGCCGTGGTTGCGATGGTTGACGAGGGCCACTTTTTTGGCGCAGAGTGTCTCGACGGCCGCCCGGCTCACCTGTCCACGGCCGCTGCTCTTGGCGAAGCTCGCGTCGTCCGGTTTGAGAAGAACGCGATGTTGCGCTTGCTCCAGAAAGAGCAAGGATTCCTATATTTCTTCATGTGCCGTCTATTGGCTCGCACGGTGCGCCTCGAGGAAGACTTGCTCGACCATCTTTTTAATACAAGCGAAAAGCGGCTGGCGAGAGTTCTCCTCCTCCTGGCGAACTTCGCCCAAGGTGCCAAGACCGCCCGCATCAATCC
Organism: Terriglobia bacterium; assembly: GCA_030040995.1. Taxonomy (GTDB): domain Bacteria; phylum Acidobacteriota; class Terriglobia; order UBA7540; family UBA7540; genus JASHON01. Next base: position 5,562 of record JASHOS010000132.1, on the reverse strand, counting down.
TAAAATCACGCAAGAGACGCTGGCCTCAATGGTTGGGACCACGCGGTCCCGAATCAATCTCTTTATGAGGAAATTTCAGAAGCTTGGCTTCATTGACTATGACAGAGATCTGCGGATTCACCGTTCACTGAGTAAACTGCTCGAGGGTCGTGCGCGGTGAGGAGAAGTGAAATCGCGGCCCGCGTCCTGCTCGAATGTCGAAGAATGCGGCTGGGGTGGCTCGCGCTGTGATGTTCAATTGTGAACATACAAACTTGCCGTCCGTCTGTAAACTGCTTCGCCTACACCCTTCGGTTGCGGGAGGCGGCGGTGAAGGCGGAGAGATACGCTTTGTTCAAGAACTTGCCCGACGGTCCTCTTTGGGCCGGATTTGAGGACGATCTGGAAGAAGCAAAGAAAAAGATTACGGCGCTATCGAGAGCGGAAGACGTCGAATGTTTCGTCTACGATATCGCAACGCATACCATAGTAGCATCCGCGCAACAGACTCCAGACAAGGAGCCGGAGTCATGAGCGGGTCTTCGTCGCGCGAGGAGTGGTCCGCCGCTTGTTGAACTAAGGGGTTGGCTCTTTGGTCTCTTGGGTCAGAATTTCAATCTTTCCCTTATAATATGCCCCAGACTCGATGAGGATGCTCGGGGCGACAACGTCGCCGGTAACGTGGCCGGTTTCACCGATCTCGATTCTCTCTTGCGCAGAGATGTTTCCGTGGACCTTGCCGTGCACGACGGCTTCGCGTGCTTCAATATCTGATTTCACTGTTGCCTGCGGCCCAATGACAACGCGCTGATCGTGAACCTGAAGGTTTCCGTCAAACTGCCCTTCAATGAGCAACTCTTCATTCAAACGCAACTCACCCTTTATCCTGATCGATGGGCCTAAGACGCTTCCGGCCGGTGCGGCGGCTCTGCCATAAGAGCCGTTTTTTGGAGGCGTTGAGTCATTCAGCGGTATAGCGTCGGAACCGGTCCTTTCGCTCAACACTGGCGCGGCTTTCTTATCCCACAGCATCATAGCCCTCCTGAGAAGTGTCCTACCCGCGGGACAACCTCGGATAAAAGACAGATGATAGCCAGTAGAGGGTGCTGCACGAAAGTCGCTAATGATTTATTAACTCGCAAGTTCTTACCTGAACAAAGAATCGGTGGGCCCCCGCCTATTCGCTTGCCGCTTCGCCTTTCGCGAACACTCGCCGGAAAATAGCATCCACGTACCGGAGGTGCCTCTGGAGTGAGAAAGCGTGCGCAATCTCTTCTCTTGAAAGATAGCGGCGTACGTCAACATCCTTTTCGACAAGAGCACGAAAATCTTCCCGTGTTTGCCAGACCCGCATGGCGTTGCGCTGCACCCATTGGTAAGCTGATTCCCTCGATGCCCCATGCGCAGCAAGGTCCAGCAGGAGTTGGCCGGAAAACACGAGCCCCTTTAGAGTATCGAGGTTTTCTTTCATCCTCTCCGGGTAGACCAGGAGTGTTTCCACAAGCGTCGTCGTCTTATCGAGGAGATAATCAACCAAGATGGTGGAATCCGGCAATATGATGCGCTCGGCGGACGAATGAGAAATATCGCGTTCGTGCCATAACGCAACGTTTTCGAGCGCCGTCTGCGCGTTTGACCGCACCACGCGCGCGAGTCCACAAATCTGTTCTGCGCTTACCGGATTGCGCTTGTGGGGCATTGCCGAGGAGCCCTTTTGTTCCGAGGCAAAGAATTCCTCTACTTCTCTTATCTCGGTGCGTTGCAAGCCACGTACTTCCAGGGCGATCTTTTCCAGCGAAGCGGCGATCACTGCGAGCGTGCAAACGTAAAAGGCGTGCCGGTCCCGCTGAATGATCTGGGTTGCGACGCCGGCGGGGCGGAGGCCCAGCGCGGAGCAGATTTTTTTCTCGAGCGCGGGACTGAGGTGGGCATAAGTCCCCACCGCACCTGAGAGTTTGCCGGCTCGCAACCCTTCCGCCGCCGTCGTCAATCGCTTTCGGTTACGTTCGTTTTCCGCATACCAGTTGGCGAGCTTCAGCCCGAACGTGATGGGCTCAGCATGGACTCCGTGCGTGCGCCCAATAGCTGGCGTATCCTTGAACTCCCAGGCTCGTTTTTTGAGCACGGCGCCGAGCCGGATAAGCCCCGCCTCGATTGCCGCCGACGCCTCCCGGATCAACAGCGCCTGCGCGGTGTCAACGACATCGTTGGAGGTCAACCCGTAATGCAGGTAACGGCCGTCGGGGCCGAGATGCTCCGAAACGTTTGTGGTGAAAGCGATCACATCGTGCTTCACGCGCTTCTCAATCTCGCGGATACGCTCCACGTCGAACCGCCCCTTGCGGCGAATAGCTCGTGCCGCGCTTGCCGGGATCATCCCGGCTTCTGCCTCAGCTTCGGCAGTCGCGATCTCCACCTCGAGCCATTTCCGGAATCGGTTTTCGTCACTCCAGATTCGCCCCATCTCCGGGCGGGTATAGCGTGATATCATGCAGTTTCTCCTGGGTTAAAACACGAGTTGGGGCGCCAGACGGTCAGAGCCTTGCCGTGAAGTTTCCACATTACAAATTGTTGAGGCGCCTCGCCAACCCGCAGGCATTGTATCAGAGCACGGCTTCAGCCGTGCCCTGGAGTTTCTACGTTTTGAGCCGCGAAGCGGCGCTCTATCACAGCCCAGGCCAGCCGGCCTGGGTTAAAGGCACGGTACCTCCTGTACAATTGAAGCCCTGAAAGGGCGTGCCATCCAGGACGAGTACCGGCCGTTCTTGAAGCGTTGCGAGGTCGAGTACGACGAAAGACGCGTGTGGATTGAGGGCGCCTTAGGTCGCCCTTTCAGGACTCTTTTTTTGAAGACAGACCCGATTCCCTGGGCGTTGCCCAGGGCTACGATAGAGCGGCCCTTCGGGCCTCCAGCTCTGCGGGTTCCGGGGCGAGACACATGTCGCCCCCACACAAAAGCGCCTTCCACCGCCTCCGAAATATAGAAGCTCCAGGGCACGGCTTCAGCCATGCCGTAACGAGGCAAGAAATTAGCGGGCTTTAGCCCCTGCTGCTTTTCTCTTTGGCAGAAGCCTGGATCACTATTATATTAGGAAAGTTTCTGTCGATGGCCTCGATCGCAAGTCATAACTCAATGGAGCAGACCAAGCGGGAGGTAGAGGATTTCATTCGGGCAGCCAACCAGCCGATGCTGGCCGAATCTGAGAGCCTTCTCCTCGATCTCGCGGACCACCGCTGGCAGATTTCCATCCAATTCGGCAAACTGCTTCTGGAGGTGTGGACTTCCGGCCACTCGCTGGCGTGGCGAGTGGATGAAGTCGCCTACCGGGACCAAGGCCGCCTGGGGCTGTTCGTTTATCGGCCAGGCGCGCATCGGGTGAGTGCTCTCGAGTTGCGGGACAGCGTTCGAGACGCGCAGGATTTGAAGGAGCGACCGCGAGACGCTTTTCGGAGGGACCTTCAGGCTTTTTTGAAAGTGAAGTTTCCCGATTGGAGCTTGGAACAGGTTAGCAACCGCTCCGACCGGGAGCATTCATTTTCGGCGTGGTATTCGCGAGGCCTTGCTCGGCGAGGAAACGCCGGCTGGGCCTTCCTTGGGCTGGGCGAATCGGAATCGGCGGCGGCCGCAGATGGCGCGCTCGCTTATGGACTCAACTGGCTTGATTGGCTTCGCGAGAGAAGCGAAGGTTGCGCGGTTACAGGCATAAAGTTGTTTCTGCCTCGAGAGGCTATCAGCTTAACGGCGCACCGCGCCGCATGCCTGGATCGGCGGATGGTCCAGATCGAGATCTTCGAGTGGCCTGGCGGCTTGGAGCCGTGCTCAGCCGTCGATCTGAAAGACTACGGTAATGTTGAGACGCACCTCACTCTCCGCCGAAGCCCTACGTTTTGGATGGAGAGCCATCGCGCGTTCTTGGAAGCTGCCTTTGGAAACGCGCTTGACAGCCTTGACTTGGTTGCCGATGTCTCCGGTAAGGCTCTCTCCGTTCGGGTGCGGGGACTCGAGATCGCTCGCGTGGAAGGCGAAATCGCTCCTCGGATTGCCTGGGGAATTGAAGGCAATCGCAGAAGCTACCGGACGGAACATGCGCCGCAGTTGCAGGCGTTCGCGAGAGACGTGCTGAGCGTTCGCAGCCCCCAAGGCGAACAGCCCGATCACTGCTTCTACCGGCTGCAACCCGAGCGATGGCTGGAGAGTCTCCTGGTGCGTAGTGTGAGCCTTCTCGATCCGGCGCTCCGGGACGATTACGTTTATCCCCAGGTTCCGGCGTTCGCAGGAATAGATCGGGGCGTTGTTGACATTTTAAGTGTCCTCTCTGACCGGCGGTTGGCGGTAATCGAGCTCAAGCTGCACGAGGAAATCACGCTGCCCCTGCAAGGGCTTGATTACTGGACGCGGGTTAAATGGCTGAATGACAGAAAGCAGTTCCAGGAATTTGGGTATTTTCGCGGCATGGAGCTCTCACCGGAACCGCCTGTGCTCTATCTCGTTTCGCCGGCATTCCGGTTCCACTCAACGAGCCAGCGGATTATGCGCTATCTAAGCCCTTCCGTCTCCGTCGTCCAAGTGGGATTGAACCAACAGTGGAGTAGGGGAGTGAAGGTTCTCTTTCGCCGGCAGCTACGTCCCTAGCACAATCAGAGACAATCCGACAGAAAAGGGGACGCCTCGGATGAGGTAAGAAAGGGGACGTCTCTATGGAGCGACGGCTCGTCTTTTCACGATCGAATGGGAACCGGTTTCCCGGTAGGGTTGACACCTGTGCTTCCATCTCCGCCGCGGAAATTCGTGAGAAGACCAAGCACGGGGTAATGCCCCGGAAGCTCTGGACGACGAAGCCATACTGAACCCGCGGCGAACCCAACTTTTCTTGCAAGTCTTTGTGTCAAAAAAGGTTGCGGTTTACCGCTCTTTTTCGCTCGATAAGCTATTTGTTTTCATTTGGTTGAGATAATCTGGCAGGGACAAAATTTGGGTTCGTCTGGCTTCGTTCCTCTAATGTCGGAATTATGCCGTTGACATACCCATAATTCGGTATTACGCTAAGTCTGTTAGTGGAGATCAACATGAACCTAATTGACTTAGCAAAGAACTTCAGCACTGAAGAACAAGCCATCACCTTCCTGGAAAGCAAACTCTGGCCGAACGGCCCGGTTTGTCCCCATTGCGGGCTTCTTGGCGAAGCCTACCGCATCCAATCGAAGCCGAACACGAAAAACAAGGTCCGCCCCGGTCTCTGGAAGTGTGCGGGATGCCGCGAGCCTTTCCGCGTGACTGTGGGAACGATCTTTGAAGACTCGCATATCCCTCTCCACAAGTGGATGATGGCGATTCACCTGATGTGCGCCAGCAAGAAAGGCATCAGCGCCCACCAGCTCCATAGGATGCTTGGAATCGGATACCGCGCCGCATGGTTCATGGCGCATCGGATTCGGTACGCAATGGCCAGCGATGATCCTACGCCGCTCAGTGGGACAGTAGAAGTGTGATTTCGATATTTTGAATTGGCCCACTTTGATCGCTTGATTTGGCCCACCGTGAAGGAGACCGACTACTCTGTTGCGGGCAGCAGCCCGGAGCGG
>JASHOS010000131.1 GCA_030040995.1 Terriglobia bacterium | reverse complement strand
TCTCCCTTGGCGAGGCGGATCGAGATGGCGCTCTTCACTGGCACGGCCGATGCATCCCGGAGAATTCTTCCCTCCGCGTCGCGCGTTATGGAATAACCCCGGCTCAGAATCAGTTCAGGATTCCTTTCCCCGAGCACCGCGCCAAGTTGATCGAGGCGGGCGCGGAGCAGCGCCAGTTTCCGGGCAAACGTGGTCTCAACCTTCGCGCAAGCCTCATTAAATCCGGCCCGCTTCAGGCCAATAATCCGCCGGCAGTCGAACCGCACAACTCCGGACGAAGTTCGCAGCAAGTCCTGGCGGGCTTGGGTGAGACGCAGGGTCAGCAGGCGCTCGATGTGTGCCGCCAATTCGTCCAGTTGCTGTGCTCGCTCGCCTATCCTTGCGGCGATGGTTTGAAAGGCGCGATGCATCACCAGCTCGGTCAACCGGCCGCGCGAATCGGATAGTTTCAACTGGACCACCTGCAGCAGGCGCCGCTCGCGATTTCTAAGTTCGGCTTCAAGGTCTCCTTTCCGCCGCACCACCATCTCCGCAGCCGCTGAGGGCGTGGGCGCTCGCAGGTCCGACACAAAGTCGGCTATAGTAAAGTCCGTTTCGTGGCCTACGGCAGAGATGATGGGAATGGTCGAAGCCGCAATCGCCCGGGCCACCGGTTCTTCGTTGAAGACCCAGAGATCCTCGATCGACCCTCCGCCCCTCGCCACAATCACGACGTCCGCCATGGGATGGGTGCTGAAATACTGAATGCCCCGGATGATTTCCGCCGCCGCGCCTTCGCCCTGGACGCGCGCCGGAAAGAGGACGACGTCCATGTTGCGAAACCTCCGGTGAAGGACGCGAAGGATGTCGCGGATTACAGCGCCCGTCGGAGACGTCACCAGACCGACCCGGCGGGGAAGAAGAGGCACAGTTTTTTTTCGGGCCGAATCAAACAGTCCTTCGGCCGCCAACCTGGCTTTGAGCTGCTCGAACGCCAGTTGCAGCGCTCCCAAGCCCGCCGGCTCCAGGAACTCCGCCAGGAGTTGGTATTCTCCCCGCGCGTCGTAGATCGCGAGGCGGCCGCGGGCAATCAGCGAGATACCGTCCTTCGGCTTGAATTTGAGGTATCGAACTTGGTTGCGAAAACAAACTACACGGAGTTGAGCGGCCTGGTCCTTCAGCGTGAAATAAATGTGCCCGGAAGAAGCGGTGCAGCAATTCGAAACTTCGCCCGTCACCCAAACGTCCGGGAAACGCGGCTCCAGCAGGTTGCGGATCTCCCGCGTCAATTCCGAGACCGCATAGACCTTGCGCTGGACTTCGAAATGGAAGGTGGATTGGCTCACGCTATTTTGGATTTTCGATTTTGGATTGAGCCCTGCGCCACGCGGCATCGCGCAAAGAATTCTGCGAGCCAAGTCACAGCACGGCTCTTTCATCTTTTTGTTATGAAACTGATCAGCCAGACAATGCCGGTAAGGATCCCGCTGATGATCAGGCAGGTGACAACGGGAAAATAAAATGAAGAATTCCTGCCTTTATAGGCAATATCGCCCGGCAATTTGCCCAGGCCTAGCGACGGCAAGCGGATGCCTGCCATCAGCAAAACACCAATAACCACGATGACGACGCCGAAAATCACCAGCCACTTGCCTAAATGGAAACCTAGCTCAGCCGTCATAAGTTTCCCTTAGCGAAGGGCTTCGCCCCATAATCGCTAACCTAACGCTTCGGAGGAGCAAGGCTTGCCCGAAGGGCAACACCGTGAATAGCCGTTCTATGAAAGGGGATGTCAACAGAAAGTTTTCTCCCTGGACTCGGTAGCCAAGTTTCTCTTGGCATCCAGCCCTTTCGAAGATTTCTCGAGCTCGTTGTTCGTCTGTTTCCCTGGCCCCTGAAAATGGTCTAAGAGCCGGGGAGGATCCACGCGTTTCGGGAAGTCGGGTTTTCATTCTGCGGTCGTGACAGCGCCAGCGGTGACTGAAGCGGATCAAGCTCAACCAGGCGGGTCATGTCGAGGCATGCCCACGCATAGTTCTATAGGAGGCTCGAGGCCTAGGGCTTCATGGGGTTGTGCGAGGGGGCCTAGAGTAGGTGAAGAGGCTCGGTCGCTGAAGCGACACACGGCCTAACGGCTACGAGAGACTCACCCTCGAACCCGAGCGTCAGCCGAACCGAAGGACTTCGACCGGGAGGAAAATCCCGATGATCCGTCTCGCTCCGATCCGACGCTCAAGCTGCTTGTGGCTTTAAATGCTCGGCGTTGAAACGTTCTCCTCTCTTCCAAAGGGTCAAAACGATGGTGGCCAGCTTGCGGGCCACCATCACGCGGGCGATCTCGGTGGACTGTCCGGCGGCGAGCTGGCGCGCGTAAAATTCGTGCAATGGTCCGGACTTCGCCACGGCTGTGGCCGCCGCCCCTTTGAAGATCTCTTTCAGAGCGTGGTTGTGATTCCGGTTCAGGCCCAAGATCAGGGCGGGTTTGCGCGATCGCGTCAGCTGGCCTTGCACGAAGCGGTGATTGGCAGTCGACTGGCTCACCACCGCCAGCCCCACGTAGGTCCACAATTTCCGGTTGGTGCGGAACCGATGAGGTGTCTGGATGACCGCCATCCGCACTGGCCCCAGCGTGGGAATGCTGCGCAGCACCTTGTAGGCGGGATGCTTCTGGCTCTCGGCGATCATGGCTTTCCTGGCGTCGCGGCGCAGGAGAAGCAACGTGTCCAGCTGTTGGTAAAGCCATTCGGTCCGGCGCCGCACGCCGGGTTCGCGCAGTTGATTCAGCCACGCGTCGCGGGACCGCGGCGAGTAGACCCGGGTCCCCGGCGTGGGGATGGCTCGGGCGCGGTAGATGGCCTTCACTCGACCCATGACTTGCGTGGTGTCCCCGACCAGGGTGGTATAGCTTCGAACCAGTTCTCTCAGCGTGCGCAGCCCTGTGGGATGGTGATAGACCGCTTTCAGAACGCCGCCCAGACGGAGCCATTCGGCCAACTGGCGCGCGTCGACCTTATCATTTCTGTTCTCTCCCTTGTGGTGGGGCAGCTGCCGAGGATCGCAGGCCATGACTTGAGCGACACGGGTCCGCAGCAGGTCGTACAACCACGCTGCATGGATGCCTTCTTCAAAAGCAACATGCAGGATTCCTTGCACGCCTCCGATGAAGTCCAGGACGGCGGATGCTTCCGTCGCAATCGTCGACTCCAGGATCACTTTTCCCGTGTCGTTGATGACCGCGGCTTGAATCGTCTGCGAATGAAGGTCCATCCCGATATACTTGTTACTGTTCATGGGGTGCTCCTTTGTGCGGTAAGTTCGGTGGCGGGAACCACCGAACCAACCATACCCCCAAAGGGGCGCCCTTTCATAATGCGTAGGTGCAACCTACGGACAATGGGGCGCAGAATTAAACCAACCCCGGAGGGGTTGACTCACGACGTCGCCACCATGACGATAACGGGCGCAAAACAATCGTGCCAAGGTCAACCCCTCCAGGGTTGTCCTTCTGTGGTCGCTTGTTTCCGTAGGTTGCACCTACGACGATTCATCGTCCAGCCCCTGTCGGGGTCGATAACGGGCTAATGTCCGAGCGGTCCCATCCGTTCCAGGGAGGCGTAATCTGCGGTGAGTTTGAAGGAGACCTGGTTCTCCGCAGCTTCAACATCCAAGTTCTCGAAAGGGTTCGGCTGCGAAGGATTGCTGGTACGCCAGGCAAGCTGCTGGATGAGCTTCAGACCGTCCATGAGCTGTCTCAGGCTCGACGCCGCCTGGGCATCAGTACACTCCAGTTTGACGCTGAGGTCAACATCCGAGCCTGCCTGCACGTGATAGGAGAGCGAGCGAACGTCCTGGAAGGTGCTCGACCAGTTCATCTGCAGGTTCTTCTCGGAAGGCATCCAGGCATCAAACCATTTGGCCACGGCGCCGCCTTTGGCAACACCCCAAATCGGCGCATTGGATTTTGCGCTGTCTACCAGTTGAGCGAAGCTGGCGTCCCCCGCGGCGCTCGGTCCCTGGCCTTTGCGCGCCTCCAGCATCGCGGCAAGCAGCGGCAAAGGGCCGAAGGCCCCAATTTGGCCTGGGAGAATCGCTACACACGTGGAACTCTGGCCCGAAGCGAAGCAATAGGCCTTTTCACCATGGACGGTGGTCGCCGTAATTCCGGAGGCGGCCGCACTCTGGGCAATGGCTTTGGAATCTAGCGAGCCATCAGCCAAACCTTCGTATTGAAAAGACTTTTCCCCTTTAGTTTCCCAGCCTAATACGAGCTCGTGAATGTCACTTTCGTGGATGCCCAGTTCGGCGAGGGAGTCCTCAAGCTTCTGAAGATCGCGGCCTAGATAATGGGAGCGAAGGGCTTGATAGGCGGCAAGACCGCGCAGAATGGAGGGATTGGAATATTCCACGGCCACCGTATTCTGCGGAAACCATTGGAGAGCGTCGGTTATAATGTCCTGCGCGCCAGCCGGCATCGAACTCAAGATAAGAAACAGGGTGGCCGCAATGCCCAACCCCGCACGCTTGACCCAACGCTGCTTCATAATTAAAGCCAGATTGCCTGTCTCCACCAGACAATTATACAGGCTCGGCTGAGGCAACAGCTACCGATGCTATCGGGGCGGAGGGTCGCGTCAAAGTCGGGGCAGGAGCGGTTGTAGCCCAACGCGGCCGAGCTGCGACCAAACCTGAGGGGAACCCTGCCCTCGCCCCTTTGGGGGAGAGGGCGGCGCGCAGCGCCGGGTGAGGGGGTCGCCGAAAATTTTGCTAAAAAGGCCAGATTCCACGGCCTTTCAATCCAGCGTTCATGTTTGAACGCCGCGGCTCAGATTGCTACCGTTTTCAGGTAATGGAGGCTTTGAATAATCTGTTCACGCGCCTGATCGCTTTCGTCCTCCACAAAATAGCGCCTTACGCCAATTTTTTCCGATTCGCCTAAGACAGCCGGCCAGTTTACCCTTCCTGTGCCCAGAGGCACATCCCAATTCACCGGGATCGTGACCGCGTAATCGTGCACCGGAGGGCCCTTGCGCATATCTTTAAGATGCAGGAGGCGAATGCGTGTGGGATGGCGGCGCATGAGAGTGACCGGATTTAGCCCTCCGGCCACAACCCAGAAGACGTCCATCTCGAAATCCACGTACTCAGGGTCTGTATCTTTGAGCATGACTTCATAGAGTGGGGCTCCGCGGTAGGGTTGGAACTCATAATCGTGATTATGGTGGGCAAACCGCAGGCCCGCCGCGCGCAACTTTTTCCCCCACTGGTTGTAATTCGCCGATGCTTTCTTGCAGAGGTCGATGGTAAAGGGTCCGGAATGGGGAATCCAGGCATTGACAACATGGGTCGCGCCCAGAGTGTGGGCGTCTCGAATCACGCCGTCAAGATCGCTCTCGTACTGTTCATAGGTTGCCATCATGCTGTGGCAAGGGAGACCGGTTTGGTCAAGCAAGCGGCGAAATTCAGAAGACGTCAGACCGTAAAGCTCCGGCGCCTCGATTTCCGGATAACCTGCCTGCTTGGTATAGGCGAGGGCCGCTTGAACCGTCTGTGCGTTGCCCCTCCTGATCTGGTGACGGAGGGAATAAAGCTGAAGGCCGAGAGGCCCGCGCAACCGCCGCGCAACCGCGTCAGCGGGGTTGGCGTCGGCCCCGAGCACCGGGAGCGGCGCCAACGCTGCCAAGATTGCACCACCCAAGAAACGCCTGCGTGAAGTCATTCGAACCTCCTGATGGTTTTGTCCCTTCTGTCCATCTCAATGCACACGCATTCCAACACTCTCCACCAGAATTGTCAAGAACAGATGGCGCAGGGGCTGAAACCGGCCGATAATGAGACGTCACGCAACACCTCAGAAAACGTGAACAAATCGTTTGCACCACAAAGGCACCAAGGCGCAAAGGTTGAAAACTAAACGCTTTTCTCCGTGTATTAGTGTCTTTGTGGTGGGATGAGCAGATTCTTTCACAGCCTCTCAGTTGTGAGGTAGTGCTTGGTTACGCAAATTGGCGCGCCTCTACGCGTGCTGAGCGACGGCCATGCCTTCAGCCCTCTCGAACTGAGTTCAATCGAGGAAGCGGGCATTGAAAGTCATGACGCAAGCGGCCTCTTGGGGATTGTCGTAGTAGTCTTTCCGCTCGTAATGAAGACGAAAGCCTACCGCGGAATAGAGGTTTCGCGCCACCGTGTTCGAGGCGCGCACCTCCAGGTAGACGCTTGCAATGGCTTGCGAGCGCGTCCATTCGCAAGTCTTGCAGACTAATGCTCTCCCCGCTCCAAGCCGCCGGTAGCGGGCGTCCACAGCAAGGGCCACGATCTCGGCCTCATCGGACGCCCGGCGGAGTGCCAGAAATCCAATCACCGTTGCAAGCGACTCTTCATCGAGCTGCGCGACTAGGACCAGCCCTCCCGACTGCGCTAGCCGCATATAGTCTGCTTCCCGCCAGCTCTCAGAGATTCCGCCACCGGCCTGAAGGGCGAGTATGGAAGGCATGTCACGAGAAATGAACGGGCGGACCTTCATCGCAAGCTCAAGCTTATCCACGGGGGCTGGAACTGGCAAGAGGGCGCGGGACAGGGGGAAGCGGAAAGTGTTCCGTGCGGTTTGGGCCAATTTTCCAACCCGAAACCATACCGAAACCACAGCAAAACCACCGTTTCTTGCAAGCCGCTGTTTTTAAATCGGGTTATCCGACATCGCACGTTTTTATCAAATAACCCTCGTTTTTCGAGCTACTTACATCAAGTTGGCAGTTCCAGAATTTGGTTTCGCTTGGTTTCGTTACCCTAATATTCCCTTAGAATCAGCAGCTTACGCTGAATGGCCGGCGTCACAGGGGGCCCCCGAAACGCTTCCATTTCCCTCAGAGGGTGTCATGGGCATATCACCAAGTTGGTAGCCGGCGCCACGAATCGTGCGGATCAGCTTGCGATCGAATCCGCGGTCAACCTTATTCCGCAGGTAATTGATGTACACGTCTACGATGTTAGTCAGATCACTGAAGGACACCCGCCAGACGTTCTCCATGATCATCGCTCGCGTCAAGCATTTTCCTGGGTTCGACATGAAGTATTCAAGCAGCGCAAACTCTTTGGGGGTCAGCTCGACCGTCCGGCCAGACCGCTTCACAGTTCTTCCGACGCGGTTGAGTTCGAGATCTTCGAAGCGTGAAACTACATCGCCGGAGGGACGCACGCGCCGCAACAGCGCTCGGGCGCGAGCCGAGAGCTCAGGGTACTCAAACGGTTTCGCAACATAATCGTCAGCTCCGAAATCCAGAGCGTTCACGCGGTCCTCTAGTTTCGTCCGGGCTGTTACTACCAGAATCGGAAGCAGAGAATCCCGGGATCGAATGCGCTTGAGTGCTTCCAACCCATCGATTTGAGGCAAGGTCAAATCCAGGATGACCATATCAAATTCCCCGGCGCCCAATGCTATCTCTGCCAAGTTGGCGTCCTTTGCCACTTCAATGAAATAGTGGTCCAGCTCGAACTTGTCCTTAAGATAACTGGAAACCGATTCGTCGTCCTCGACCAGCAGCAGGCGTGGAGTTGCCTGGACCTGCAGGCTTTGGCTTACTGGTACCAAACTGGAATTCATTTCGGAAATTGTGCTCATGCTAAGCTCCATTCAGCCCCTCTGAGTGTATATCTTAATACATATTAACATTATAATTAATAATGTTCAAGTGAAATAGAGAGAGGCATAATCCCTCCCGGAACGTAGCGGCGGGTTTACCCCGCCACGCAAAATGGCGGCATAAAATCCCCTCTACTCGCCCGAAAGAGAAGCTACGAGCGCTCCGCGTTAATACACCCCCGCTTGTCCAGGATCAGTTTCGAGACTTACTGAGGCGCATCGAGGGCGGTCAAACGCTTGAATATTGCTTACACAGGTTTCGGATTTTGGCTACCAGTTTGGGCACGCCCGTGGCAGGAGAGACGTTCTGCGGGTCTTCATCGCGTTCGTACTCTGCGGACATATAGCCCTTGAATCCAGCCTGAGAGAAAAGGCGCCAGACACGATCCATGTCCACCGGAGTATGGTCGTCAAAGTAATCGCGGATGTGGGTATTGGTAGCGTAAGGAATGCACGCGGCAATTTGCGCGTAAGCGTCTTGGGTAGGAGTGGGAATGAAGTGAGTGATATCGAGGTTGATGCCGGCGTAGGGCGAATCCACACGATGCATGACTTCGAGACAAACGCCGGCGTTTTGCGTCACGCCGGAGTGGTCTTCAACACCGATCATTATGCCCTTCTTCCCTGAATAGTCGCTTGCAGCCTTCATGATCTCCACCACCCAGCCGATGGCTTGTGGCAACGTGGCGCCGGGAGGAAGCTTGCCGGCAAAAACTCTCAAGTGCGGTGCTCCGAGCTGGTCCGCCACGTCCACCCAGTTCTTGATCTCAGCGAGTGCCTGGGCGCGCTTGGCGGCATCGGCCTGGACCATGCTCACTCCGCAGGCGGCTCCGGAAAAAGGGACGGCGTTCTTATAAGCGAGATGACGCAAGCCAGCCAGATAAGCGGCCTCCGTGGATTTGAAGTAGTATGCGGTCATGTCGATGCCATCCAGCCGCAGCTCCACTGCCTTTAGAATGAAATCCTCCATTGTCATTCGCCCGCGGCGCAAATCGGGGCCATAGGAGTAGGCGCAGCAGCCCGCGAGGAGCCGGGGCGTTTTGTTTATGCTCTCCTCAGCGTTCGCTTCGGGAGTTTGGGGGTTGGCGAAGCCCAAGCCCGTTCCGGCGGCTACTGCTCCGGCTGCTTGCAGAAACTGTCGGCGGTGAATTTTATCAGTCATTCGAGTTCACTCAACGGCCGCGGCCGGAGGGAGACGTACCGCGCGCGGACGGAGCGGAAGGACCGGGCATGATCGCAATCGGGACGCGGGAAAACGCCACCTCGTCTGCGCCAGGATCGAGAACGTTCACTTGCATCTGATAAAATCCCGGTGGGAATTTCTCGAGAGGCAAGCGCACAAAGTACTCGGCATTCCCGGTGCCAGCCTTTTCCACCTTTCCTGGGTAGGGACCGGCTTCGGAGATTTCCACGCCGTTGCGGAAGAAGATCACTGCGAAAGACGGAGGCGTCGAGCCCTTTGAATGCGGGCGTCCGCGTTCACTGGAAGAGTTGCTTTCCTTGCCGCCATAGGATTTGAGATAAACGTATATCTCCTGATTGGTGCGGAACACGCGAGTGACACTCGGCAGAAGGGTATGCGACCCGATTTCCAATTGCTGCTTAGCTGCTTCCATATTTCCCGCGCGCGGGCCTCTCTGAGGGAAGCTCGTGATGACGCTCGCTGGCTCAAGTTGATTGGAAACAATGACGGAACTCAGCGCCAGACCCTGCTCCTGTACTTCAGGCAAAATGAGTGGTTCGGCAAAGGTTCCGATCTTGCCTGTCTGGTCTTCGCGGGCCACCACTTTGAGCGTGTATTTTCCCGGCGGAAGCACCAAGCCGCCCTCGTAAAGAATATTGCTCTTCAAGACTTGCTGATACGTGGTGGCGTTCAGTTTGACGGGCAGCGTATCGTCCAACGCGGCTACTACCTTCCCATCAGGAGTGGTGGCTCGCCAGGCAAAGTCGAATTCCGTCTGGTGGGTCGCCGACTTGGCGCGGAACGGAACCTCAGAACCTGGAATCTTAGCTGTAACCACCACGTAGTATAACTTGTTGTTCTCCCGGAAATGCGCGCTCTCGATAGCCAGCGGAAGCTCCAGGAACGGCTCCGGCGAGTCCATTGCCTGCTGGAGCTGGTCTTCCTTGTCTTCGCGGGTGAACTGGCGGAAATTCTTGGGCGCAAAATAGCCGGGGCGCGACTCAATTCTTAAACCGTGCTGGTTCACTAACGTCACCCTGATCCGGCGGAAGCGCCCGTCTGAGCGTGTGTCGGTTGGGGTATAGCCGAGCAGATAATAGGACGAGTTCTCTTTCTGCACTTCCTGGAAGGCCGGACCGAAGTTGTTCAGATCAACAAACATCCGGCCACCGGTATCGGTAGCGATATTGGAAAGCGTATCGCGGCTATTGTGCAGGCTCGAAATTTGGGAGGAAACAGCGCTGGCCGTATAGATACCGGTTCCCGAAGGGCTGGCGCTCGAAGCGTCGCCGCCCGGCGGCATAGCTACGAGGCCACGCGAATCTATGGGATAAAACGATACGTCGGCCATGTTGGCAGCGTCAATCGTCTCCTGCAATTGCGCCTCATTATCGACGCCCGTCTGCGTAATGCCACTCGAGAACTGGATCACCGACTTGCGGCCCGGTACTACGCGAAGCAAGTCGGCAAGCGATTCCAGCGCCGCCAGTTTTTCATCGGTGTTAAAGATGTTGAATTCGGTTTCGTCAGGGGTGAAGGCGTCGCCGGTATTCTGGGTGACAATCGTGTTACCAAAAGAATCGGTGCCGCCCGCCGCGCCCACGCTGCCGCTCGAGGCGAGAGTCGAAGAGGGACCAATTTCAATGCTCTTGATCGCCTTGCTGAGAACAGCCTTATCGTTAGTAAAATCCTGGACGATGCGAAGGTCGCTCGTGTAGGTCACGATGCACACCAGGTCCGCCGGCGTCACTTGCTTCTGGATAAAGTTCTGCGCTTGTTTCAGGGAGCGGACTAAGTCATCGATCTGAAGAGACGACAGGTCGAAAAAGAGCACGAGGAGGCGGTGGTTTTGGACCACGTGCTTCAGGGTTGATACGGGCGTGCTCTTGGGCAGCGAAGCCAGATTCACCACCGGTACTTGACCATTCTTCCCGCTTGCTTGCACGAGTTGCTGCACGTCTTCCAGGTTGAAAGAATTGATCTTCTGGAGCGTGCCCTCTTCATAGACTCTGAAATCGCTCTGCTTGAGATTGGTGACCGGATTCCCCTTGTGGTCGTAAACGCGCACGTCAACCAACACTTCGTTCCGCTGGACCTGAATGACGAAACTCCCCTGAACGTTCTGGTATCCTGTCGCGGGGAGATTGGAAGCAGGATGAGCAGGCTGCGACTGTCCTTGCGCGTGCGCTGGCCAGGACGGCAGCATTAGCCACGCAAGCGCACAGAGTGCCAGAGCGACGAGTGATAAGTGATGAGTGATGAGCAGATTTCTGATTCGTGGTGAGTAATGGCTCATACTAAAATCTAAACCTCAGCGAAAGCGTAAGACTTCGCATCGATCCCGCGCCCGTCACGCGGCCGAACGTACTGGAATTCACGGTGGTGGACAGGCCGCTGAAATTGACGGCGTTAAAAAGATTGTTCGCTGCGATGCGGAAATCAAGATTGGTTTCTTTCTCCCGCGAAATCCAGACCAGACGGTCGATCGCAGTATTGAAAGTAATCGTGGCGGGGCCCGGAATCGTGTTTCTTGCAGCATTGCCGTACACGCCGGTTGGCGGCACGCTAAAGGCGGCCGTGTTGAAATAATCCAGCGTAGTTCGATCAAAACCGCCGGGCAGCACGGGCTGGCCGGTGGCGTCGGCGCGTAGCGAGTTGAACGGGGCGGATCCGTTCACGTTGTTGCTCACGTTCCCCGAGATGAGGGCTGTGAGCGGCATGCCCGAATTGTAACTGGTGTTGTCGCTGATTGACCAATTTCCAAAGATGCGGGTGAGCGCGCCGCCGCCATTGAACAAACGCTTACGATCACCAAAGGGCAATTCCCAGCGCATGAAGAGATTCAGGCTTTGAGTGGCGTTGAAACTGGAGAGTCCCCATTCCGCCGGAAGATCGAACATGTCCTGCGCAACTGTGCCGCCCACGCTGGGAGTGGCGCTCGCTACCAGGGTGCTGCCGCCGCCCGGTCCCCCAAATCCGCCTGGTCCGCCATTCCTCACGCTCGACGTGCCGCCAATGCTGGCAGCATCATCCATCGACTTTGAATAAACGTAATTCGCAAAGAACATGAGCCCGTTATGAGCGAAATGCCGGAGGCTCACGCGCAGCCCATTGTAGGTGGACTCTGCGCCGGAAGTGTCATAGATGAATGGCTGAGCATCCGGCAGCAGTTCCTTGCCGTCAGGCACGATCGCGTCGACGGGAGCAAGCAGCAAGTTTAGATTGGTCCCATGCGTTCCGACGTAAGCAGCAGACAGGACAAAATTCCGGCCGAGATCCTGCTCAAGCATTGCATCCCAGGTCTGCGCATAAGGCGTGAGGAAGTTCGGGTTGACCGCATAGGTGTTCGTGGTGGTAGATTTTTCGACAGGAAATCCATTTTGCAATGTGAGGAGCTGCGAGGGGCTCGTGACCAGCGTGCTGGTAATGGCAAAAGGCGGCTGGCTTACCATGTTATTGACGATCTGGCCGTAAATCGATTCATCGTAAAAAATGCCATACCCGGCACGGACCACCAGGCTGTGGCTGATCCAGGGACGGTACGCCAAGCCAAAACGGGGCGCAACGTTATCGGGGTGGCCGTAAAGAAGCGAGGAAGGTAGCGTCCCCGGGTTTTCTCCGGTGACAATGGTCTCGCTGGAAAAGCCGGAACCCAGCGCGATGTCTGAGAGATGGCCATATTTCTCTGTGAAGGGAGCGTCGTATTCCCAGCGCGCGCCGAGGTCGAGCGTCAAGTGCGAAAGAATTCTCCAATCGTCATTGGCATAGGCGTCGTAAGTAGAGTCTCGCAAGTAGTTGGCGCTGGTTCCGTAGCGTACGGAAGTGGTTTCAGGAAGTCCGAGTAGAAAATCCGCAAAGTCCAGTCCCGTTCCGGTGATCGGCGTACCCGCGGAGGTGAAGTCGCTAGTCCCGTAACCGGTGAAGTCAAACGTGCCTTCGCCATCCGGGTCAGTCAGGGAGTTCAACTGGAGTCTGCCGAAATCACCTCCCACGTGAAGGTTGTGGTTGCCTCGATCGAACATGACGTAATCCGAGAACCGCGTTGTCTGGTTCCGCGTAAGAGAAGGGATGCTCAGATTGAGGCCGGTGAAATTCGTAAAGCTGATTTGGGGAATGCCCCAATCCATAGGTTCGGTTGAGACCCCGGTGATGCCCAGATCTCCAGCGATGTTCTGGTTGTAGGCAAAGGGATTGGTGAGATCGGAGCGGGCGCGGCTGAAATTTAAGGAGAACATGTTGATGAGATGCGGGCTGAAAGTATGCGTTTCCGTGAGACTCACGCTCTGGTTACGCATGGATGTGGTTGAGGAAAGGTCAGGAAAATCAGTCACGCTGTTGGCCAGTTGAGAGTTGTAGAAATACATGACAGACATATTGTCCTTCGCAGAGAATTGCTGTCCGATACGGCCCATAAGGAACTGGCTGCGGGTTGGCAGCGATTCCTGCAAATAGAGGTTTTGCACGTCGCCGGGCAGGTTGGGCTGCGGAATATAATGAAGCAAGCCCGTGGCGGCCGGGCTGAACATGCTCGAGGGAATCACGTTGCCGGGAAAGGGCGTCCGCGGCCCCAAGGGTCCGGAAGAAGGCTCGTAGAGGGTAGGCACGGCTCCGTCCACCAAGGCGCCTGAGAAGTCTCCGGACCGCTCGGCAAGTGTCGGCACGCTATCAAACAGGTCAGTGCCAGTAGTGCTGTTTACCATGTGGTAGTTCACAAAAAAGCTCGTCTTACTCGCGCCGTTCGGGTAAATCTTGGGGATCGAGAGCGGTCCGCCTAGAGAGATGCCAAACGTATTGCTGTAAAAAGGGATTTGCGGTTCAGGAGTTCGGTTCAAGGGAAAGGGCCGCGCATCAAGCGCGGAGTTGGAATAAGAATCCATGATATTGCCGCGAATCCCGTTGACCCGGGCGTTGCGGCGGCCGCCGAAAAAGAACATGCCTCGCCCCCCACCGAAGCCTGGACCGCCCCTGCCGCCGAAACCCGGTCCGCCACCAAAACCCGGCAGGCCCGTTACTCCCTGACCCATGGCGAATTGCTGGAAGCGCCAGGCCCCCGGCCCATGCCGTTGAGCTGGGGCGGTGGCATCCACCATGTTACCGGCTAGCAGGAAGGAGTTCGCAGCGCTTGCTGAGTTTTCCAATGCTGAGGAGGATGGTTCCTGTTGCGCCGCTGCGCCGCCTTCATTGCCCGTTGCGCCCGAAAAGGTGAGCTCACCCTCTCCCGAGGCTCCTTCGGTTTCCACCCCCGGAATGCTGTTTGCCTCGGAAGCATTTGCCGCGTTGTTACCCCCAGCGCCTCGGCCTGCCCCGGCGCCGTGCCGATTAAACCCGCCGAACCCGGTCGATTGCCCTGGCATTGCCAACGCCAGAGAAACGTTCTGCTGAGATGGGGTTCCCGTCTTCACCGCGAGGGGTCCGGCTATCGCAGGACGGAAACCGACCAGCGTGATAAACAACCGATACGTTCCGGGAACAATATCTGTGAACGTATAATTACCGGCGGCATCGGTCCAGGTCTCCTTCCGTTGCCGGGTTTGAGGATTGATCAGGATCACTCGCGCCCCGGGGACGGAGACGCTGCCCGGACCGGCCACGTGGCCTTTAATCATAATTCCTGGGGGAGCTTGAGCCCGTAGCCCGGCGCCAAAGCATACAACAAGCAAACCGACGATCCAGGCAGCGAGATAAGTTCGCGGCTCGCGTCTCACTGCTGGAACTGCCGGGAAATCCGGACTAGCTGTCCCAGGGGCCATGGTCTCCACTATGCTGCATACGTATCGTCCTGGCTTGAGGTTACACACGGTAATTCGGCACGCGCGGCCCCCTGGACGGTCGTAGCACAGTCGGAATAGGGCCTATTTCAATGATGTATCAGACTGAAATTCGAGTGGGTAAATTCTAGGAAAAATTAAGTCTGGGCTAATCGCTTCCGGGAACCATGCGTTCCGTTACTTGGGAATTGGGTTGCAATTCTTCAGAAGCGTGGAGCGCGACGTGATCGCCCGCGCGCAGATTCCCAAAGACTTCGATGAGTTTTCCCTCGGTTACCCCGGAGGTGATGCTGACCCACTCGGTCTTGCCACCGCGCACGCGAATAACAAAGACTGACTCCATGGTTCTGGCCACGGCCGACTGGGGAACAAAAAGAGTAGGATAGGGGCGCCGAACGGGCCACAAAACCGTTGGAAACATTCCTGGATCGAGAGTCCAGGCGGGATTCCATACATCAAGCTCAACCGGCATGGTGCGGGTTTTTTGGTGCAAGCGGTCTGAGATGCGAGCCACTGTTCCGGAAAACGTTCGCCCTGGGAAGGCGGGAACAGTGAAATCGACCTTGGTTCCCTCCCGAACTCCGGCGACGTAAGCCTCCGGGATGTCAACCACGAGGCGCAAATGGGCCATATCCTGAATTCGAAGCATCGGCACCTGGCCCGGGCCGCCCGCCGGACCTACCAGTGCTCCAGGATGGACGTTGCGATCAGTAATGATGCCGTCGAACGGCGCCGTAACAAGCAGATAACTGTTGATTTCCTGCAGGGATTTCAGCGTCTGCTTGGCTGCGTCAACGGTGTTGCGCAACGCCACCACGCGAGCGCGGTCCGCTTGGGCCGTTTTTTGGGCCGTCTCAAGCTCGTCTGCCGAAATCACTCCCGGAGTTCGGGCCGCCGTCCCGAGCCGCTCGTAGGTGGCCTCGTCCGCGGTGAGCTTGGCTTGTGCCTCATCAATGCGCGATTCCGCGCTTTGCAGCGTCGCCTCCGCCTCGGCCTGCCGGGAAATGAGTTCCGGTGCTTCGAGCCGCACCAGCAACTGCCCTGCTTTCACGCGAGAGCCGCGGTCGACGCCCATCCACTCGACGAAGCCCGTGACCTTGGGAAAGATGCCGACCATCTCGTAGGGTAGCAGCTCGCCCGGAAGCTGGGTCGTAACATTGAGACGCCGAGAGGTCACGGCGACGGTTTCCACCGAGGGGGGCGGAGCATCGGCGCGGGTCGCCAGGGCAGCCACCGTTTTTGCCCCGCCTCCTCCGCTGCAGGCTCCGGCCAGGATAACCAGCGACAGAACGAGCGCGCCGACGGCGGCCACGCGCA
Source organism: Terriglobia bacterium (assembly GCA_030040995.1). GTDB lineage: Bacteria > Acidobacteriota > Terriglobia > UBA7540 > UBA7540 > JASHON01. Next base: position 32,544 of record JASHOS010000131.1, on the reverse strand, counting down.
TGGCATTTCGTGCGTCGCCTTCCGCGAAAGATAGGTTCTTCATCTTCATAAAATCAAGTCCTTCTCCAGCCGCCCTAGTCCGGTCAAATTAGCCGAACTGGGTTGGCCCTAAGGAGCGGCTTTGCCGCGCGTCGCCTTCGAAGATACGAAGCCTAATTTGACGAGGGTAGGGCAAGCTCTACCCCTACGCTTACGCGGGCGAGGCGTAGCGGCTTTGAGGATCTGAAGGATCGAGTGATGCCGATTCTCTGGTCACGCGCTCTTGCGATATCGAGAAGATGGCGGGTAGGATCAAGAGCGTCGCAATTGTCGAAGCCGCCAGTCCCCCAATAACCGCGCGTCCCAAAGGCGCGGTCTGGTTGCCACCTTCGCCCAGCGCGAGCGCCATCGGGATCATGCCGGCAATCATCGCCAAGCTGGTCATCAGAATGGGACGCAACCGGGTCTTGCCGCCGTAAAGGGCGCTATCCGTCGACGAAGCGCCGCCCCGCCGGTGCGACTCGGCGAAAGTGACCAGGAGGATTGAGTTTGCCACCGACACTCCGAGGGCCATAATTGCTCCCATAAAGGATTGCAGGTTTAACGTGGTTCCCGTAAGGAACAACACGATAATAACGCCGCAAATTACTGCCGGGATCGTGGAAACAGTCACTAAGGCTAGGCGCAAAGACTGATAGTTGGCCGCGAGCAGCAAGAAAATGGTGACAATCGCGAATACCAACCCCAGGTCCAGATAGTGGAAGGTGTCGCGCATGGGAGCTATCTGACCGCGGACGTGAACCTCGACTCCGCGGGGTGGAGTGCCCACGCGCTCAATCGCGGCGTCAATCTGGCTGGCGGCGCGCCCCAGGTCTTCTCCCGCCACATTGGCCGTCAGTGAAACCATACGTTCCATGTCGTAACGGTCGTATTCACCCACCACCGTGCCATAGGAAAGATGGCCGACGTCTCCCAAATTAGGGTGGTCCGACGGTCCACCTTGCATCAGCGGGATATCCGCCACATCATCGAGAGATTTCATTTCCGGCTGTGGCACCTCAACCTGAACCTGATAGCCGATCCCGGTTTCAGGATCCTGCCAGAAGTTGCGGGAGACAAACCGGCTGGACCATGTGGCGGTCTCAAGAGACTGCGCGATCTGCTGCACCGTCAAGCCGAGCTGGCCCGCCCGCACCCGGTCGATATCCACATTCAGGCTGGGGTAATCCAAAGGCTGGCCGTAATGCAGATCACGAAGGTACGGAATCTTGCGCATTTCCGCCCGCACCTTGTCGGCATAAGCGTAGTCACGGCTCATGTGGGGGCCATTAATGGCGATTTCTATCGGCGTGGGCGAACCAAAATCCATAATCTGGCTTACGATGTCACCAGGTTCGAAAGTGAACGCGCAGTCGGGGAATTCGAGCGCAAGGACAGCTCGAAGGTGTTCCTCAAGTGCCGGCACGCTGATGTTCGCGCTCTTTCTAAGTTGGACGAGCAAGTTTGCGTCCTGAGGGCCGCTCGTCCAAAGATAGATCAGATTAATGGGGTAGCTCGGCGCGTAGGTGCCGACGTAACCGATGCTCGTTTCCAGGTTTCCCGGTCCGGCCAGCCGCTTGATTTCATCAAGAGTCTTCAAGGCAATCTGCTCGGTGACTTCGATGCGCGTTCCGGCGGGCGCTCGCAGCCGGATCTGGAGCTGGTTTCCAGGATTGTACGGGAAGATCTCGCGGCCGAGCTGCGGGCCCAGGAGAACCACCAGGACCACTGCCGCCACCAGGTAAGCGCCCAACAGGAGATACCGCCAGTTCAACAATCTCTGGAGCAAGCTTCCGTAGTGTTCCCGGAAATGGTCGAACCGGGTGCGTCCGGAGCGTTCCACCTCGCTGCCGTGCAAGCGCTTGTTAAGCCAGATGTAGAGGACGGGAACAAACGTGCTCGAGAGCACGTAAGATGCAATCATCGCAAACCCGACGGCGAGGGATAGCGGGACGAATAAAGAGCGGGTAACGCCGACCATCAAGAAGGAAGGTACAAACACGGCCAAAATCGAAAGCATCGACAAAAAGCGCGGGATAATGGTTTGCTTGGTTGCTTGCAATACGGCGGGAGCGACCTCACGGGTCTGTTGAAGATTCCGATGGATGTTCTCAATCTCTACTGTCCCTTCGTCCACGAGAATGCCCACGGCGAGGGCAAGACCGCCCAACGTCATGATATTGACGGTCTGGCCAGCGAGCCATAACGCCACCACCGCGGTAACGAGGCTGAAGGGAATGGAGGCGATCACAATGAATGCGCTGCGCCACTCGCGCAGAAACAGGAACACCATCAGGCCGGTGAGCAGCGCGCCAATCAATCCTTCGCGGATGAGCGAAGCGAGCGAATGGGTCACGTAAGCGGATTGATCAAATTGGAAGCTGATGTGAACGTCTGCAGGGACAACGTTCTCGAAGCGGTTCATGTTCGCTTTGACTTCATTAACAACCGTCAAGGTTGAGGCGTCGGCGCGTTTGGTGACAGGCAGATAGACGGTCCGGTGGCCGTTGACAAGGGCGTAGCCCAGGATGAGGTCGCTGCCGTCTTCCACCCAGCCAATGTCGTGCATGAAGACGGTAGGGCCAGCGCCGGTGCGGACCGGCAGATCCGCCAGCTTATTGATATCCGTAACCACCGAATTCATCGGCGTGATGCGATCCAGATTCCCTGTGCGCACGTCGCCTGCGGGCGCGATCACATTTCCCGTCAAGAGCGCCTTTACCACTTCTGCTGTGGACATGCGATAGCTATTGAGCTTCTCGCGGTCAACATGAATGACGATTGTTCGCGAGCTGCCGCCAAAGGTGGAAGGCGACGAGACACCGGGCAGTGTGGTGAAGAGAGGCCGCACCTGGTTGAGCGCAAGGTCCTGGAGCTGGTCCACACTTTCCGTTGGGCTGGAGAACACGAGGTAACCCACGGGAACGCTCCCCGCGTCGAACCGCAGAACAAAAGGCGGGACGGTTCCGGCAGGCATGTAGGCCTGGGCGCGGTCGATATAGGCAGTGGTCTGGGCCAGCGCCTGGCTCATATCGACGCCGGGAAGAAACGTCAGCTTCAAGAGCGCGAAGTTTTCCACCGATCGCGACTCGACGCTCTGAAGGCCTGCAATGTAGAGAAAATTATATTCGTAATAGTACGTCAGGTAGCCTTCCATCTGCGCGGGACTCATGCCGCCATAGGGCTGGGCCACGTAGATGACTGGCAGATTGAGGTTGGGGAAAATATCAATCGGCATTCGCGTGAGCGCCAGAACCGCGCATAGCGCGATGCCAATCACCGCAACCATTACTGTTATGGGCCGCCGTAAGGCGGAGCGAACCAGCCACATAATTTACGGTGTTCCCCCGGGCATGCTGCCCGCAAGATTCAGAAATGGAGTCAAATCGCCTTCGTCCGAAGCGAGTTCAGCCAGCGCCCGCCAGATACTAAGACGGGCGAGCGAGTCATCAATCTCGGCCTGAACCAGCAGGCCCTGAGCTTCGGCAACGTCCACAATCGTGCCTACGCCAGCCTGAAACCGGGCTCGGGCCTGGGACTCGCTCATGCGAGCGGATGCGAGCTCGATGGGTGTGTTTTGAGCCACGCGCCGGGCGCCATCCAAAACGGCGAGAGCCTGCTGCATCTGGCCGGTGAGGTTTTGCATGGTTAAGTCGTACACTGCCTCCTGGCGGTGGAGGTTGGCGAGATCAATCTTCTTGTTTTCGCGAATCAAAAAATACTGGCTGAAGTCCATCTGCACCGATAGCCCCACTGCCCAGTTGCGGATCGTAGGTTCCAGACCTTCAAGACCGGGAGTAATCCTTCCGGACGTCTCCTCGCCGCTCCCGCGCCACTGTTCCAGCCCATTCAGCGTAAGATGTGGATAGAACTTGTGGTTCAGCACGCTGATCTGGGACTGAATCTCCTGAATGTTTTTCTGCGCGACGACGGCGGCAGGATGGTTCGTCAGCGGAAGCTCGGCCCAGATGCTCTCGGGCGGAGTCTCCAAAAACGGGCCCGCTTCAATCCGCACCGGCGTCCCGGCCATTCCCAGGGCTTCTGCGAAAGCGGCGCTGGCGACCTGCTGCGCCTGCTCGTCTTGAATGAGGGAAGTCCGGGCCACAGCGAGTTCGGCATCCGCGCGAGATGCATCGGCGCCCGGCCGCAGATTCGCATTCACCAGCGCATGCACCGAGCGGTCAAACACGGTTCTTCGCGTTACGTCGGCTTGTGACGCTTTCACCCGCTGTTCGCTGGCGAGAACAGCCAGGGAAGCGTCAGCCACCGCGCTTGCAACGCCCAAGCGCGTCAGCGTCACCTGCGCCGCCGTCCGAGTTTCAGTTGCATGCGCCGCTCGCAATTCGGAGCGGCGATAACCAAACGTGAACGGCTGCCAGGAAAACAACGTCCCCATACCCGTCAACCAAAAAGGCTCTGCCGGACCTGGCGTAACAGTGCCTTGCGTTCCCGTCAGGATAGTCGGAGACTCCGGTAGTAGTACCCCGAGAACGCTTGCACGCGTTTCGCGGTCGGCTTCCCAAAGGCCGTCCACAAAAGGCACGTAGTTGGTCCGCGCCAAGCCGACCCCCGCTCGCGCAGCATTGTAGGACGCCATCGCCGCTCGGACTGCCGGGTAATTAGCCAGCGCATAACTGATAGCCTCCTGGACAGTAAAGACTTTCGGCGGCGGCTGAACGGCTTGCGCCACCGGAGCCGCGGCGGGGAACATAACGAAGTACGCTAGGAACGCCAGAGCAGCCAAACCCTTTTGAGCTTCGATTCGTGATTCCAGAAGTAACCTCCTGTTGCGCTCCTCGCGCTACCCTATAAGTTGGGCTATAGCAAAAGACGCGCACAACCCCCGTGCCAGGGTCGCCAACCTGCCGACTCCACCGTCCGCGACTCACCGAACCAAGACGCCCAAGACACACGCGTAGAATTACATCGAGGCAAAAGCTCTTAACATGATCTTAATTGTCACCCCGGAACAGAGTGGCCAAGGTGCAAAGCCACAGGAATTTTCAATCAACCGGACGCGGCGCTCCCTGGCCGCTTTCCGTGTGTTCTAAACCCTGTAAAACAACCCGCTGGCGGTCCGTGAGAACTGGCCGGATCTTTTCGAGGGCTTGGTTGCGCAAATGGACGAGCTGCGCTTCCTGTTCTGAGGTGGATATGGAGGGCGCTTCGAGGAGCGCGATACGTTCCTGGATTTCATCTTCGACTACCGGCCTGACTTCGGCTTCCTGCTCGGGGCTCAGGTTCAGACTTTGATCGAGCCACCGCAGCTCGTCATTGATGCTTTGTTGCGTGCTGTCGGCAAACGATTTTGCGCTGACCGCGGCTTCGGAAGCGACGCCCGGCAACTTGGAGCGCATACGAAGTATGATCAGTGCTGTGACGCCGAAGAGTATGATCGCTATCCCAAAGGCATACACCATTCGGGCTACATTATCGGATCCGCCGCGGTCCTTCCCGAGTCCCTGCTGGCCGGTTGTATCGATGACGCTTGCTTGCGTGGTCTTCATTAGGTTTCCTTCGTCTTGCGCTGTCATTTTGCTCGAAAAATTCTCTCCTATCGTGAGGACGCGATCGCTGCGCTTAACGTTTCCTCTTGGCAGTAAAATCGAAGTAAACAGTACTTAACATCTTCTTAACACTAGCGCTTGCGTTGTTCGCGCACAGGATTGACAATTGACTTGTCGCGTGGCGAGGGGCTTTCAAAAGCTCTCCTGAGCCCCTTGGCAGAGAGGATAATAGGGTGGGGTTAGTGCCGTGGTTTCGAGCTCGGACCGCGGCTTCGCCGCTTGCCGTGCGGATGGGCTCTGCCCTTCCGGAGGAGGCTAACCTTTTCCAGCAGGGCGCGAAGGCTGAGCCTTCACGCCCTGCTGCAATCTTGGCGTGAGAGCTTCGGACCGGAAGGCGGGAGGCTTTCCGCAGCAGGCGGCCGAGTCGCTTTCTACACTTCAATGCTTTGTCACGTCGAAAACTTCGGTGCAGTGGATTACGGTGCGGCTCTCGCGTTGCAGCGGCAGAAGGTCGCGCAGCGGAAGGCAAGAACGATTGGCGATACGCTTCTTCTGGTTGAGCATCCGCATGTTTACACACTGGGCCGCAATGCGCGGCGCGAAAACATGCTGATCTCTTCTGAGCGGCTGCAAACGGCCGGCGCCCAAGTGTTTGAGACGGACCGGGGCGGCGACGTCACTTACCACGGTCCCGGCCAGTTGGTGGGATATCCCATACTGGACCTCACGCAGCACCGCCGCGACGTCGCATGGTACATGCGGTCCCTGGAAGAGGTCATGATCGGGGTTGCAGCGGACTTTGGCGTCAAGGCCAACCGCATTCCGGGGCTCACGGGAGTTTGGGTGGGAAATGAAAAGCTGGCAGCAATGGGTGTGCACATCTCGCGCTGGGTCACCTCCCACGGGTTCGCCCTCAACGTAAACACGGATCTGCATTATTTTGAATGGATCGTTCCCTGCGGCATTCTAGATAAAGGGGTGACTTCGCTTGCGCGGCTTTTAGAAAGGCCTCTGAGCGTCGAGGAAGTATCGGAGTGCGTGATAGCCCATTTCGGCCGGGTCTTCGGGATGGAGATGCAAGTTCAGCAATCAGCGGTCAGTAATCAAGTCGTAGCGCCGACCTTCAGGTCGGCATGCCGGTCGCCGCTCGGGATACCCGCGAAACTATGAAAAGTACCCCAACCACCCTTCCCTCTCCCGCTTGCGGGAGAGGGTGGCTCGCGGCCGGCGCTTTCTCCAGCCGGCGCGAGCCGGGCCTGCGCCCACCGAAGGTCGCTTACGCTCCAGAGCTTCAGCGACGGAGCGGCTTCTGCCCGCACGCGGGTGACGAGGTCCCGACGGCACGATTTTAGTGGTGCTGGCAGGCTGCAAATAGAAACCGGCTTTAGCTGCTATAGTTGTGCTGAAAGCTGACGGCTGATCGCTGAACGCTGATAGCTTTTTTGAGATTACCATGCCAACGAACGTCATCATGCCCCAAATGGGAGAAAGCGTCGCCGAAGGCACCATTACCCGCTGGATCAAAAATGTGGGTGACCGGGTAGAGCGCGACGAGCCTCTCTTCGAAATCTCAACCGACAAGGTAGACGCGGAGATTCCCTCGCCCGCCGCAGGCACGCTGAAGAGAATTCTGGTTCACGAAAACCAGACGGTGGAAGTTAATACCGTTGTTGCCGAGATTGAGGGAGAAGGAGCAGAAACTCCACGGCCGTCGTCGAGGCAGGATGCTTCTCCGCTGGCCGCCGGAACGTTTCAGAAGATCCATACGTATGTCGAAGCTCCGTCTCACGCCCGAACGGCTGAAGGGGTGCGCTCTTCTCCGCTCGTTCGCAGGATGGCCAAAGAGCATGGCATTGATCTCGGGAGCGTTCATGGAACCGGGCTTCGAGGGCGGATCAGCAAGAAGGACATCCTGGACTTTCTCTCGTCAGGTGCGGGCTCGAAGCCCGCGCCGGCGGCTCCGAGCGCTCCCTCAGCGGCAGCTTCTCCTTCCTCCGTTCCGCCTGTCGGGGCTGCGGCGCGGGCGATGCTGTTTACAGGACCAACGCAGTCCGTGCCGATGACGGCTATGCGGCGGCAGATTGCCGAGCACATGATTGCGAGCAAGCGGACTTCAGCGCACGTCAATACTTTTTTCGAAGTGGAGATGACCCGGATTGCGGATACTCAAATGCGTTACGGCGCTGAGTTTGAGCGGCGCAACGGCATTAAGCTTACTTACACGCCTTTCTTTGTGCGTGCCGCGGTGGAAGCGCTCAAGCGGTTTCCGATCGTCAATTCTTCACTCGATGGCGGCAACGTTATCTACAAGCGAGACGTGAACATCGGGGTCGCCGTTGCTCTCGAAACGGGCTTGATCGTTCCGGTAATCAAGCATGCAGACCAGATGAACTTTCCGGGTGTCGCGCGGGCGCTTCGCGACCTCGCGGATCGCGCCCGCAGCAAGCGGCTGAAGGTGGATGACGTTCAGGAGGGAACATTCACCATTACCAATCCGGGAATTTTCGGCAGCCTCACGGGCACGCCGATCATCAATCAGCCTCAGGTCGCGATCCTGGGGGTGGGGGTTATCGAGAAACGTGCGGTGGTCCGCAACGATGCCATCGCCATTCGGCCCATGGTGTATCTGGCTCTGTCTTTTGACCATCGGGTGCTGGACGGGGCTATCGCGGATCAGTTCATGGCTACAATCAAATCGGTTCTGGAAAACTGGGAAGAGCCTCTCCTCTGAAATCTTTTCTACCGGGACCACCTTCCGGCATTCCACCCGCATCTTACCGGTATCGTTCCTTCATGCAAGCCCCCGCGCGGCAGCGGGGGCTTTTTTGTTCTCCGCAGCGCATTTGACCACTTTTCATCCTGTCATCTAGCATGGAAGATAGGGTTCGTCTGTCAATCTCACTCGGGGCCAAGCAGGGCAATGATCGATCGGATTACGGTGCGCGGCGCTCGTCAGCACAACCTGAAGAACCTCAGTGTTGCCATGCCGCGAAATAGCCTGAGCGTAGTAACCGGGCTCAGTGGGTCGGGCAAGTCCAGCCTGGCCTTCGACGTGATCTATGCCGAAGGCCAGCGCAGGTACGTACAAACGCTTTCTGCCTACGCCCGCCAGTTCCTGGATCAACTGGAGCGGCCGGACGTCGATTCGATTGAGGGATTAAGTCCTGCCATTTCGATCGAGCAGAAGACCACCAGCCGCAGCCCTCGGTCTACAGTGGGCACCATCACCGAAATCTACGACTATCTTCGTCTGCTGTACTCCTCAATCGGCGCTCCGCACTGTTACCGGTGCGGCCGTCCGATCTCACGCCAAACCACCGGGCAGATCGTTTCGGCCATCATGGAGCGAGTCAATCACGGCGCTCCGGCCGACGAGCGGGTGATGATTCTCGCGCCCGTCGTGCGAGAACGGAAGGGCGAATTCAAAAAGCTGTTCGAAGAACTTTCACAGCGGGGATTTGTGCGTGCGAGGGTTGACGGAGAGCTGCGTGCTCTGGACGAACCAATTGCCTTGGATCGCCGCCGCAATCACACCATCGAAGTTGTGATCGACCGGTTGCTACTCAAGCCCGGGATCGAGGGCCGCCTCGCCGCGTCCATCGAAACGGCTATGAAGCTCGCCAAAGGCATCGTGCAAGTGGCCGTCGTGAATGGCGATGAGCACCTCTACTCTCAGGAGTCCGCTTGCATCGACTGCGGCATCAACATCCCCCAGCTTGAGCCTCGCTCCTTCTCCTTCAACAGCGTCTTTGGGGCGTGCGAGACGTGCCACGGTTTAGGAAGCCGGTATTCATTTGATCCCGGCAAGGTCATCGTGGACTGGTCCAGGCCGCTCCTGGCGGGAGGCCTCGGGCCTGGCGCAGGTTCAGCATTCCTGCGCCGCACTCTCGGGCGCGCTGCCGACGATTACGGCTTTGATCTTGACACGCCATTCAGCCAGATGCCTGCGCGGACACAGAACCTGATTTTGTACGGGAAAGGGCCCAAAACGTCGTTCGGCCGGTCAGCCGCCGGCTTTCCGGGCATCATTCCCATTCTCGACCGCTGGTATAAAGAGGCTGGGGAAGGCAATTACCGGGAATGGTTTGAGCGATATATGTCCGCCATTCCCTGCCCGCAATGCGGTGGAAAAAGGCTGCGGCCGGAAAGCCTGGCCGTCCGCGTGGCGGGGCTTTCGATTGCCGATTTCACGGCGCTTGCCGTAGCCGAAGAAATTAAAGCCGCTCGCGGCATGCAGCTCAATGCGCGCGAAGAAATCCTCGCGCGCCGGATCTTGAATGAAATTACCCAGCGGTTGGAATTTCTCGAGCAGGTCGGCCTGGGATATCTCAGCCTCGACCGCTCCGCGGCTTCGCTTTCTAACGGCGAGAGCCAGCGCATCCGGTTAGCCACCCAGATCGGCTCCAAACTGCGCGGCGTGCTTTACGTTTTAGATGAGCCAAGCATCGGGCTCCATGCGCGGGACAACCAGCGCCTGCTTGCTACCCTGGAGCGGCTGCGCGACCTGGGCAATACGGTTCTCGTTGTCGAGCACGATGAGGAAACGATACGCCGAGCCAATTATGTGATCGATCTTGGGCCCGCGGCCGGCAGGCAGGGCGGTTACCTGGTTGCCGCCGGGTCTCCGGCGCAGATTGCCGCCACGCCCGCATCTCTGACCGGACAATATCTTTCCGGGCTCCGCAGCATTTCCGTGCCCAGCGCGCGGCGTAAGCCCAACGGCAAAACTGTTGCTGTGATAGGAGCGTCTGCCAACAATCTCAAGGCCATCGACGTCCATTTTCCGGTGGGACTTCTCACCGTAGTGACGGGCGTCTCAGGCTCGGGTAAGTCAACCTTGGTCAACGATATTCTTTACCGTGCCCTGGCGAAGAAGCTTTATCGCGCTCTCGAAGAGCCCGGCGCGCACCGGAAAATTCAAGGAGCGGAGCATATTGACAAGGTCGTTGTCATTGATCAGGCGCCCATCGGCCGCACACCACGCTCCAATCCTGCCACCTATACGGGGTTATTTACCCCCATCCGCGAGTTGTTTGCGATGCTGCCGGAATCGCGCGAGCGGGGTTACCGTGCGGGCCGGTTCAGCTTTAACGTGAAGGGCGGGCGTTGCGAGGCTTGCCAGGGAGACGGGCTGCGGCGCATTGAGATGAATTTCCTTCCCGACGTTTTCGTCACCTGCGACGTCTGTCGTGGCCGCCGGTACAACTCGGAAACCCTGGCCGTGAAATATAAAGGCGTTTCAATTGGCGACCTCCTGGAGATGACCGCCCGCGACGCATTGCCGGTTTTGGAGAATGTTCCCGCGATCCGCCAAAAACTCCAAGCTCTTCTGGATGTCGGCCTTGGCTACCTTCATCTGGGCCAGCCGGCCACCACGCTCTCGGGCGGTGAGGCGCAGCGCATCAAGCTGGCGCGCGAGCTGAGCCGGCGGCAGAGTGGCCGCACGCTCTATATTCTCGACGAGCCAACAACGGGCTTGCATTTTGACGATGTCCGGCAATTACTCGGAGTGCTGAACCGCTTGACAGACCTCGGCAACACCGTGATTACTATCGAGCATAACCTGGATGTGGTGAAGCAGGCGGATTGGATTGTCGATCTCGGGCCGGAAGGCGGTGAGGCCGGCGGGCACGTTGTCGCCGAGGGACCGCCAGAAAAAGTGGCAGGCGATTCCGGCTCGCACACCGGCCGCGCCCTGGCTCCTCTGCTGAATCACGCGTTGAACCAGAAACGAGAAGCTCTCGCGGTTGGAAGAATTGGTCTTTGAAAAGCGGATGAGAGCCAAACCATCGGCACTCGACTGCTGGGCGGACGCACCATCAGGGTTGGCGATACGCCAGCCTCGCAGGAGGGCGCTGCGGTCACGTCAAAGTCTCGGAAGTGCGCGTAGTGGGTCAGTTTGATGTAGAGGCGGCTTTATGCCGCCATCTGGCGAGGTAAACTCGCCGCTACAAGTCCAAACTGACCCACTACCGAAGTGCGTGATTCGTGGGATGGCGAGAGGTCGTTTGGAGCGCCGCGGCTTGCCGTCGCTCTGGGAAGCACCCGCTCGCCGGGCGTTACTGCCGGACGGTGGACTTCCGGCCGGACCGCGGGAGCAAGCTCCCGCACTCCATTATGCCGGGGGTTTGACGTGCCTCCCAGGCGCGTTTCCTCTTGGAATCCGAGAACATTCGCTGGGGCAGGTGCAATCCTTTGTTTTCAATCACTTGTTGGGTTCCAGGATTCGCCAGTTGGAACTCATCTTGCTCATTTCAAATGGGATATCCGTTAACGGCCCCCTGCGCACGCTCGTTGTTGGGAATCCGGGAGCATTCGCCGGCGCAGGTGCGATCCTTTGTTTTCAACCACTTGTTGGGATCCTCCGAGTTTCCGGGTGGGTTATATCTTACTCATTCCGAAGCAGATATCCGCTAATGAAGGCAAGGCTCGGGGCCGTTCTTGGGTTTGCTCGTCGTTGGAGATTTTTAATGTGACGTGTTTTCAACTACTTGTTGGGTTTGCTCGTCAAAAAAAACAATCCATTAGCGTTGTCAATTGTCTCCGCTTGGACGAGGTAATCCTTAGGTTTTGAGCGCGTAGCGCCAAGCTTCCGCCTGACATCTGGCCAAATGCCGACCTGAAGGTCGGCGCTACAAAGTTTTCCACCGGCGACACTCGTACCATAGGCAAAATTAGCTTAGCAGGTTCAGTTGAGACGGTTGGCGCGAATGGGACGAGCGAGACATTTTTTTCAGAGCAAGCGAGGGCGAATCTGCAGGAGCAATGAATGGGCGATGTCAACGCCTCTTCCATCATTGGCAAACCTTTTTTCGGGGAGGACTTAAACCAAATCGACGATCGATCCGAATTCCGGATCAGTTAGACGGCGGCAGGTTCGAACCACGTAATCATCCGACATCCCAGAGATGTAGTCGCACAAGAGCCTTGCCTTCTGTGGGAGAGTCTTTCCGCTTTGTATAGTCTTCTCAACATCCTCGTTAAGCAGCCTATGCCTCGGCAACCCTTCTCGGATGTAGTTATCGCGGAGGATCGTAAAAAGTTGTTCGAGCATTGCCAAGGCCTTGTATTCGAGCTGCTGAACAGCAGGCGAAGCAAACACCAAGTCGAACGAAATCTGTTTTAGACGTTTCTGCTCGGCCCTCTTCTCGGGCGGGACATTCAAATCGAATTGATAGCGGTGATTTGTTGACGAGGCCCGGCCCTTTTTCGTTAGGCGACAACACCTTACAAACTCCCCTATCTGACCCGCGGCAAATCGAGTTATCTCCCCACGTCTGACAGCGTCGAGTAACCGCGCGACTAAACTATCACTTTCCATCTCGCTCTCCCACTTTGTTAGCTTCTGCTCGGTAATGAAACGAGCGTAGACACCGTCAACCAGGTCACCTACTGAGTATGCTACGTCGTCCGCAAAATCCATAATCTGGCATTCTATGCTGGCTTCCCTCAGGCATTTTGCGGGAAGACGCCGATGTACAAAATCCAAATACTTTCGCTGTTCTTTGTAAATGAAATGATTCTCTTCGTTCCGCCTCGTCCGAACTTTCTTATATTTGAGAATTCCGTCCAAAAGCGCACGTGTAGGCGACATTCCTTGCCGCAGTCCCGATGAAGGTCCAGGCCAGACAGTTTCGGTCAGAATCCTGAGAGTTTGGGCGTTAGCTTCAAATCCACCGAAATCTGTCATCAGTCGGTTGAGCAAATTCTCCCACGCATGTCCAAATGGAGGATGGCCTATGTCATGTGCCAAGCAGACAGCCTCTACAAGATCGGGATCGATAAAAAAGTCCTCGCTCAAGCTATCGCTTGTCTTCCTCAGGAACGCACAGATTGATCGCCCAATCTGGGAGACCTCGATGGTGTGGGTCAGTCTCGTTCTGTAAAAGTCGTATTCGCCTGGCTTAAAGACTTGGGTTTTGGCCTGCAATCTCCGAAATGCGTAACTGTGAACAACACGATCTCGATCCACCTCAAAAACTGTTCGATAAGAGTCGGAACCGCGTGGCTCCAGCGTTTCTTCATCGAATGAACTGTAGAATGTGTTGACTGTGGCCATCTGTGCTCCGACCCTCTAGGAATCGCCCACCTTTTGCACTTAGGCGTTTGCCGCCCATTATTCAGAAGGCGCCAGGTAATAAACCGGTTTGAGCGGGAGCAGCTGCCTATCGGATTCCGCAACTCTGTTGTAATGCTGAACCCAGAGGTCAAAAAGCTTCTCTAGGTCAATCAGCGTGACCTTCCTTTTTTCTTGGGTCCTGGCCTCCGATTCCGCGTCACTTGTAAAGCCGCCCAAGGAGACGAAAATACCGACGTCTTGATCGCTCAGAACCGCCATAAATGAACGCAGTCCATCTACGCTGATTTTTCCTTCACGGCGCTTCACTTGAACCTTGATTCGAGGGACGCTTGTTCCAAGTGGATCGGTATGCGCCAAGATGTCGATTCCCTTATCCGGGCCAGGAGGCGCAACCCACGAAACGTGATACCCCATTGCTCGCAGGAGCGCCGCGACAAGCTTTTGAAAATCGTATGGGTTCATGGCTTTCAGGTATTGTTCGGTCTCAGCCCATGCGGCCTCTTCTGCCTCTTCAAAAGTTCCGGTCGTCGCTGGTTCGTCTTCGCTAACCTCGGCGACCGCGTCAGGGCGACTTTCGGCCCACTGCTTGTATAGTCTTCCGCCTTCTCTCACAAATTTCTCGGGGTCCTGAAACTTTTGATAGGCTTCCCGACCTTCATCCGTCAAAGTCCACCGGCCCCTACTCTTGATGAGCCAGCCCGCCTTCACCGGAGCGATCGTTGCAAATCGCACGATCTTCTCGAACCGTCGGACGCCAGGCCGATTCGGATAATCACTCTTTTCGAATTCCGTAAGTTGCACGATCTGCTCCAGTCGTTCTAATACCTCTCTCGCGGGCAATCCATCCGGAAAATCGAGAAGTATTCTAAACACCCCCCGCTGCAGCTCTCCTACACGCCGCCTGGTAATCTCTGCCATGGATGTCGCTCCCCTCTGTCTGAGACAATTAATCTAATGGAGCCTCACTATATAACCAATATGCCAACTCTGCAATTCCTTATACCTCAAACCAGCCTCCTCGAAGTGAATTGCCACTCCGGGCAGCACTTTTGGTGGGCACTCCACAACGTTGGTCAAAACAGGATATCCAACTGGAATATCTCGATGAAGAATTTGAGCCGCATTGAGGCGACCGCTTTAGGCCCCAGCCGGACCGGTTCACATTTGGAGACGGAGCCATCCTATCAGCACTAGCGTTCTCTCTGTGCCTCATGGGCAGCGGACAGGGAAGAAAGTTTTGACTGCAAGCTTAGGCCGAAATCGTGCGATTGCTGACGGGCAGGTTGTCTGCGCTGGGTCTGATCGTGTTCTGGATGATGCTCGATGGCGACGCGCTTGGAGACTGCGCGGCTCAGTTGCACGCCCAGTTCTTGCGCGTTGTCGGTGTAAATCTTGGCCTCATAACGTGCGCGGGAGGCGGAGACATACGCGAAGTCTGTTGAGAAGCTTCTCGTCGGACATGCCGCGCAAGAGCGCCATGCGGCCGCGCGTCATCAAAGCTGAACGCTATGCTTTACGAGACAGAATATCCGTAATGGCCCGAATCTGAGGCAAATCAAAACGCTTGCGCTTAAGCCTAAGAAATCGCAGAATGTTGTTCTACACCCCCTCAATCTTCGGAACGAGGGCGCGAGCCGCCGAAAGGCGGCTTTGCTCTTTCTGGGGGCTATCTTTCAATTCCGGCGGTCCGATCAAACGTATACGTCGATGGCTTCAATCTCTATTACGGAGCCGCGAAGGACACCCCTTACAAATGAGTCAACCTGGCAGAGTTGTGCCATCAGGTTTTGCCCGGCCTCACTATCAATCGCATTCGTTATTTCACCGCTCTGGTAACGTCGTGCCCTTCCAATCCACAAATTAGACTCCGGCAAGAAATTTACATTCGTGCTTTGAGAACACTCCCGAACGTCACCGTGCATTACGGCTACTACTTGCAAAGCGAGGTTTCCATGCCACTGGCCTCACCTCCGTCTGGCGGTCCGCGTTTCGCCCAAGTCACCAAAATGGAGGAAAAAGGCTCGGACGTGAACATTGCCACCTACATGCTGGCTGACGCCTTCCGCAAGGATTGCGATCAACTGATCGTCATCACGAATGATTCCGATCTCGCTGAACCCGTGCGGATCATCAACAAGGAACTGCGCATTCCCGTGGGCATTTTCAATCCGCAAACCAACGACACAGCCATACGGCGCAGCCGCCTTACTTGCAACCCCATTCAACCAGCGCGGCCAAGCATCCAGTTGAACAAAGTCGCCAAATTCAACGCGACATTACCTCCGAAGGCCCTCAATCTCATATGGCGCGAAGTCAATTTCCGCCGCAATTAACCGATGCACAGGGTCGCACCATCACAAAACCCGCAAACTGGTAAGCCGGTAACCACAGCGAGATAACAGGCGCTGGAACCCGAAAGTGTTTGCCTATAAGCTCAGGCCGAATTCGTACGATTGCTGATGGGCATTCCTGATCGCTTTCTACGAGTGCATCGAAACGCGATCGTCAATCTTGATCTCATGTTACGGAGATCGATTTGCCGCAGTACAATAATGCTTTCGCTCGGGTCCGCAACGGCAGTATGTTGCCCACCAGCCGAACGGGGACAATTGAAGTGAGGTGGAGATTGTTAAGTCATTTGCATTGGAGATGCGATGAGTAATCAGTGAGATCACCGTTGACGGCACAATCTGACTCGCCGATTCATCGCTAAGAACGTATGAAGAATTGCGGATGTCAACAGGAGCAGATCTCATCCTTGATTTAGACTTCTGGAGGTAATGTCCGTGCGGAAAGCGGTGACTAAGCTGTTTGTAGGCGGTAGTCTAGCGTTGGTTCTCGTGTTGGGTGCAATGGGGCAGGCGCGAGCGCAGAACGCTCACACATCCTATCCCAGGATGGCCTCGCTTGACCAATATCTTATGGATCGAACAGCCGAGATTGCTTTGGCTCGCACCGCGGCGCCGGAAGCTATCTCGCGCGACGCGGATGTTCTGGTTCTTGGTCGGCATGGCTATGAAACCGCAGTCAAGGGCAGCAACGGTTTCGTGTGTGTAGTGGAGCGGGGCTGGATGTCTCCATTCGATGCCACTAACTTCTGGAACCCGCACATGCGAGGCCCGGTTTGCTACAATCCGCCGGCTGCCCGTTCAGTCCTGCCACTGACTTACAAAAGGACCGAGTTGATCTTGGCCGGTAAATCCAAAGCTCAGATCATTGAGGGCATCAAGGCATTCATGAAGCGAGGTTTGCCGCCGCTGGAGCCTGGGGCGATGTGTTACATGATGTCGAAAGAGCAATACCTTACCGATGAGGTACCTCACAATTGGATGGCCCACCTGATGTTTTACACACCGCTCATGGACGGAGCCGTTTGGGGTGCGGATCTTCCCAAGTCTCCCGTTATGCTGAATCCGCAGTTCAGAGGTGCGCCGGAACCGATCGACGTATTCATGGTTCCGGCGGGCTTGTGGTCAGATGGAACGCCGGACCCAGCCAGGATTAATTAGCGACGGCTGAAGCCTGAAGGCATTCTGGAATCGCCAGCGAATATCTGCGTGACCTGTGATCCGGCCCGCACGTCCTTAGCCAGAGAATTGACCGCCTGCTGCTGAGCCAGCGATTGCCGTGAGGCTCGTCTCACATATTATTTTCAGAAGCGCCGCCATCGCTCGCGCACCTTTCAATTGCCAGGATCACGATGATCGGAAGGCGCCCGACGGATCTGACCCGCGATGAAGCGGTCGCCTACGACGTTGCCGCAGCCTCGAACCGGGATGCGCCCTTGCCCGGGACCATATATCAAGCGGGAAAAGACTTATTCGGCGAGCGGGGCTTGGCAGAGATCATCTATCTCGTGGGCTGCTTCCACCTGATCGGCATCATTCTGAACGGTTACGACGTGTCCGTACCCGGTCGCGAAGATGGCGCCGGCCTCCGTCAAGCTCAGATGGTGGTCTGCGAGCTTGCATAAGGGGGGGCTAAGCGATGCGTCTTTTCACATTGCCCTGTGTGATCCGATGCTTCCAGTTTCCCTGCATCGCATTGATGATGACCATGATGCTCGCGGCATTTCAATTCCTGTCCCGAGCTCAACGAAAGGAGCGTCACATGGAACATCCGACTGTTTATCGCACGATGCAGATCGGTGGCCTCTCCATCTTTTACAGAGAGGCTGGCCCCAAGGATGCTACGACGCTTCTCCTGCTGCACGGACTTCCCTCTTCATCGCGGATGTTCGAGCCTCTATTCAGCCGCCTTTCTGATCGCTATCACCTTGTCGCGCCCGATTATCCGGGCTTCGGACACAGTGACTGGCCGGACCCCAAAAGATTCGCGTATACATTTGATCACTACGCGGAGATCATAAACCACTTCACCCCAGCACTGGGGCTCTCGCGGTACACACTGTACATGCAAGATTATGGCGGGCCGGTGGGTTTTCGGATGGCCTTGGCGCATTCAGACCGGATCGAGGCTCTGATCGTCCAGGACGCTGTGGCGCACAACGAAGGCCTAGGGGCGAATTGGAAGACGCGGCGGGCCTTTTGGACCGATCGCGCTGCCAACGAAAGCGCGCTTCGCACAAATCTCCTCTCGCTGCAGACGACGCGAACGCGCCATGTCGGGAACGATCCGAACGTGGATCGCTATGATCCGGACCTCTGGACCGATGAATTTGCCTTTCTCAACCAACCCGGCTAGGCCGATATTCAAAGCGATTTGTTTTATGATTACCGAACCAATGTGGACTCCTATCCGAAATGGCAAGCCTGGATGCGTGAGAAACAGCCGCGCTTGCTGGTGATTTGGGGTAAATACGACCTCTCGTTCGACCTCGGCGAACCAGAACGCTACCGGAAGGACGTGCCGAGCGCTCAAGTTCACGTTCTCGATGCGGGCCATTTCGCTTTGGACACGGCAGCAGATGAGATCGCCGCTTTGGTCCGAGGCTTTGTCAGTTCTCACGTTGAAAGTTCTCGGGACGGTAAGGTTGGGTGAGGTCGCTGTAAGGACCTCGGACTCGAATCCGTCAGCTGACGGATTAACAGCCGTGCTCGATCCAATGCCGGATCCAAGCCCGCTCCCGGCTCGACTTCAATTCCTTCTCACGCCGCATTGCTTCCTCCGGCGCGATCGCATCACAAGCCCCTATTCTCTCCTCAGCGGCACCCGCAGCGGCCACTGATCGGCAACGTATCTTTACGAGCGCCAAGATGGTGCACACCTTAACTGATTGTGGAGAAGGAGCGGAGCAAGCGCGGGTTCTACGCGGCTTTTTCCGGGAACAAGCCGGGCATCCAGCGTGACGCCAAAGCGGCAGGAAGCACGAGATGCAGCGGCGCGTAGGGGCTTTCAGAGGTCAAGACACCGCGGTCGACCAGTGCGGAAACGATGCGACGGCCTTGCCGGTCGCTGGCGCCGACGATGGCGGCGGCGTCACCGCGCGGCAGCTCTCCACGGTAGAGTATGGCTTCAAGGATGCCGCCAGAGTTGAGGGGCAGGTGGCCAAGCCGGATTTCCTCTTCCGCCCACAGCAGAATTCGCGCGCGCAGACGATCGGGCTGTACAAGGCTCTCCATGAAGTCCACCTGATCGACGCAGACGCCCAGAAAGAAGCGGGTGAACTCGGCGAGGGCTTCCTCGCTTAGATTTCCCCGGCCGTCGAGGTGATTGCGACGGGGCAGGTCGCAGTTGGCGAGAAGGGCCTTATATTCGGCGACGCGACGGGCCAGCCCGCGCGCGACGGACCAGACTGCACCGGTATCCAGCAGGTCGAGCATCGTCGCGTGGGACATGAGCCGCGCAACGCGGCCATTGCCATCCAGGAAGGGGTGTATCCACAACAGACGATGGTGGGCCGCCGCCATGGAGATGATCGACTCGGTTTTGCCAAGGGTTCCGTAAACCCGGGT
The DNA here is from genome assembly GCA_030040995.1 of Terriglobia bacterium. GTDB lineage: Bacteria > Acidobacteriota > Terriglobia > UBA7540 > UBA7540 > JASHON01. Next base: position 13,024 of record JASHOS010000131.1, on the reverse strand, counting down.
GAAGCGCTCCAGGAAGCGGGGCAGGGCGCCGGGGCTGATGGTGATGTGGTCTCCCACCCGTACATCGCGCTTGCGCAGCTCGCCGGGCACCATTCGAAGTTTTTTGTTGGTTACCGGGTCTTCGACCCAGAGCAGATTTTCCGGGAGCAGTTGACAAAAGCGTTTGTGAATCTCGCAAATTCCTTCGGGTTTTGTGGCAAGCCCGCCGTTGAGCCCGCCGTCATCGATCCATTTCTGCACGGCGATGTGGGCTTTGGCTTCGAGCTGGAGATCGCGCTTGCGGGCATCAGTGCTGTAGTCGTTCTTAAGCGCCCGCTCGATGTCCACGGGATGCGTGTCGTGTCCTTCGATGAGATTGGAGTAGTAGCAGTTCATCGCCCGCACCAAGTCGGCGAGCGAGGTTAGCAGGGAAGGGGGCAGGCTTCGGCGGAAGCCCGCGGATTTCTGGGTGAGGTCGAGCGCGAGATCGGTAAGCTCGACCCGATGCCGGGAGCCCTCCCCAATCAGCAATGGCTCCATGAGGGAGGTATTCTCGTGTCGATCCGCTGCTCTTTTGGCCGCTTCTATGTCCGCTTTCATGGCCACTCTATATATCAACTAACCTATTTTATATCAATATGATAATGGATAGGCAAGGCCACGCTTGTCCACATTTTTGGCCGCTTTATAGTCCGCCCTAACAGAGCATAGCGCGAAGGGCAGCCCCTGTCACCAGACTGTGCCAAGGAAGTTTCGCCGCATGGCGCCAGCGCTACCCATCATCATCCTGCACCGTGCGGATATACCGGTTGAGGACACGCAAGGAATTCTCGGAGTGCGCTGCACGACTCCCCTGCGCGCCCTGATGGATCTGGCTGGCGAACGGGGCACAGATACCGGTCTGCTGAGTCAGGCTATTCTCGAGGCCCTGGCACGGGGGCTGGTACGCCGCGATCAATTCGAGCGCGAGGACCTGCCCCCAGTGCTCCGTCGCGAACTTCAAGTAATCACTGGCGCTCATGCCTGAATCGAGAGAATACAAAACGGCTTCCGCTCTTCGGACTGTGCTTGGAAACAGGACGTGAAGAGCACTCGACTATAGATATTGCGAGCAATATCATAATTAAATGAAAGCCTGCGTCCTGGGCACGGATGTGCTCCTGGCGGCCTTTCGCAGCGATGCCGGCGCATCCCGTTGGCTATTGGACGCGGCGCGGGTTCGCCGGTTCAAGCTGCTGTTATCTATCGGTGCCGTTGATGTTGGAATACGAATCAGTTCTTACGCGGCCGGAGCATTTGGCCGCTTGCGGAGCAACCACAGAAGCAGTGTCTGCGGTTCTCGACGAATTGGCTTTGGTGTGCGAAAGAGTTGAGCTAGCAGTCTGTCTGCGTCCAATGCTATCGGATCCCAACGACGAAATGGTTTTTGAGACCGTGATAAACGGACGTGCGGATGCAGTTGGGAGCGTGATTACACAACCGGAGGGCGACATTTCTCCCGGTTTTACATAGCCACTATTCAGTGGGGAGGTCTTCGGTAAATTCTATTGTGAGCAGATGCACCTCAGTATCCGAAAATGTGAAGAAAACGCGGACTGCTGGCGCATCAGGATAGACGGCGGTTTTTGCGATGGACAGGGACGTGCCGGGAATCGCAGGGAAAGTCTCGGGGTGCCGGGCTAGCGAGAAATATAGGCCGGAAAGCACCTCATCAAGCCGCTTATGGATTATGGCCAAGGCTTGGCATTGCTCTTCGAACTTCGGCTCTTCACGGATGGTTCTAAGCCTCTCGAACGGCCAGCCCAAACTCTTCGGCAACTTCACGGCCTCTCTCTAAGTCAGCTTCAGAAAGTGTCTCATCGGATAAAAAAACAGTCTCGTAGGGGATTGTTTCCTTCAGCCGCGCTGCCTTCCATCCCATCATCCTGTGCGTTAGGGCAGAGACCGTTTCGGCATCAGCTTCTGCGAGAGCCTCAATCACCGAATCCACAACGGCAATGTGCTCAGGCTTGAATACCGCCAGATTAGGCCGTCGCAGATTGACTGTGCGTGTCAGGATGTTTCCGCTCTTCAGCGGAATCTCCTGAAGCCCAAGCTCTCGACTCTCGACCATCCGCCGGCGCACGGGTAGTAGGCGCCGGGGCACCGGACCCTGCGTGAGCTTCTGGTATTCAAAGCCGGTAATCGGCTCGCCGTAGTGAGCGAAAGCCAGGAAATCGGAGAAAAATAGAATCTTGTTCAGCTTGATTGCCCCAAAGCAGGGATCGTTCGCGCACTTCTGGCTAATGTAGAGAACAAGCTCCCGGAAACGTTCCTCGTTTTCAGGAAAGGTCTTGGGATTTGGTTTTTTCATGGTGTCATCCCGCCCGGCTATCCATTTCAGGCTATCATGCGCCACTGCGCATTACAACGCACCATGATGCAATATCGAGCACTGAAGGGAAGTGGCAGGTTTACGACAGACTTCGTGGAGCGGCTGGAGCTTCGGCGCCCAGTTCGAGGATTTGGACTTCGACGGCCGGCGGGGCAGTGGCGGCTTGGACTCAGGGCGCGCGTGAGCATCTCGTCTTGGGCGCCTACACATCCTCGGGCGTCGCGCAGAAGAATAATGGCGCAACGCTTCGTGTGAAGTGTGCCGCGATAGCCTGGGTCATTGTGTTGTGCGAGACGCCGGCCAAGGTCTTGGGTTTGGCCAATATAGAGCTTCTGCTCCGCGTTTACTAAAAGATAGACTGCATAGGATCGGGGTGGGGAAGCAGAATTGGCTCCTCGGGCAGGACTCGAACCTGCAATCCGTCAGTTGACGGATTAACAGCCGTGATCGATCCAATGCCGGATCCAAGCCCGCCCCCGGCTCGACTTCAATTCCTTCTCACGCCGCATTGCTTCCCGGCGCGTCGGAAATTCCTCCTGTCGTAACAACCTCCAAGGTCCTGGGTGACGCTTCGTGTGAAGTGTGCCGCGATAGCCTGGGTCATTGTGTTGCGCGAGACGCCGGCCAAGGTCTTGGGTTTGGCCAATATAGAGCTCCTGCTCCGCATTTACTAAAACATAGACTGCATAGGATCGGGGTGGGGAAGCAGAACTGGCTCCTCGGGCAGGACTCGAATCCGTCAGCTGACGGATTAACAGCGGATTTCTTGGGGAAGCAGAACTGGCTCCTCGGGCAGGACTCGAACCTGCAACCCTTCGGTTAACAGCCGAATGCTCTACCATTGAGCTACCGAGGAACTTCTGAAAGATCGTGGACCTGGCTTTGAAAAAAGGGAGGGAATACAGCGTTTCCGAGTTAAATGCAGCAGTAAGCGGCGGCAACTAGTCAAGAGCGCCGCCCCTCGCGGGTCGGCATTTGCCGGACTAAAGGCGCTACAAACGCAAGCGAAGTTCTCGACGTGGGCTGCTTAACCCGCTGCTAGGTATTCTTCTGCTCGGGAGCTTTTGCAGTGTCTGGGTTCGCGCTGCTTGCGTGACTGCTCCCGCCCTTGATCGCTTCCTTGAACCCGCGAATGCCCTCGCCCAGACCCTTACCGAGCTGGGGCAGCTTACCGGGCCCAAAGATGATCAGGACGATCACCAGAATAAAAATGATATGACTCGGCTCGAACAAACCGTCCAACATTACTCCTCCTCATCCAAGAAGCCGCAACGCGCTCTTGGCGAAAGCATTTTACAGCAGAGAAAACCGAAGTCCGCCATTGAGGCGGCACGATCCGCAAAAGGGCTCGAAACAGGGCAAGTTCAATTCTCTAATCAAACCGGCCCATTGCCTTTTTTCTGCTCGACGGGCTTATCAGTTCCCCCGCCAAAGCCGCCTTTAACGGCTTCCTTGAATTCTCGAATTCCTTTACCGAGCCCTTTGCCCAACTCCGGCAACTTACCGGGCCCGAAGATGATCAAGACGATCACCAAAATGAAAATGATATGGCTTGGCTCAAATAGACCGTCGAGCATCGCTGAACCTCCCGGCCCGGAGGCTTAGAAAGCCTTCCGGCCCACGCACATGTCATTATAACTCAACACCGTGTACAACCCAACGGTCTCCCCTCTCTTGAAAGAGCTTGGCGGGACCACCCTCTCCCCCCAAGGGGACGAGGGCGGGGTTCCTTTCATAGCTTCCGGCACGGACATGACCAACTGATCCCTTCGATAAGCGAAGGCGATGTAGGGGACGGCTTGTCGTCCCCTCAATTAACGCACCGAAAATCAACGCAGGTAGAGCAAGCCCTACCCCTACGCTGTCTACCTTACGGGTGGATTCGGAGCGGAGCTACGGCCGCCCTCCCCTTTGGCAAGCAAAGCCACGTAGGTCGTGGTTAGATACTCCTTTTCGCTGAATCCTAACCGGCGGGCTGTCTCATCGATCCACCGCCGCGGGCCCTCCAGTTCCAGATAGTTTCCCGCGACCGTCTCGTCCCATGCCAGTTTAGCCCGCTTCGCCTGGAAACCGCTGCCGCCGGAGTACGCGGTCCGGTATTTCTCGTACGAGAGCACGGGCCGCATGCCTAGGGCCTTTAAAATCGCGCCCAGTTGGCCTGGGTCTCCGATCGTGGTTTCTATCTCCTGGCGGATTTTGTATTTCTCCGAAGGACGGGATGCACCTTTGAAGGTGAGAAGATTTTCGCGACCGGCTGTTCGCAAGCGCAGGGCGCAGCCAGCATTGCGAAGAGAACCATCCTCAAAGTCGAACAGCGTGTTGCGCTCGTGCACCCGGCGGCTGAGTTGCTGGAATCCCAGCAGCTTGATCGCTCTCTTCAGTTTGCGAGCGTTCGCGATTCTGAGCTTGATTTCTATTTCCTGATTCGATTTCATCAGAGCCGTCACCACGAAAGGTGCTTGCCGTCAACGGGCTTGATTTTGTGAAGTTGAGTTTTAAGTTAGGTTTTCGCACCCCCTCACCCCTACCCCTCTCCCCCAAAGGGGCGGGGGGGAGAATCTTACCAAGGGGACTGCCCTTTCCGGGTGAGACGATACGACTCGTCGGTCTGAGGCGGAGCCTCGCTAGTATTCGCGCTCAACAATGAACTCTGCCAACGACAGAAGCCCATCCTTATAGGGCGATTTGGGAAGCCCTTCCAGCGACCGCCCGGCGAGTCTGGCAAAGTGCTGGGCCTTGGTACGGGCCGTTTCCAAGGTCCCATACTGCTCCATAAGGTCAAGAATTTCGTCGAACTGCACCGTATAAAAGCCGCCTTCGCTGAGGATAGAGGCAATCTTTCCAGCTTCTTCGGCGCGGCAACGGGAAAGTAGATTGATGAGCGGCAAAGTTATTTTGCCCTCGCGCAGATCACTTCCAATCGGTTTGCCCAGGGTCTGCTCTGAAGATGTGAAGTCGAGCAGATCGTCGATTACCTGAAACGCAAGTCCGAGATTGGCACCATAGGACGCCAACTTAAGCTCAAACTCCTCGCTCTTTTTGCCCAGTAACGCTCCCACGCGCAGGCACGCTGAAAACAGGCACGCTGTCTTTCGGTAAGCCAGGTCCAGGTAGTCGTCCTCGGTCAGATCGGCTCGTCTGAGCTGATTGAGCTGCAAAAGCTCGCCCTCCACCATCACCTGAGTAAGCCCAATCAGAACGTCAAGAATCCTGAAATTTCTCTCCGCCAGAGCAGTATTGAACGCCTGCATGTAGAGCCAGTCGCCCGCCAGCACGCTGGTGTGGTTTCCCCAACGGGAATTGGTGGAAGGGCGGCCACGGCGAGTCTCCGCTTCATCAATCACATCATCATGGATCAAAGTGGCCGTATGGATTAACTCCATGACGGCTCCCAGCCGGATCGCAGCGGAACCCTCATAATCGCAAAACTTGGCGGATACCAGGACGAGCGCCGGGCGCAGCCGCTTTCCGCCGCTCAATTGTAAATATTGGCCAATTTCCGTGATTGGCCGTACAGTGGAAACGCTTTGCCGGCTAAGTTCGTCTTCCACCTTAGCCAAATCGGCTCTGACCAGGTCGAAAATCTCCCTTCCCGTTTCAGTCTTAGTGGACGCCAAATGTCTCACCTTCAATCCTGCCGGCCAGGCCCGCTCCAGTTTCCAAATTCAACTTCCTATCTAAAATAGCACATCGCGTACCGGCGGAAGCGCGCAGGCATAGTTCAGACAGACTACGGACGAACCCTTGGAACTATCCTCTCTCAGCGTCCACAGCCTGCCGGCTGCCAGAACCTGTGCATGACATACTCGTCGTACGTCATGCACACGAGTCCGGCTGAGCGGGCCAACGAAGGATATCGTATTTCCTTGGTTTCATAAATCCAGGGATGCTTTTCCCGCTCTGTGGGATCAGGGTGGGCTGCCCGAGCGATGCGCCAGCCGGTTTCAGCCCCTTGAATGGTCCAGATCGCTGTGATAGTCTTGGCCCAGGTAGAAAATCAATTTCGGGGGTAACGTGCCATGGAGAAGCCAGCCGAGACCATCCGGGAGCAGTTGATGGTCAGCAACCAGGAATTTCAGCGCCTTTATGAAGAGCATGAGCGCTATGACGCGCAGCTCCAGCAATTTTCTCACAGGAAATTCTTAAGCGAGCAAGACCAGGCGGAAGAAATCCGGCTTAAAAAATTGAAGCTCCGTGCGAAGGACCGGATGGAGGATCTGGTTCATCGCGCTGTGAACGTTTGCCACTAGACTTACCGCACTTGAAACCGGCTTGGTTTCTGCGTAGAAGTTTCGCAGCCGGAAGCGACAGACCCCTGCTCTCTAAGGTTGCCCAACGGAGAGTGCGCATCTTTGCGAATTGGCTGGAGCCAAAACTCTGGCGGCCGTAGAAACAAGATTCCCCGTGAACAAATGGGCCGAAGGATAAGGCCTCAACCCAGACTGTCAGGCTGGCGCCCCACGCCTAAGTACTGCGTTCTTTGACGGCCGGCTGCAGCCGTGGGCTGCAATGTGATTGATGGTTCGAGAAGGATATTGGTACGGACTGCCGCTGCTCGTCGCGTCGGCTTGTTTACTGGCGCTGCGGCTCGATATCGCGGGCATCGTATTTTTCGCTGCGGCGCTCTTTGTCCTGAATTTTTTCCGAGATCCCGAGCGCGAAGTTCCTGGTGACCCTCAGGCGATCGTCTCTCCGGCCGACGGCCGCGTCGTCGAAATCGTCGAAGAACAGATCGACGGACGCCGCATGGAAAGAATGAGCATCTTTATGTCGCCCTGGAACGTGCACGTGAACCGTGCGCCCATTGCCGGCGTTGTCCGCAAGGTCAGCTATCGTCCCGGAGCGTTCCACGCCGCTTTCCTTCCCCACGCTTCCGTAGACAACGAACAGAATATGTTTACGATCGAGGGGCAACAAGGCACGGTTCATGTGAAGCAAATTGCTGGCGCTTTGGCGCGGCGCATCGTATTCTGGAAAAAGCTTGGCGACACGCTGGAACGGGGCGAGCGTGTCGGCTTGATCAAATTCGGTTCGCGCGTGGATATTTTTGTCCAAACAGGAATCGAATGGCGGGTGAAGACGGGTGATCATGTCCGAGGCGGAAGCACGATCCTGGGAATCACCAAGCCAGCGGGTTAAAAAGGGGCCTACGCGGCGTGGTGTCTACATCCTCCCCAGCCTGTTCACTATCGGGACGCTCATCTGCGGTTACGTTGCGATTCTTTCCACGTTGAGAGGCGCGCAACTGCTGGCCGGAAGCGGCAACGCCTGGGTTGCTTTCGACGAAGCTGCCCGGATGATTGGCTGGGCAATCGTCTTCGACGGCCTAGATGGCAGGATCGCGCGGCTTACCAATTCCACTTCTAACTTTGGCCGGGAGTTTGATTCACTGGCAGATGTGATCACGTTTGGAGTGGCCCCGGCCTTTCTCGCGTACTCGTGGGGATTTCAGGCAGTCTATTCGTTTTCCGGCCGCCACCTTGTTTATTACCCTGAAAAAGCGGGCTGGCTCATCGGGTTTGCCTTCGTGATCTGCGGCGCGGCCCGCCTGGCCAGATTTAACATTGACCAAGGCGCCAGCTCCGATCGCAAGTACTTCATCGGGCTGCCGATTCCTGCTGCGGCGGGCGTTGTTGCCGCCGTCGTGCATTGGGCCAAGTTTCCGGTGCGGGAAGAGGCCTACAGCATCGTTTGGTTGACAGTCGTGGCGCTGGCCGCCTATTTGATGGTCAGCCGCGTGCGCTATTTCAGTTTTAAAGCGATCGATCTCCGCAAGAAACATTCTTACCTCTTCATCATCGTTCTGGGTCTTATCGTCTGGGCGATCTGGACCTATTCGGAGCCCGTGTTGTTAACCCTCGCCTTGGTCTACTTCCTTTCGGGGCCCGTCCTCCGCCTGGTGAGCCGGTTCCGCTCGCATCCGCCCTCGCCAAAAACGCGGGAGTCGACCGGCCGTGAGGTTCACGCCGTATGAGCGCGGCGCCCTTCCGCGTGGGCATGACGGGACCCTCCACGCTGCTTGGCAAGGAGATTCTCGGCGTTCTTGAGGAGCGGCATTTTCCATTCACTCACGTTTCCGCTCTTGCCGAAGATGCGACGGAGCCGGAATCTCCGGTTTTGAACATCAGTCGCGAGGCGCTTCCCATCGTTGAAGAAAGCGAGCCTGGCGAAACTGAATGTGACTTCGTTTTCCTGGCGAACCCTGGGGACAGCCGGGAGATTGCCCGGTCTGAAAAATGGCGGTTTCTAATTGACGCTCGCGAAGGACCGGAAACCCCTTCGGAGGCTGTGCTGTCGGCGCCGCTCTTGGATGATACGGCGGAGAGGCTCGTCGCCGCAGCCCGGGACGGTGTTCGCCTGTTTGCTTCGCCGCATCCGGCAGCGATTGCCGTGGCGCTTCTTGTGCTGCGGCTTTGCGCGTCGCTCGAAATTGAACACATTTCGGTTACCATCTTCAACCCCGCCTCCGCTCTTGGCCCCACGGCCATAGACGAGCTTCAGAAGCAAACCCTGGGCTTATTGAATTTTGGCAAAGTTCCCCGCGGGCTGTTTGGAGCACAGTCGGCGTTTAACATCCTGCCACGCCTGGGAGGCGAGGCTGAGAGGGTCTTTGCGGGTATTGAGACCCGGATCCGCAAAGATCTCGATTGCATGCTGGAGGGCCGCAGCCCTGTACCTGCGGTCCACTTGCTGCAAGTTCCGGTTTTTTACTCCACAGAATTTTCCATCTACGCTCGAGCGGCGCGTCCTGTCAATGCGGTTAAGGTTGAGCAGTCGCTCGGCACCGAGGGCGTTCGTTGGACCCGCGCTTCCGCCGCGCCTTCCGCTCCGATGGACGTTCAGGGCTCTGCTCTCGTGTTAGTGGATCCGGTGATTGCCGATCCACGTAATCCCGGCGGGTTTTGGCTTTGGGCACGGGTGGATGACCTTCGCCTGGCTGCGGAGAATGCCGTCGCCATCGGCGAACGCCTGATGCCCTTTATCGGTCAGCCATGAGTGAGCATCCAACGCTGCCCAAATCAGTTTTCAAATCTTGGGCGGCAAAGCCGCTCTTTAGGGCCAACGCTGCTCGCCTTTTGCCGCTTATCGCAGCCACCTCACTCCTGCTCTCGGCATGCGGCTACCATGTGGGAGGGAGAGGGACCTCATTGCCTCCGGACATCAAAACCATCGCTGTTCCCATTTTCAAGAACGAGACTCCGCAGTTTAGGATCGAGCAGAACCTTACGTCCGCGGTTGTCGAAGAGCTGATCGAGCGGACCCGTTTCCGTGTCACAACCAATCCGGCCGGCGCCGATGCGATCCTGCACGGAACGGTCAAGCTACTCCGCTCTGGAGTCGCTACGTACAACACTCAGACCGGAAGCGCCACCACGTTACAAATCGAAGTCGTCACCGCAGTCAATCTGGTTGACCAACATACCGGCAAATCGATTTTCTCCAACCCTGCTTATGTTTTTCGCGAGCAATACCAAATCAGCCAGACACCCTCGACGCTTATCCAGGAAGATCCGGCCGCCATCAGCCGTCTATCGCACAACTTTGCGCGTACTCTGGTGGCCGATATTCTCGAAAGCTTTTAGCCTGAATTACACCGCTCGAGCGAAAGGCGAACACCGGGGCGCAGCCAAACGCAGTTGGCATGGAGGGTTGCCAAATGTGCCTCCGCGCCCCAGCGCCGTCCTCGCCGTACCACTACGGATGGCAGGCCGGGAGTCGCGCGGGTACACGCCTATTTGATACCTAAAGAAGATCGGGTACAACCGTTAATCCCCGTCGAATTTCGCGTATCCGCCCCAGAAGGCGTGAAAAGATTGTCCGGGCCTGTCATCCCGAGCGAAGCGAAGGATCACGGCATTTTCTTTAGGAAATACGGGGATGCTTCGGTGGGATCAGCATGACAGACGCGAATAATTCACAGGCACTCATGCCGCTTCGTGGCACCCGTAAATCATGAGAGGAACCCCCTGCCCTCTCCCCCCCAAGGGGGCGAGGGCAGGGGGTTCGACCGAGATTTTCAAAGCAGGTTCTCAGGGGAGGATGTAACGGATATCCGCATAGGCTTCGCTGAGATGGGCGTTCTTGGGGCTACCCGGCGCCACAAACCAAGGCGCCCGCGTCATGTAGGAATACTGAGTGATAAGCTGCAGTGCGCCGTAGCGGGGGTTTTTCCAGAAAGTTTGAATGATGCCGAAAGTCCCTTCCTGGATAGTTTTATTCTGCGACGAGGATTCCGACGACGACGCGGGATAGCCATAGCCCACGTAGGTAGAAGGAGGAGTAAAGCCGTAGTCGCGGCCGAAATAGGCGCCGCCATAATAGCCGTAAAACATGGTTTTCGGTGTGGCTTGATATTCAAAACCGCCGATCGCGGAATCTGCTTGAACCAGCGAAGGTGTCCCATCAGGACGCACGATAAAGTCTGGCCCCAAGCCGTAGATATAGCGTCCCCCACCGCTGCTGTAGAACGAACTCTCAACGAGGTGGAAATTCTTAAAGAGGTCCAGATTGAAGTTAAATGAACCGCCGCCGCCTTCGACCGTGGAGCTAGTGCCCAGGACGGTGCTGTAGGTCTTGAAGACGGAGAGCAGTCCGGCGAACTCGAAGTGCATATCCTTGCCGTTGACCTTGGGATCAAAAGCGATCTTGCCAATCACGTCCGGGAAGACGTTTGGCGTCGAGGTGCTCGCCGTTGTATCGACTTCGCTGGAACTGAAAGTACTCGGCAGGACTACCGCGCTGCCCACATATTGGTCGGGATCTTCCAATGAAACCGCCGCCGTCACGCTTGGCGATGCGTGGTAAACGAAGCGGAACTGAAGTTGGCGCGACCAAGTGAGGCCCACTTGGTAGTTTGTATCCATGTCTTGAGAATAGAAGATATCGGCCGGCAGGGGCGAGATGCCGTCGCGCCCCGGAGTGAGCAAGCTCCACGACTGGCCGGCGAGAAACTCAAATTTGCCCCGCGTGACGTCGACCCAGTAAAGCCGGATGCGCAGGCTATCGCTGTTGCTGGTGACGAATGCATTCGTCGGCTGCGCGCCGAGGAAATCGGTCTCGAGATAACCGATGACCTTATTTTCACCAAATTGGTCTGTCATTTCCAAGCCGATCCGCGAGTTCTGAATCGTAAACCGGTCTTCAGTCAGCCGGCCCGCCACGGTGTTGGAAAATGGAATCGATCCAAAGGAGGAGCCAATGCCGCTGCCCAGATTCTCTGTGCGAAAGAATTCCGTGGCGTCTACAAATCCGAGAGGAGTGAGCGTAGCACCTCCGATGTTGAGCGGAATGGGGGTGGTAGGTGAATAAGGGATCGCCGGATTCTGCCCCATGCCTTGGCCCCCGGAGGGCTGCGAAACGGGGCCGTTCACATCTGACGGCGGCGCGGCGCTTGCCACTTCCGGACCGCTGCCTGTTTGCGCCGGCGCGGCTCCGTTCGGACTGCCCGAGCTTGTGGGAACTTGTTGCGTCTCGTCCGACACTTGGGGGGATGACTTCGGAGATGTAGCAGCCGGCTGCGAGCTGCTTGTTTGCGTCGGCGCGGTTCCGTTCGGACTACCCGAGGTCGCGGGAACTTGTTGCGTCTCGTCCGACACTCGGGGGGATGACTTCGAAGATGTAGCAGCCGGCTGCGAGCTACCGGCGCTGGCCGAGTCCGGAGAAGCCAGCCCCTTCAGCATCTCTTGTTGCTTTTCGAGCGCCGAGCGAAGCTCTTCAATTTCTTTCTGCTGGCTGGCAATTTGTTGCTTCAACGAATTTACGTTCGCGGGTGTGGCAGACTTTTGGGCCTGCGTTCCCACCGTCTGTTGCTCTGAAGGCTGCGAAGAAGCCGGCTGCTGCTGAGCAGTTTGTGCGGCAAGAACGGATGCAAACACCATGCTCCCTGTAAAGAACAGCGTGTACGCGATGATACCCTTCACACATCGGGTCATTGTCTTTTTCTCCTGTGATACGGAACGGCATAAGCCCACGACGACGTTCGCCGTAGCGCCCCGGCTCAACACAGTGAGAGAAACTGAGGCTCTCTTGCGGAGCGGGCTCCTGCTTGCGCTACAGCGGTTGAACGTCCGGAACTATGTCGCTGCAAAGATTGCCGGCCGGGAAGAAGAAGGTCCGGCTGCTGAGTCAAAGGCCACATTGCCAGCGGGCTGTTACTTCACGATGAAATAGCCGTGAAGCTTGTGTTACAAGCCCGGAGGATGAGATTCGGGAAGAGGGGGAGCACGGTGCGGCCTCGCGGCCGCAACCAAAGCTAATAGGAACCCTGCCCTCGCCCCCTTGGGGGAGAGGGCAGTCCCGCCAAGCGGGACCCGGTGCGGGGCTTCCCTGACCCAGGGCTTTGATATTTCGGCCCTTCGGGCCTTTGGAAACGCTACCGCTGGTCGATGAATGTCTAAAGAAAAGCCGCAGACTTCGAAAAACACGCAGTCTGCGCTAGCCAACTGTGGTGAGAAACGCGCCTCAGCCGAGCGGCGGGGAGGAAGGAAGAACCACCGTGAAGGTTGAGCCTTTTCCAAGCCGGCTTTCAGCCTTCACGGTTCCGTGCATTCGCTCCACGACGTGCTTCACAATGGAGAGGCCCAGGCCTGTCCCTCCAACCTCACGGGAGCGCGCTTTATCAACCCGGTAAAAACGCTCAAAAATTCTCAGCAGATCCTCGGAGGGAATCCC
>JASHOS010000130.1 GCA_030040995.1 Terriglobia bacterium | reverse complement strand
CATTATCCGGTCGATGAAAAAACGACGCTGACCAAGCTGCCTCAGCCGGATGCCCGCCAGCGAGAAATACTCCGAGCCCTGGGCGTCGCGCTCCCGGCCATGTAGACAGGAGCCTGGCCCATCACGAAACGGGCTAAGCGCCTTGCACTCAGGCACTTCGACAGAGAATCCCGATCAAATCAAAAAGGAAGATGCGTCAGAGGTACACGACGACCTAGAGGACACCTCATCGGATTCGCCTCTCTCAGCGGCGTTTTTTGATGCCGGGTAGCGCTTCTAAAACCGGAACTTGACAGCGATTTGCACTATTCGCGGTGAAGCTGCGCTAACCACCTTCCCAAATGTCGGAGCGTCGATGTTGCCATCAACGGAGCCCACCCCGTCAAACTGAGCATGGTTGAAAGTGTTGAATGCTTCCAGGCGAAACTCCAAGGACTTGCTTTCCGTCAGTTCGAAAATCCTGTGAAGCGCCATGTCCCAGTTATTGATGCCTGGACCATAGAACGGCCGCCGTGGTGCGTCTCCTTGCGTGCCGAGAGCATTCGGGGTGAACAGCGCGGTGTTGAAGTACGGTTTTCCATTGCGGGGGTTGTTGTTGATTTCCAGATTCCCGGGAGCCATGTTGGGCAGGTCAATGCTCGTCGAGTTGATGCCGTTATTTTGCGCGTAGACGAGGAAATTGTCCCCGTTGCTCGTCAGAGCGACCGGCAGGCCGGTGGAAAACCGGGTGATCCCGGAGAGCGCCCAACCTTCTGTCAAACGGTTCCTGCCGTGAAAGAGCCTGTCGAGAGGCAATTCGTAGTTATAGCTGGCAACGAAGTCGTGTCTGATGTCGAAGGCGGAGATGCCATATTCCGCGCGGTAATTAAATGGGTTCACTTGTTCCTGTAGATTAGAGGAGTCGTCGAGCGACTTGCCAAAGGTATAGCTTGCAAGCAATGTCAAGCGCCCGCTAGTGTGCTTCAAGGTCAGATCCAGCGCGTTGTAATTTGAATTCCCCATGTTCGCAAACCACGCGTCGGTACCGATCGTGTTGGGGAAGCCAGCCAGGTTGCGGGTGCCGTCCACGACCGTGCCGTTCGCGCGCGTGTACACCAGGTTTTCCCCAAAGGGTCCGCAGACCGGAGTGCCCGGAGCCACATCTTGTGGCTGGCTGAGGCTCAGGCACAGAGCCGGATTCCCCGGATTTGCCTCGAGGACCGTCAGCAAGTGGCGATTGAGTGAGCCCACGTAACTGGCGCTCGCGAAAGTGTGCGGTGTGATTTGGCGCTCGATAGTGAAGTTCTGCACCATCGAATAGGGTGTCTTATTCTGATGGAAGTAGCTCACCGCGCCGCTGATCGGAGTGTAGCGCGACCATGGAACATTTGGGTCTGGATTTGAGGGTGAATGTCCGTAAGCTGGAACCTGAACGGGGAATTGCTGCACGTATTGCATCCCGGTGAGGGCCCCCACGAACGGGTCTGCCATCTCCGGAGGTTCAGGGCTGGTATACGTCAGCCCGTAGGGTGGATTTCCCGTCGGATAGGCGATGGTCAGCCCTTCAATCGAAGTAAAAAAGCGGCCGGCTCCAACACGGATGCTCGTCTTGCCGGGTCCGCCAGTCAGCTTGCCCGACAAGCCCTTCGACCAGTGAGGGGAGAAAGCAACTCCCAATCGTGGCGAGAAATTGTCCATGGGCGTGGGAGCAATGGTTGAGGGAAGTGTCTGACCATTGGGCAGACGATCTCCGGGCACCAGATAACCGAGTGGAGCGCCGGGATATGTTTGCGACTCAACTCCGGGAATCAGCGTCGTTCCTTGATTATTCTTTTCTGACCATGGCCGAACGTAATCCCAGCGCAACCCATAGTTGACCGTCAGATCGGGCCGGACCCGCCAGCTATCTTCCCCAAAGAGGCCGCCGGTCGCCGAAAACTCATGGAAGACCGGAGAGGACTCTTGCGAGTAAAAATCGGGCAAGCCGAGCAGAAAATCAGCATAGCCGTTGCCTGTGCTTTGAGTCCCCGATCCGAAAAATGAGAACGTGCCGTCGGCAACCAAGTCTGGCAACTGCTTCACCTGGTACGGAATGTACTCGCCGCCAAACTTCGTCGTGTGATTGCCCGCAACTTTGGCCAGAGTGTCGCTGGCATCGATGGTGTTATTGACCTGCAAAACGAAGAACGGATTCGCGCCCACAGTAAACGAGTTGAAGTAGAGCGTCTCCACTCCTGCATACTGGGGGAAACCCTGGTGAATTCCTTCCGGACCTGAAGAGATGCCCTGGTCAGCGAGACTGACGCCCACGCCGCCCTTGGGAACACCGAGGTCATTGTTCAGCCGAACGTAGCCGATACGCGCCTCGTCGACGGTGTTTGCGCCAAACGTTTTCGTGTTACTCAGCACCAGCATCTGGTCTTGCCCGTAGGAAAGAGCGTCGTAAGGGCCATCGGGCCCGGGAACGGTTGCCCCGCCGAAACCGCTGGGGTACGGGTTGTCGAGATTGTAGTTGTCCACGAAGTAGTACGCCGAGAAGGTTCCATAGCGTGAAGAATTGGCGTCCAGCCGCGCGGAGCCCTTGTCATCGGTGAGCCGCTGTGCGTAGGCGGCAGACGAAAACTCGTTTGTTCCCAAATTGGGTGTCGGTATGAATTGCAGCATCTTGTCCGCTGGCAGGGCAAAAGCGCTCTGCGGAATGATCGCGTTGGGAAAGACACACTGATTACTCGAAATGCAGCCCGAAGTGTAGAAGGGTTCACCGCTATTCACGCCATAGCCCAGGCGGCTCGAAAGGGTCTGCGCCAGAAAATCGCCGTTTACCTTGCCGGTCAGTGTGCTGGGAGAATCAGAAAAGTCGCCAGCCCGGTTCGCTAACGAGGGGACACTGACAATTCCGGTCTCAAGGCCCTGCACCGTTCGTTGCCCTTGGTAGTCGGCGAAAAAGAAGACCTTATCTTTCTTAATCGGTCCGCCAAACGTTCCGCCAAACTGGTTCTGTTGAAATGAGGCTAGCGTGGGGTCAAAGAAGCCGCGAGCATCAAGGCTCGTATTGCGAAGGAATTCGAAGAGATCTCCGTGGAACTGATCGCCTCCCGACTTCGTCACCACGTTGATAAGCCCGCCGCTGTAGCCGCCGTACTCCGCGTCCGCGTTACTGGTCAAAATGCGAAACTCCGCGATTGAGTCGAGGTTCGGGATGATTCCGGCCTGCTGGCCGATCGTTTCCTGGACGCTTATGCCGTTCATCGTAAATCCATTGGCTGATTCGCGCTGGCCATTGATCGAGAACTGGCCGGTGTCCGTATTGCCGGCGATAGGAACGGTCCCGAACCCTCCACCCGAGGTGCTATTCTCGGCCCCGCTCGTGGTCAGAGGGGTTACGCCGACCTGTATGGCAAACAGATCCGTGTAACTGCGGCCATTCAGAGGGACGCTGGTGATTTGCTTGCTGGCGATGACCTGCCCAAGCTGTGTATCAGAAGTTTCCACGCGAGCCGAGCCTCCAGTCACGGTAATCGTCTGCTTTTGGCCACTGAGCTCGAGCGTTACGTCCACGGTCATGGCCGTACTGATGTTGATGGTCAGACCCGTGGTTTGACGCGGTTTGAATCCATCTGCGGTTACGTCGATCTCGTATTGCCCTACCGGAAGAATGGGAAACGAGTAGGTGCCCTGCGCGTTGGTCGTTGTTGTATGCTTCACCCTGGTTGCAATGTTAATGGCTACGACCGTCGCGCCCGGAATCATGGCGTTTGTCTGGTCCTTTACGGTCCCTGTGATTTTTCCTCCGACGTCCGCCCGCGCAATGCCGAGCAGGAAAAGGAACGAGAATACCGTTAACAGCGGCTTTTTCATTGTGAGTCGCATATTCCACTCTCCTTCTGAATTGGCTAAAGCCATCGCGCACCTCCCGCGAGATACACGGGTATGGCTCGAGCGCAACAGCTCGTCTCGTGCGAGGCTAAGGTTCGTTCGGGTGGAAATCGTTTAGAAAAAGTACGAAGATTCCCACTCGCTCAGGTTGTTACATTCCGCAAGAGCGAGGGGATCGAGGCGAGAAGCGCTCTATCCGGCGCTCGCTGTTCGCGGGGGTTCCGGGAGATCGTCGCTACCCGGAGGTTCCGGTTCTTGGTTTAGAATATCCATCTACTCTCTTTTATTCTTGTTTGAAATCGGCCCGGCTAACGGCCTTCGCCTTTGATACCATACCCCTATAGGGTAGGTCAAAGGGAAAAGGGAAAATGGAAGATAATCCAATCGTCGTTTTGCATGGTCGCGGTGGTCGATTTCAGCACCGCGACTTTGAAGGTATCCTTAAATACGTGAAAAAGTTGTGAACAAGGCGTAAAACATTCACGTGCCCCATAGGGTAGGTCAAGGAACAAATGCCACATCCTCGTAGGACAAACTCCGCCTTTGCGCAAGCGATTGGGGATTGCCGTCTTGATCTGTGCCCCCTGGGCGCAGCAGGCGATCAATGAGCCTGTCATATTTTCTGGCAGGACCCTCTAGAAATGCCTTTCCCCTCGGCGGTCCTGCTGCCTGGGCGGTTTGAAGCGCGGGACTTTCACAGAGGTAGGAAGGCGTAACTACAGGTTGATTTAGTTCGATCCACTTTGCGACGAGGTGGTCCTCGCTGTCCGTCATCCAAATCATTTTGAGCATGGTCGTTACCTCCGTTCTTCATCTTCGGTTCTCCATTTCGCATGGTTTTACTCCCGAGCACACTAACCCGTGTGCCTTCACTTCCTGCGATCAAGCGAGCAGGAGCGAGAAGCTTGTTGGGGCTAAGAGGGGATCGCTTATCGGGGCGAGAGAGCCTCGCCCCCATCAATCACCTCATCCCGTCGTTCTGCGATTTGGGTTCCGCAAAAGAGTGAGTCGAGGTGATAATGGGCAGGCAAACAGCCGAGCGGACTATCAGGTCAGGCAGGCGCTTTCACGGAAACACTCGAGCCCCAGAGCAACGCCCAGGAGGCTCGTCGATACTTACTTCGTTCATAGTTCCTTTCGAGACTAGGGGCCCGGTTACAGATCCGGGCGACTGAGGAGTCGCGCGGCCGCTACAACCAATGTCCGTGCGTACTCGGAAGTAAAACTTAACCCACTACGTCACTCAGTGAGATGCTTGTCAACTGGAATGAGGTGCCTTGCACGTCTTTCCCGGGTAAAGTTGATCTCCAGCACGCGCCCGCGATCCCGATGGCGGAGAGTAAACCTCCGATGGTGGTCGGGATTAGTCCGGACTTCTCACCGGCGCGATGGAAGCGCGGGGTCAAACAACGAGAACGATCTCGACCTCTCCCTGTCTGTTCAGCACGTTCGCACTGACGCCCTTATGGTGGCGGATCAGTGCTACGTCAACTCTCGCATCCGCAATTTTCAAATTCAGAATTCTCGCTTCGTTCAGAAATTCCGGAAGCAGAGGGCGAACAAACGAAATCTTCCGGCTGGTCCCGCTAATCCTCAGACCCGTGCAGGCCTGAAAAAGCAAGAACGCCGAGGCAGCAGACCAGGACTGGGGCGCGCACGCCAGCGGATAAGGAATTGGGCCTTCGCCCTCATCTCGGGCAAAACCACAAAACAGTTCGGGGATCCGATGCAAGTTGAAGAACATCGCCGCGTCAAACATTCCTGAAAGAACTCGGGCTGCTTCGTTGGCCATACCATAGGTTGAAAATCCATATGCGATGAGCGCATTATCATGCGGCCACACACCTCCGTTGTGATAGGCCATCGGGTTGTAACGAGCTTCAGAAGCAGACACAGAACGAATTCCCCAACCGGAATAGGACTCCGGCGCAAGTAGTGTCCGCGCTACGAGGCGCGCGTGCTCGGGGCGGGCGATGCCGGAAAAAAGACATTGCCCCGCATTAGACGTCCGTACGCGGCAGGAACGCTTGTCGCCATCCAAAGCCACCGCATACGTGGACAGGTCGTCGCACCAGAAGGCACTCTCGAAGCGGTCTTGCAGTAGCTCAGCTTGCGCCCTGAAGGTTGCGGATTGCTCGCTTCGGCCGAGGACTGCAGCCAGAAGTGCCGCGCTCTGCCACGCTGCATAGGCGTAGCCCTGCACTTCGCAGAGGGCAATCGGTCCGCCAGCAGGCGAGCCGTCTTCGTGAAAGATCGCATCATCAGAGTCTTTCCAACCCTGGTGTACCAGACCGTCGCCAGACTGCCTGCAGTATTCCAAAAATCCATCACCGTCAAGATCACCGTACTCCCGCATCCAGATGACTGCTGCCTCGATATTGGGCCAAATCTCTTCGATGAATTTCCGATCGGCAGTTCGCTCGTAGTAAGCGCCGGCTAATTGGACGAAAAGCGGTGTCGCATCCACGCTGCCGTAATAGCGCGCGAAAGGCATTTCTCTGAGCGCCGCCATCTCGCCATTTCGTGTCTCGTGAAGAATCTTGCCAGGCTCCGCGTCTTGTTCAGGTATTAATTCCGTCGCCTGTGTTGAGGCCAGATAGCTTAACACCCCCCGCGCTAAGCTTGGTTGAAACCATAGGCATTCCAGGGAGGTAATGATCCCGTCGCGGCCAAACGGAGTATTAAACCACGGCACACCGGCGTAGGGGTAAGGACCTGTCGGAAGCAGGGTCGTCATGATGCCAAGATCCGATGCAGCTCGGTTAACCCACGCATTAAATCGATGACACGACGATTCGATTCGACAGGCATTCCCGTTTTGGGCGCCGCGAGCTAATGTAGCTGCGACCCGCGCTTGGTCGAAAAGTAGCAGCGGAGTCGAGCGTTTGCGCAACTCGGACTCACGCTCGCACCCAAGAGTCAAATAAAGCACGGCTGCTTGCCGGGGCAGTAAACCGATATCAAACTGGGCATGGGTCGCATCCAGGATGGTAGGCCGCGGTGCAAAATGCAACAGAGTTCTGCGCACAACACCATCTAGGCCCCGATAGCCCAGAGTTATGCGATCCTCCCGAACCGCTGGCTCAAGGTCATCGCCACGAGCGCTCCTTTTGAGACCGCGAATTTCATAGATGTCGGCGAAGTCCGCAGCGATTTGCATTGAGATGGCAACGTCCGCTGGCCGCGTTCCGTTATTCTCGATTCGAAGTTCCTGATAGCAGGCTCCATGCCAGAGGAACCTGTTTAGCGCCAGGCGCAGTGAGCCAAGGGGCAGGTAAAGGCGTTGGTCCCGGCAAAGATCGGGGTTCGTAAGGGATACAGTGAGTTGGCCGTTGTCTCCTCGGATTGTGGAGGTCAAAAGAAAAGGTCTGTCCCCCTCCAGTTCCACCACCAGGCGAGACAAAAACCGTGTTCCCTCGTGATAAAGACCCTGTTCTCCGCCCTTTGTCGGACGGATATCGCCGTACTGATCAAAGAGCGCGAAAGTATCGCCGTGCTTGAGGACACGAATGGGCTCGTCGGCTAAACTCGAATCGGCCAGGATGTGATGCGCGTCTTCCGGGCAACTGCGCACCATTAACCCTTCGCTGTTTCCAGACTGCTTTTTCATGACGTTAGCTGCAGGTGTTGTGTCTCCGTCTCTGCAGAGATCGGAGGAGCCATAGGAAGAGAAGCCTTCCGGATCAGACGCGAATACACCTCAACATAGTCGCAAGCCATTCTCGTTGAATTGAAACGTTCTTCGAAAACTCGCCGGCAAACGGAACGATTCAGGCTCGCGACATGACTCACAGCTCTGACGGCCTCATCGATCGAATCTACGATAAAGCCGGTTACTCCGTCTGAGAATACCTCTGGCACTGATCCGTGATTCCAGCCGATAACCGGCGTGCCGCAGGCCAGCGATTCGATCATGACCAGGCCAAACGGTTCCGGCCAATCGATAGGAAACAGAAAAGCATAAGCATTGCCCATTAATTCATCTTTGTCACAACCTCCGATCTCTCCGATGAACTCGACGAATGATTTCGACTCACGCAACAACGGCTCGATCGAGCTGTGATAGTAATCTCGATCTTCGTCGTAAATCTTGGCTGCGACTTTGAGCTGCCGCCCTGTCCGCCGCGCGATCTCAACGGCGCGATCCAGCCGCTTCTCCGGCGAGATACGCCCGACGAACAAGAGATAGTCTTTCGCTCTCTGCCGGAAGGCGTGGAGGTGCAGCGGCAGGCCGTGATAAACCGTCGCCTGCCAATTGCACCTGGGCAATGGCCGACGCTGATCGTCGGACACGGACACGAGGGCAGCTTCGGAGTATTCCTTGAACAACGGCTCCAAGTCGTGAGGATTGAGTCGACCGTGCAACGTCGTGATGGCTGGAGTGGCGTGGCGTCGGAGGAGCGGGAAATGCACATAATCGCAGTGAAAATGGATGACGTCAAAATTGTGCGCCTCGCGAGACACCAACTCCGTCAGGCGAACGTGCTGCGGGAGCGTGTCGCGGCATTCAGGATCCCGCCAAAGAGCTTGATCGCAAGCCGCCACCAACTTGGCGCTTGTTTGCGAGTCGCCACTTGCGAATAGCGTCACCCCGTGCCCCAATCGCACTAATTCTTCGGTCAGGTAGGAAACCACACGTTCGGTGCCCCCGTACTGTTTCGGCGGCACGCTTTCAAACAGCGGAGCCACTTGTGCTATCCGCATAGAGGTTGAATGCCTCCTTCCTCACTACGTCGGTCCTAACGTGGTCACTTCTTCTGATTACAAACCCGTGTTTTGGGCAACCCATGGCGGCGTTTCTCGAAATATGCGATCTCAACCAGAGAGGGCCAGAGTTGGATCGACGCTTTTATAACGCCCACAGCGTCATCAACCGCCCTCAGCAAGTTGTGTTGGAAGAAGTCTGGTTCGAAACCGTAGAAGGCTTTCTCCAAACTCGCGGCAAATAGCCGCAGCGCCTGCTCACGGTCCTGAGTTCCCACTACCTCAGCGGCTTGCATGGCCCGCCCGTGGAGCGCCACAATCTTATCCAAAATTTCGCGAGCATCGTCGGCCGTAACGTCGCCTTCGTAATCAAAGGAAATCGTCAGAGAGTCCATATGGCTAACGGTCGACTTGATCTTGCGTTTCAGGAGATTACACACCTCCTCGTTGAAGATCTCTGCCGCCAGCGGATTCCGCATGTAGTTGCTTTTCAGGTGACGCTGAGCCGCGTCCACATGAGCCGCAACGATGCCATCTTGGCGTATCCAGAGCCGGTAAATGTAATCCTCGAAGCGCAGCCTGGTCGGGAAGAACGGTGGAAGGCCGAAGGTATTATCGTAGGCGGCGACGCCACAATCCATCCGCCAATTCTTGCTCGTCACCGCCGGACGGAAATTCACCAGCACGTAAACATCGTTTAGACTATCGAGACTCGTCTGTTTTTCATCCTCCAGGAACATCTCCAGAAAGTCGATGGCGTCAATGTCATTTGTGCCGGAACGAAATGTCTGTGCAATTTTGACCAGAGAATCCCCGGGCGCCGTTCCTCGCTGCAACATCAGGGAATGCTCGCGTGCCAGGCCTTTGCTCGCATTAGTCTCAAGATCCGTGGCGGTATCCACCAGGAATTCTCCCCGCTCGTAATTGTCGGGAACGTCGCTGACCGCCTTACCCAGCACGTCCAAGAAGGCCGAGAAAATGTCAAACGATTTGCGCGTGTAGCCGTTCTCACCGGACTTGTGAAGTCTTCCCCGGAAGACTTCGTCGTCGCCCAGCGACTCAGGGCTGTACTCAACCATACAGTACGGACGCATGTCATCATCGGAGCTGATCATAAGCCCGCCCAGCGTATGCATTAACGTGTAGTTGCGATTTCCCCCGTAGCTTGGGCGGAACAAGCTCTTGACCAGCGATTCCAGGCGCCGGTCTCGCAACCTGCTATTGAGGTACGCGAGGAACAGCTCTTTCTCACGGGGACCCACGTAAAACACGTCGTGATGCGTTCTGGTTTTCTCCAAGAGCGAGAAGTACTTCTCCCGATTGGCGGGAGTGGAGTCATCGAAGACGATAATCTCTGGGGAGTGGCCGTTGCGCCAAAAGTGTTCGTCGTATTGCTCCACCGTCTCGCTCACCTCGCGAAGCCGGTTCGTAGGAATCACAAAAGATAATCCGTCGTCGTTTTGCATAGTTGCAATGCTCGATTTCAGTGCTGCTAATTTGAAGATATCCTTAAATGCCTGAAAAAGTTGTGAACAAGACGTAAAGAATTCCTAAACCGGGAGGGGATCGGAGGACGGCTCTCTGTGCCTACCGCGACCGGCATGGTAGCGTCTGACACTTGAGTGTTGATGACTTTATTTTGAACTGTCCTTTCGAGCAGCCTGAACGTCTGATACTATACCCCTATAGGGTAGCTCCAAGGACAACATGCCACACCTTTCCCGGGAAAAGTTGAACCTCGTAAACCGTACAAAAAAGGTGATCGGTCAGCTCGAATCTGTCCTGCGTGCGCTGAACGAGGATGTCCCCTGCTCGGACGTGCTTCAACGGTTGGCGGCGGCGCGGGGAGCGATCAACAGCCTGATGGCCGAACTCATGGAGGACCATATTCGACACCACATGTCTTCCAATAGAAAGTCTTCAAAAGAAGCTGCCGAAGATCTCATTGAGATCGTGCGCACCTACTTGAAGTGACACGCCCAATTGTCAGAATTCGAGGCGTACTTGTACGGCGACCATGCGAGGTGCGCTGTCGCCGCCAAGGCCCACACCCAGCAGGCCGGTGGGCGGAGAGGTCGTCGCGGTGAGCGCGCCGAATCCCGTCTGCGTTGCGGGATCGCCGGGAATGCCCGCGTAGACGTCGCTGGGAAGGGCAAAATCCGGATGGTTGAAGACGTTAAAGAGCTGGCCGTCAACACGCAACGTGAACCGCTCGGACAGCTTAAAGCGTTTCGTGAGATAAAAATCACTCCAGAAAAAACCCGGTCCACGAAAAGCGTTCCGGCCGAGGTCGCCAAATTGGCAATGGGTAGGGTTGTCGCCTCCCGTACAAGCACCCGTGCTCGGATTGACCGCGGAAACAAAGGCATTGGGATTGAGCCACTGAATTGTTCCCGGCTGCGTGACCCCCGGAATAGGATTGTGATCATAGAGTGGCACACCCGGAACTACGCTCGCGAACTGCGGGCCGGCGCCGTTTACGACGCCGTCGCCATTGGCCGAGTAGGGTGTGCTGAGAACCGAAAATGGCACGCCGCTATGCCAAAAAGCGGTCCCGGACACCTGCCAGCCATTGAGTAGCCCGCGAATAAAGCGGCTGTGCCAGGGCTTGGCAGGCAATGCATAGACAAACTGACTACTGAGGTTATCCGGGATGTCATAGTCGCAAGGGCCGCGGTCCCGGTCCAGCTCGCCGGGCAGAGGCGAGAGAATTGCGCCCGAAGAAAACGGCAAGAATCCGCCGTTCGAGACCTCGTCGATGCAATGGCTCCAGGTGTAATTGACCTCGCCCTCCAGTCCCTCCGCCATGCGCTTCTCCGCTGTTAGTTGGAGTCCGTTGTAGTCGCTGTTATCACCGGTGCTCAACTGCGTGACCGCCCCGAAGCGAGGATCAGCGGGGG
Organism: Terriglobia bacterium; assembly: GCA_030040995.1. Taxonomy (GTDB): domain Bacteria; phylum Acidobacteriota; class Terriglobia; order UBA7540; family UBA7540; genus JASHON01. The sequence goes on along the minus strand of JASHOS010000130.1, from coordinate 3,342 downwards.
TCTCGTACGGGAAAGGCGCAAAGCAGCCGGAACACGCGCTTTGATATCCGTTGACTTCCGTCGTGTAGGGCTGGTTCACCGCGCGGGTTCCAACATACTGTGCCTGTAACTTGGCCGTCCCGCCGATTTGGCGCTCAAGTCCAAAGCTCCATTGCATGAAGTAAGGCTCGTGGAGCTCTCCGCCTGGCGACACGGTCATCGAGACTGGGGGAAGACAGGCGCGGGCACTGGACAAGGGTGAAGCGCAGGAAAGCTCTCCATGCTGGAAGCCGGTCAGGAAACTTTGGTTTGCGGTGATGGTGGTACCGACCGCGCTATCTGGCACGCCGGGCGCGATCGCCGTACCGCCCACCGTCCCCAAAAGTCCGCCTTCGAACTTGTTGACGTAAGGAGGATTGGCGCCGAGCAGGTCGGCGACGCTTCCCGGCACGGGATCGCTGAAGAAACCAAATCCGGTGCGCAGCACGGTCGCTGGCGTGAGCTGGAAGGCAATCGCCGCTCTCGGCTGCAAAATCGCAAGCGGCATTGAATGGAAGAGATTCTCTTGTTGCGTCAGGATCAGCGCGTTCAGGGGTTGATTGACACCATGGGAAATCGAGTCGAACGACGATGGCAGAGCGGCCACAGCATTGTGAGGGTTTAGCGGATTGGAGTTATCAGCATCACGAAGGCCAAACGTCCCGGTGAGCCTTGGGGTTATTTTCCAGGTATCTCCGGCGTACAGGTCGATGTTGAGGAAATTGAATGGCTGCGAGTCCGCCAAAGGATAGCTCGCCGTCGCCGTAGACGCGACGCCATAGATAAATTGCGGCAAGTCGGTATAAGTCACCGCCGGAACCGTTCCCTCTCCAAAATCAAAGTCATTCAGCCAGAAAATGCGGGTATTCGTTCCTAAGCGAAGCTCGTGCGCGCCAATATTCCAGGCCAGATTATCATTGATAAAGAATCGCGAAGCTCGCCTTCCTTGAGGCCAAGTGTTATCCAGCCCTCCGAGCGTCGTGAAAGGCGCATCCGCACCTTGACCTTGCAGGACAATCGGAAATGCTGAGAGCGTCGTCTGAAAATCGGCCGGCGCGAACAAGCTCGAATACCACGAAAACCCCGGGTTGAAGTAATTCACCAAATCGGGAGAGATGATGTGCGCGTACCCGGCAGCAAACGAATACTGAGGTTGAGGAGAAACCGAGTTGAATAGAGGGTTAATGGGATCGGTCCACGCCGCTTGCAGGCCGGTATCGGCTTGAAAACGATACCACGTGGTGTTCTTCGCATCGATATTGTAATCGATCCGCGCCGTCTGAACCTGCTCATGGTCATCGCTCGAGCGTGAGATGCTTTGCCGGTTCGCGCAGCCATTGCCGTCTGCAAGAGTGCCGGGCGCCGGAGCACCCGTGCTATTAAAAGGGCAACCTTGAATTGCGAGAGGGGTTCCCGCAGTCGTTTGATATAGCGAAAACAGCTTTTCGTAAAACGGCGCCATTTGCGGCTCAGGCGGATAAATAGACCCCTCGATCATATCCTTTCCGCCGAGCGGGAGTTGCTGAAGAACGTAATTCTCGAACGCCGGTGTCGGAACCGTCGTCGCATCCACGATGGGAAGCGCAATGCGAAGCCACTCCGCATCGAAAAAGAAAAATAGCTTATTGTGGATCACCGGCCCGCCTAAGCTACCTCCGAAATGGTTAACTACGGAGCGGGGTTTGAGACCGCCGGGCGTGGAGTTGGTAAAGAAGTCAGCCGCATCCAATGCCGAGCCGTTCCAGAGCTCGTAGAGATTCCCATGAAACTGGTTCGCACCGGACTTGGTCACATAGTCTACCTGGGAAGCTCCATAGCGCCCTTGATCCACATTGTAGGAAAGCGTGTTGACCGTTACTTCAGAAATGGCATTCAGCCCCAGAACCAAGTTGGTGGAAAGCCCGATATTGAGATTGGTGAAAGGATCATTCGTTTCAACTCCATCCACAATATAGCCATTCGACAATGCGGGCAGTCCGTTGAATTCCACGTTGCCGTACCCATTCGTGCTTCCAACAAAGTCATTGCTGCTGCCAGCGGTGTTCATGAGCGCACCCGGAGCGAATTGCAAAGGATAGGTCAGGTCGCCGCCGGGATTGGGAAGGTTTTCGAGCCCCTTGGCGTTCAACGTCATCGACGTATTTGGATTCTGAGTGTTGATCAGCGGAGTCTGCCCGCTCACCGTGACCCGCTGCCTCGCCGCCGCTACCCTCAAAGTGAAGTTGACTGTTTGCGTCCGCCCCAGCGCCGCGAAAACCGCTCCGCTTTCCTGGGGTTCGAAGTCGTTTGCCTCGACCCGGACCGAATACGTTCCGGGTTTGAGCTGCGGGAAGTTAAAGCGGCCGCCAAGGTCTGTTTTTACGCTCCGCTCCAGGCCATTCTCCACGCCTCGGATCGTCACCGCAGCGAGAGGAATGGCTGCACCGCTTGCGTCGGTGACGCGCCCGGCGATCGCGCTGGTGGTCTCGCCCTGAGCCCAAAGGGCGACCCTGCCTCCTGCCACCATCAGGCCGAGAAGCAACACGATGACCGACCGCACCCTAAGATTCTCCTCGCTTATCATTTGGCGTCCTTTTCGTAATAATTCTGCTCGGAGTTTAATCGGCTCCGGCAGTATTCACGTGTCCCTGTAATATATAGCTAAGATTACCAAAAACTATAAACTATAGTTAACTAGGATATGCAAGGGCACGTCAATAGTGTTTTGCCAGGTAGGTCATGCCGTGGGATAATGGGATGCCTTGATTGCTATTGCGCTGCAAGCTGGAAAATGCGATGGAGCTTACGGTATCCAAAGGAGATTACCTGAAGGCAATCGCCGAAGCGGAGTCCGAAGAGGGCGAAGTAATTGCTGCGACCGTCGCTCGATGGCTAGGAGTCAGCGCGCCGGCGGTCGCTCTGGCCCTCCGGCGGCTGCGTAAGGATAAGCTGGTTGAGACTGACCGCAAAGGCCGCATCTCCCTTACCGTCGCAGGGCGGGCCATCTCAGACAAACTGCGCATCCGTCATCACCTGATCGAACGAATGCTTCATGAGATGCTCGGTATGGAGTGGTACAAAGTGCACGAGGAAGCAGAACGCCTGGAGCACTCGGTTTCAGAAGATTTGGAGCGCAGGCTGGTCGAGAAGCTCGGCATTGGCCACCCCTGCCCTCATGGCAACCAGATCAACAAGAGTGCCGCGGAGCGGCGAAAGCTGGGGTTGCAACAACTTTGGGAAACTGAGCCCGGCTCGTGGGTCAGGATCGAAAGCATGCACGAGCGGGACCGCAAGCTTCTGGAATACCTCGACAGGCTCGGCATTCTGCCGGGTAAAAAGTTGAAG
>JASHOS010000129.1 GCA_030040995.1 Terriglobia bacterium | reverse complement strand
GTGCGCCGCGTCAAGAAAGTCGGTAACTTTCATATTTTTGCAGCCGTCATCTCACGCGATGCCGCGCAGCGAAGGCTGATCGACGATTTGTTGGCCCTTTTCGGCGGGCGAACGCAGCCGGTGATGGCGCGCTTGATTGAATCCGGCAAACTCACGCTCAACGATGTGAAGGATGCTGAGAAGACATTGCGAGAGATTGAGGGAAAGTAGCGCCGGGCTTTAGCCCGGCACGTGCCGACCTAAAGGTCGGCGCTACGGGATTTCACGTGCTGGTCCCGCTGGGCGGGGTCGGCGCTACGGGAAAGCGAGGCTTCACCATGATTCCGAACTATTTGAGGTTGATATGGGCGGCCGTTGCCCCCGCCGTGGCCAATCACTTATGGCAGTCGACGGCCTTCGCCCTTATCGCCGCACTGCTCACGCTGGCCTTGCGAAAGAATCAGGCGCGGGCTCGCTACTGGCTTTGGCTGGCAGCGTCGCTGAAATTTCTCGTTCCCTTTTCTCTGCTGGTTGTCATCGGCAGCCATCTGGCAAGACCAAACGCAGAGCTGCACTCTGCGCCAGCCGGCGGACTGTACGCGGCGGTGCAGGAGGTAGCCACGGTCAGTGATTTCTTGACCGTGGGTCTTTCACAAAAGCCTACAGCCAACCCACAAGCGGTTGTGCGCAGCTATCTGCTGATTCATCTGATTCCCGTGATGCTCGGGATTGTGTGGCTAGGTGGCCTGGTGGTGGTCCTCTTCATATGGATTGCGCGCTGGCGGCGGATAGATGTGGCCTTGCGCGGAGCGATGCCGTTACGCGAGGGGCGCGAAGTGGAATCGCTGCGGCGCCTGGAGCGAATCGCAGGGATACGGAAGCCGCTCGAGTTGCTATTGTCGCGAGCTCATCTTGAGCCAGGGATTTTCGGTATCCTGCGGCCAGTTTTAGTTTGGCCGGAAGGAATCTCCGAGCACCTGGCTGATGCCCAGTTAGATGCTGTTCTCGCGCACGAGGTGTGGCACGTCCGCCGCCGTGACAACCTGGCGGCGGCGATGCACATGGCGGTTGAAGCCGTCTTCTGGTTTCACCCGCTGGTTTGGTGGCTGGGAGGGCGGCTGGTGGAGGAGCGCGAACGCGCCTGCGACGAAGCCGTGTTGCAGTTAGGGAACCAGCCGCGGGCCTATGCCGAGAGCATTCTCAAGACCTGCGAATTCTGCGTCGGTTCGCCGCTCTCTTGTGTATCCGGCGTTACGGGCGCCGATCTGAAGAAGCGGATTGTTCGCATCATGACGCAGCGCGGCTCACGCAGGCTCGATCTCCGAAGGAAGCTGCTGTTGGGTGTGGTTGGATTCCTGGCCGTTGTGGTGCCGATTGCGTTCGGCCTGTCGAGGCCAAGCGCCGGGCTGCGCTCTGCGCCAGCCAGCGAAGACACGGCCGCCTCGGCGCCAAAATTCGAAGTTGCTTCGATCAAGCCAGCCAAGCCGGGCGCGCATGGCCGTCTTTTCGAGATCCCTCCCGGAAGGTTCATCGCAACCAACTTTACCGCGAAGATGCTTATCGGGCTTGCGTACAGCTATAAACAACCTGGCCTTGCACTGAGGGATGATCAGATCTTGGGCGGACCCAAATGGATCAACTCCGAAAGTTTTGACATTAACGCGAAGGTAGAGGATTCTCTCGTCCGGGAAGAAGAGGAGAAAAAACTTCCTTCCGATCAATGGGGCGATCAAATCAAACTGATGGTTCAGTCGATGCTCACGGAGCGATTCAAGCTGAAGGTGACTCACGAAACGAAGGAACTGCCGGTTTACGTGCTGGTGGTAGCCAAGCACGGCCCGAAGCTTACCAAATCGACCGTTCCACCTCTCGGTCCTCTCGGCGCCAAGCCTCCTGCACCAGGAGCGAGACGAGGAACCATGATAAGCATCGGACGGGGTCAGCTCACCGGGGTTGGGATGTCTGTAGACGAGTTGGCAAGCGCCCTCTCTCATATGCCGGGAATCGGCGGGCGCGAAATCGTCAACCAAACCGGGCTCGAGGGTCGTTACGACGTCACGCTGAAGTGGACGCCTGAAGGCCCGCGTCCCATGTTTGGCGGGCCGGGACCCGGTGGAGCGCCCGGGCCGGGCGAAAGTGCTGTAGCCGGGCAAGCGGGAGGAACTGGCGGAAACCAGCAGCCCACGGCGGGAACGACACCGGCGTCCGATTCTTCCGGGCCTTCGATCTTCACGGCAATCCAGCAGCAGCTCGGCTTGCGGCTGAAGCCAGGAAAGGCGCCGGTGGGGATGATTGTAATCGATCATATCGAGCAGCCGACGCCGAATTAGCGCGACCCCCTCACCCGCCTGCGGGCAGGAGCCGCTCCGTCGCTGAAGCTCTGGAGCGTAAGCGACCTTCGGTGGGCGCAGGCCCGGCTCGCGCCGGCTGGAGAAAGCGCCGCCCGCGCGCCGCCCTCTCCCTAGGGAGAGGGCTAAAAGTGTGTCGACTACTCTCCCCTCGCCCCTTTGGGGGAGAGGGGCAGGGGGCATAGGCGCTAGAATAGGCCATTCGATGCACCTTGGAGGACTCGTTGTTTGAGGAGGCGTTTCATCAGTTTCAAGAGCGGCGGCTGCAATTTTTCTAGCGAGTATTTTCGTTTTCTCGGTGCCTCCGTGAGGGCTCCGCATGCTTTGGGCAGTAGCCGCTGCTTTGTTAGCAGGGCAAGAGTTCCGTAAATGG
>JASHOS010000128.1 GCA_030040995.1 Terriglobia bacterium | reverse complement strand
CGTCTCATGGTGGGACTTGGCCTCGCATACTATTGGCAGGATAAATACGATGACGCTGTAGCGGCCCTGCTCCGGGCCGCCGATCTCTCGCCCTCTGATCCGCGCGCTTACTATTTTCTGAGCCAAGCCTACGACAGGTCGCCAAGCCAGGCGGGCGAGGTCATTGAGTGCTTCCACCGCTATGCCCAGCTAAAAGCCCACGATGCTAAAGCTCAGTTTTACTATGCGATGAGTCTCTGGAAGGGAAAGCAGACAGCGAGCTCAGGCGTGGTTCTTGGTCAGATTGAAGTTCTCATGAAAAACGCGATTGCGCTCGACCCCTCGCTAAGCCAAGCCTACTTTCAGCTTGGCAATCTCTATTCCCAGCAGAGGAAGTTCGCGGACGCCGCTCGCGAATATGAGCAGGCGATCAAACTCGATCCGGGCTCTCCTGCGGCTTACTACCGGCTGGGCCTCGCCTACAACCATCTTGGCCGGAAGAGCCTTGCGCAAAAGGAATTTCAGATTCATCAGCGCCTTTACAACCAGCACTTGGCCGAGACTGATAAACGGGGTAATGAGATTCGAGATTTCGTTTACTCCCTGAAGTCGAACTCGTCGCAGCCGCAAAAACCGAAATAGCCGCCATTTTCTGGCCGTCCGGTCCCCTCACCCGGCCCGCGCCGGCTTGAGAAAGCGCCGGCCGCGGTCCACCCTCTCCCTCGGGAGAGGGGCTGAATTCAAAGGGAAGACAGTGGGTAGCGCAGAGTCTCTGCTTTTGAGACTCTGCGGCTTTTATCCCCGGAACTCGAGAAAAGCCGCCGACTCTCTGAAATGCGAGAGCCTGTGCCACCCCAACAAGTGGGCCCCTGCCCTCTCCCTCGGGAAGAGCTCAAGCGCTCTGCCTACTGCCTTCTGCTTATTGCCTTCTGTCTTGTGCCAGCCGGTCCAAGGCCAGGTTGATCTCGAGCACATTGACGCGTGGCTCGCCGAGAAAACCAAGCTGGCGCTTCTGCGTGTAATCTCGAATGAGGTGCCTGATCTGGCGCCGGCTGAGGCCGCGAGCATGGGCCACACGGGCCGCTTGGGCGAATGCCGATGCCGGGCTGATATCCGGGTCGAGACCGCTGGCCGAGGCGGTCACGGCATCCGCTGGGACCGGACCTTGATAACCAGGATTCTCTGCCCTGAACTGCGCCACATCCGCCTTGACGCGCTCGTAGAGAGCCCGGCTCGTCGGGCCCAGGTTCGACCCGCCCGAAGCCATCGGATCGTAGCCTGCCACGCCTGCTGCGGATGGACGAGGATGGAAATACGCGGGGCTGGTAAAGTTTTGGCCAATCAAAGACGAGCCGAGGACGCGGCCATGCCGGTAGATCAAGCTGCCGTTCGCCTGGCGAGGGAAGAACACCTGGCACAATTCCGTAACGACGGCCGGGTAGAGAAAACCGGTGAGAATGGTAAACGCGAACATGAGCCGAAAAGCAGGGCCGATATGCCGCCACATAAAATAACCTTCACGCCAAATGGATAAACGCAACCAGACGGTCAATGATCCAGATGCCGGGGAAAGGAGCGATGATTCCGCCGAGCCCGTAAATCAGGAGGTTGCGCCGCAGCAGACTGGCCGCGGTCTGCGGCCGGTAGCGCACCCCGCGCAGCGCCAAAGGCACCAAGGCGACGATGATCAACGCGTTAAAGATTACCGCGGAAAGCACCGCGCTTTGGGGCGAATGCAGATGCATGATGTTCAGGTGATTCAGGGCCGGATAGGTGCCGGCGAACATGGCGGGGATAATCGCAAAATATTTCGCAATGTCGTTGGCGATAGAAAAGGTGGTCAGAGCGCCGCGGGTCATCAGAAGCTGCTTTCCGATGGCCACAATTTCCACGAGCTTGGTGGGGTTACTGTCCAGGTCAACCATATTACCAGCTTCTTTGGCGGCCATGGTCCCGCTGTTCATGGCCACGCCAACATCTGCCTGCGCGAGCGCCGGCGCGTCGTTGGTGCCGTCCCCCGTCATGGCCACGCGGCGTCCCTCCGCCTGCTCGTTTCGGATATATTCCAACTTGTCTTGCGGCGTTGCCTGGGCAAGAAAATCATCCACGCCCGCCTCATTGGCAATCGCCGCCGCCGTGAGCGGATTATCGCCGGTGATCATGACGGAACGGATGCCCATGGTTCGCAAGTGCGCCAGCCGCTCGCGCATGCCGCCCTTAACGATGTCCTTGAGATGAACCAGCCCGAGCAGGCGGGAGCCCTCCGCCACCGCCAGCGGTGTTCCCCCGCTGCGTGAAATGCGGTCTGCCATCTCCATGAAATCCGGAGGCACGCGGCCGCCATTTTCCTTTACGAACTCTCCCACCGCCTCAGTCGCGCCTTTCCGCAGGCGGCGCCCGTCCAAATCAACTCCGCTCATCCGCGTATAGGCGGAGAACGGGATGAATCGCGCCTCCTGCTGCGATAACTCGCGGCCCCGCAGATTGTATTTTTCCTTCGCCAGCACCATGATCGAGCGGCCCTCCGGCGTTTCGTCAGCCAGGCTTGAGAGTTGGGCGGCGTCCGCCAGATCGCGGTCCGCCACGCCGGAAGCCGGCAAAAACTCGACGGCCTGCCGGTTGCCGAGCGTGATGGTTCCCGTCTTGTCGAGAAGCAGTGTGTTCACGTCGCCGGCAGCTTCAACGGCCTTCCCGCTCATCGCCAGCACGTTATGCTGCATCACGCGGTCCATTCCCGCGATGCCGATGGCGGAGAGCAGCCCGCCGATGGTTGTGGGAATAAGGCAAACGAGCAGCGAAATCAGCACCGCGATACCGGGAATCCGGCCGCCGCGGACAGAAGCGGCGGCATAAATGGAGAAGGGATGCAGGGTGATGACGGCGAGAAGAAAAATCAACGTCAGTCCTGCGATCAGGATATTGAGGGCAATTTCGTTCGGCGTTTTCTGGCGTTCCGCGCCTTCCACGAGCGCGATCATCCGGTCCAAGAAGGTTTCGCCCGGATTGGAAGTGATTCTGACGCGGATGCAATCGGAGAGGACCTTTGTTCCCCCCGTCACGGCGCTGCGGTCCCCACCCGACTCGCGGATGACGGGCGCGCTCTCTCCCGTGATCACGGATTCATCCACGGTGGCGATGCCCTCGACAACATCCCCGTCGCCCGGAATGAGCGAGCCCGCCTCGCAGATCACAATATCCCCGGCGCGCAGCTTCGATGCTGGCACAACTTCGCACCGACATCCGCCGGTGACCCGGGTTGCGGTAGAATCCGATTTCGTTTTTCTCAGCGTATCCGCCTGCGCCTTGCCCCTGGCCTCCGCCATAGCTTCGGCGAAATTGGCGAAAACCACCGTGAACCAGAGCCATAAAGCGATCTGGATCACAAACGACAGGCCAGGCCCGCCATTCCAGGCCCTCCCGGCGGCGAGCAGCGTGGTGAGAGCAGCGCCCACCTCCACCACGAACATCACAGGATTCTTCAGTTGAACGGCAGGACGCAGTTTCAATACCGATTGCCGCGCCGCCCGCCGCAGTATCTCGTGGTCGAAAAGCGGACGCGCCCGCGCCAGCCGCTTGGGTATCAGTTCCGTTTCCTGCTCGACGCTAGGGAGCGTAGACATAGAATTGTTCCGGCCCGGGGGCGTCCAAGCGCATCGTTGCGCAAATTCGTGTTACAACGCGTCGTATCAGGGCACGACTCCAGTCGTGATCTGGAGTTTCTACATTTGACAGGCCCGAAGGGCCGCTCTAACCCAGCCCTGGGCAGCGCCCAGGGTGATCAGCCTCCCCCATGAGGCCCTGAGCCCTGAAAGGGCGAGCCAATCTCCCTCAGTCCCACACGTAGCGTTCGTCGTATTCGACTTCGTATTGCTTCAAGAACCGCCGGTACTCTTCCTGGAAACTCAACGAACGATGGTGCGCCTCCTGCCCCTCAATGTACTCCACCACCCGTCCCAACTCGCTGGGGCTCACCGAGAATCCTCCATAGCCGCTTTGCCAATGAAAACCCCCCATCCCTGGGGCCTGCGTCTTAATCCAGTGCGACGAACTCGTCTTGATCTCTTCTACCACCTCAGCCAAGGCGCGGTTCTTCGACAGGCGAAACACAGCATGTACGTGGTCGCCCGTACCACCCACCTTGATCGCCGGAGAATCGTGATGGTTCAGGACCGCAGCCAAATAAGCATGCATCTGACCGCACAGCCTTCCCAGTAACAGAGGCTCCCGATCTTTCGTGCTGAAGATCAGATGAACATAGAGCTTGGAAAGCGACTGGCCCAAAAGTGATACCTCGGATCGTCCGCCCTTTCAGGGCTCCTCAGGAACGTCACGCATCCCTAACCCAGGCCGTTGGCCTGGGCTGGAATAGACCGCCCCTTCGGGGCTCCGAGCGTGGGCGCGCCACTACCCGCAATATAGAAACTCGAGGGCACGACTTCAGTCGCGCCCTGATATACAGCCAAAACCATGCCTTATTTTCGCAACCCGTCACTACCATGGCAGCGCCACCGCCGGAAACAGCTTGCCTTGCACCATCAGAAAGTGTTCCACAATGGGTCCCAGTGAAAGCGCGGGAAAAAACGTAAGCGCGCCCACAATAACCACCGTTCCGATCAATACTCCCACGAAGAGCGCTCCGTGCGTGGGTAGCGTTCCGCTGGTCGAAGGAATCCGCCGTTTAGCCACCAGAGTTCCCGCGACTGCAAGCAGAGGGATGATAAACAGGAACCGTCCAATCAGAATTGCGAACCCGGTAGATACGTTGTACCAAGGCGTGTTCGCGTCAATTCCGGCAAATGCGCTTCCGTTATTGCCATTAGCGCTTGAATACGCGTAGAGGATCTCGGTGAATCCGTGCGGCCCGGCGTTGGCGGTGTTTTCCGCCGCCGCTCCCGGCGGGTTCCAATACCCGCGTTTGCTGAAGCGAGCCACAGAGCTGACGCCTGTGAACATGAGGATGTTGGCCGCCATGATGATCAAGGCGAGCATCGCCATTTTCACCTCTTTCTGCTCGATCTTCTTGCCAACGTATTCGGGCGTACGTCCCACCATCAGGCCCGCGATAAACACGCCAATCATCGCAAACAAAAGCATTCCGTAAAGGCCCGATCCGACGCCTCCAAACACCACTTCTCCCAATTCGATGTTGAAAAGGAGCACCAACCCGCCGAGAGGCGTGTAGCTATCGTGCATGCTGCTGACCGCGCCGCAACTTGCATCGGTCGTGACCGTAGCGAACAGGGCGGAGTCCGCAATTCCGAACCGCAGCTCCTTGCCTTCCATGTTGCCGCCCGGCTGCCGTGCCGTGGCCGACCTCTCGATTCCCAGTCTCGTCAGAATAGGATTGCCTCGCTGCTCGGCTCCATAGACAACGAAGACAGCGAACAGGAACAAGACACTCATCGCCGCCAGCAGGGCCCAACCCTGCCGTGTATCGCCAATCATTTTCCCGAAAGTGTAGGTGAGTCCTGCGGGGACCGCAAAGATCATGAGCGTTTCGATGAAATTCGACAGGGGAGTAGGATTTTCGAAGGGATGAGCGGAGTTGGCGTTGAAAAAGCCTCCTCCGTTAGTGCCCAGCATCTTGATCGCTTCCTGCGAGGCCACCGGGCCTTGGGGAATGACATCCGTCGAGCCTTGAAGCGTCGCCGCCCGAGTATACTGCCTGAAGTTCTGAATCACGCCCTGCGAGCCCAGCACCAGGGCGCCCACAAATGCCAGCGGCAGGAAAACGTAAACCACTCCCCGAGTGAGGTCGACCCAGAAATTGCCCAGAGTCTTTGACTGCTGCCGCGCCAAGCCGCGCACCAGCGCCAAGGCCACCGCCACGCCTGCCGCCGCAGAAACGAAGTTCTCGACCGCCAGCGCCGCCATCTGGACCAGGTAACTCAACGTGGCCTCCCCCGCATAAGCCTGCCAGTTGGTGTTGGTGACAAAGCTTACTGCCGTATTGAAGGCAAGGTCGGGCGTCATCCGGGTGGCACCGCCGGGAGCATGGCCCGTTCCAAAGCCCATGGGGTTGAGCGGCAGGAGGCCTTGCAAGCGCTCGAAAGCATACACAAAGAGAAAACATACCAGGCTGAACGCAACGAGCGACGCGGCGTACTGGGTCCAGCGCTGCTCGGAGTTCTCGCGGACGCCGCACGCGCGGTAGATGAGCCGCTCGAGAGGACGGAGAAGTGGGTGCAGAAACGTTCGCTCGCCCTGGAAGACCTCGGCCATGAACGCGCCCAACGGTTTCGTCAGCGCTAGAATCACCAGAAAAAAGACCGCAATGTTCAGCAGACCGAGTGGGGTCATCGCGTTAACTGTTGTAGCGCCGGGCTTTAGCCCGGCATCTGCTGACCTGAAGGTCGGCGCTACAATTTGTGCCGCCCTAATGGGCGGCGCTACTTTAAAACCGTTCCGGGTGCAGCAAGGCGTAAAGCAAATACGCAAGCAGGAGCAGAGCGCAGATACCCGCAATAAGGATCAATTCATGCCTCCGCTACATCCGGTCGCAGGCTTTGGCAAAAGCCCAACACATCGCGAAAAACGCTACCGCGAGCACGATGTAGACCACATCCAGCATATTCCTCAAAATACTATGCCGCCCATAAGGAAGTCATAAGGGAGGCATAAGGATTTCCTTGGTGGAAGTCCCGAAGTGTCGGGCGCAATCGTAGCGGCGGGTTTACGCCCGCCACGTAGAATGGCGGGCGTAAAGCCGCCTCTGCGCGCCCGAAACTGAGGTAGTTCCTCAGTCTTGCTGGCGCGCCTGAAAGCGGTAACCTACCCAGGGTTCGGTGAGGATGTGGCGAGGGCGTGTAGGCTGGATTTCAATCTTCTTGCGGAGTTGATTTACGAATACCCGGAGATACTCAACCTGGTCGCCGTAGTCAGGTCCCCAGATGGCTTGCAGGATCTCCCGGTGGGCCAGAACGCGGTTCCGATGGCTTACCATGAACCGGAGAAGGTCAAACTCCTTCGGCGTGAGGCGGGCGGCGCGGCCACGCACCTCGACTTGCCGCGAGCCAAAATCGATTTCGAGCTCTTCCAAGCTGATTCGCTGCGGCAGGGCGGCTGGGCCTGCCGGGGCGCGCCGCAGGGCGGCGCGAATTCTGGCGAGCAGCTCCGGCGTGCTGAAAGGCTTGGTGACGTAATCGTCAGCTCCGGCGTCAAGCGCCTGCACCTTGTCCGTTTCGGCGCTTCGCACGGTAAGCATGATAATTGCCGGAATGCTTTCGCCGCGGCCTTCGCGAATGGCGCGGCACGTTTCGAGGCCGCCAAGGCCCGGCATATTGGAGTCAAGCAACACTACATCAAAGTCCTCCGACTGGAGCCGCTGGAGCGCTTCTTCTCCGCTGCGAACGTCGCTCACCTCATAGCCGCTCGCGCTCAATGTGGTCCGCATCACGCGCCGGATTTGTGGCTCGTCATCAACCACGAGCACGCGTCCCGAACTCATACGTGCATCTCCTGGCCTGAAACCGGAAGCGAGATGACAAACTCCGCCCCCTTCCCCAGTTTGCTCTGCACCCGAATATCTCCTGCGTGGGCCTCGAGAATCTTCCGGGCAATCGCGAGGCCCATTCCAGCACCGACCACTTGCCCGCTCACCGCCGGTGACCGGAAGAACTTGTCGAAGATACGAAACTGATCCATCTCCGGAATGCCAGGGCCGAGGTCTGAGACGCTGATCAGGACCCTGCCGCCGGCGGCCCGGCATCCGATGGTGACGGGTGCCCTGGGCGGGGAATATTTCAGCGCGTTATCGACCAATTGGCGGATCGCTAACCCGAGGAGATCCGCGTCAACCAGCACAAAAGGTAAGTCTGGCTGCACCGAAATGCGCAGTTCGCGGCCCTCCATCATCGGCCGCAAGGGCTCGAGCGCCGCATCCACCAGGTCAGGGGCTGCGTGGAGCACGCGCGACATCTGGCTCTTGCCCGCCTCGAGCCGAGCCATTTGAATCGCCTCGCCAACCAGGCGCCGCAGGCGGTCCGCTTCTTCGTCCACAATTGAAATCAGCTCGCGCCGCTCGGGCGCGTTCTCGACGGAGCCCGAAAGCAGCGCAGTGGCAGCAGCCTTAATGGAAGTGAGAGGGGTTTTGAATTCGTGAGCGATGGCATCGAGAAGGACCGACTTGAATTCCTGGCTCTGCTGGGCCGCTTCAGCCCGGTTGGCGGCCTCCTGCCCTCGAACCCTTTCGAGGCCCACTGCCACGAGGTTACACAGAGCGTGCAGGGCGCCATCCGAAAGCTTTGCGCCGCGCAGAGCGATGCTCCCGATCGGCGCGCCTCCCAGACGCACCGCGGCAATAACGGTTTGCCTTTCCTCGTCCTGAAACAGCGTTCCATGCACCGCCGACTGGCGCAGCTTATCCTCGATACCGGGCAGGTCCTCCGGTCCGTCGCAGTGAATCTCTCCGCTTTGCCGGTCATACAGCACCACGGCAGGGACCTGAAATATCTGAGCAATATGGTAGGCGATTCGCTTGGCCACAGCGCGCGCTGGATCGATAAGCAGAATGGCGCGGCTCAAGGCATAAAGGCTCTCCATTTCCCTTTGCCGGTCGATGGAGTTCTCGGACCGCGAGGGCCGGGCGGCCAGGAAGCTGACCGCAGCAGCAGCCGAGAGAAAACCAATGAACGCTTCAATGTTGGCGCGGTCGTGCACGGCGAAACTTCCGAAGGGCTTCAGGAAGAAATAATCAAACCCGAGCAGGGCGCCAGCCGAAGCCGCAATCGCTTCCCATAATCCCCAGCCTCGGGCGATCACGACGATGGCGACCAGATAAAAGAACCCCGCGGTAGGAGCTCCGAGCGGTATTACACGCGAGCAGCCTAGGGTTACGGCCGCTATCACAGCTAAGGAGCTTGCAACGCGAAGCGCCATCAGGCCGGGGCGGAAAGCCATCTCATCAACGGAAAACCTTGATGGTGAGCTCAGGGGGGACGCCATGAGGTAAACCTGCGCTTATAACTTTACCACCATCGGAAGCCGCTCTGCACGTAGCGCCCCCGGCTTCCGTCATAATTCCGGTTGGCATGCACACTTGCGGGTCTCTATGCGATACGCGCAGAAAACCCCTTGACCCGGCCCGCGCCGGCTGGAGAAAACGCCGGCCGCGAGCCACTCTCTCCCCTCGGGAGAGGGATAGAACTCGAGATCCAGGCCCTCTCCCCAGGGAGAGGGTGCCCGACGACGGAGGGCGGGTGAGGGGCATAGGCGCTAGAATAGGCCATTCGATGCACCTTGGAGGACTCGTTGTTTGAGGAGGCGTTTCATCAGTTTCAAGAGCGGCGGCTGCAATTTTTCTAGCGAGTATTTTCGTTTTCTCGGTGCCTCCGTGAGGGCTCCGCATGCTTTGGGCAGTAGCCGCTGCTTTGTTAGCAGGGCAAGAGTTCCGTAAATGG